>NZ_JASFYE010000003.1:65349-249306 GCF_030055425.1 Methanothermobacter sp.
ATCTTACCTGGGATCGGTGGTTCACTGAGAAGCAGACGGATAATCCTGCAGAAACCATGTTAACATCTTACAGCCATACGCTGTGAGTAACGATCGATCCTCAACTTATCATACAAAAAGCATATATATAATCAGAAAGTAATCATAACCCACTGTAACTATGAGGTATTGTTTTTACCTTCAAGAGGTGAATGGATGAAAGTTAAATCTGGGGACATCGTTTTTCCCGGAGACTTTTTAGCTGTAAGTGAAGAGGTGCTCCCCTCAGAGGGGACCTACGACGACGATGGAGAAATAAAGTCCCTTGTTGTTGGAGAGGTGGCAAGGGATGATAGGAATAAGAGCATAAAGGTAATCTCAAAGTTCAGCACACCACCCGTCCTCAGGACAGGCTCAAGGGTCATTGGAGAGGTAATAGATGTGAGGGGCCAGAGAGCCCTTGTGAGGATACACAGCATCAAGGGTAACAGGAGGGCCCTTGCAACCTACTTTGTTGGGGGCGTCCATGTCTCACAGGCAAAGAAGGGCTACCTCTCTAAACTCACAGAGGCCTTCCGGATAGGGGATATAGTGGAGGCAAGGGTTACAAAGGTTATGGGCCTTGATGGTATAGACCTCCAGACATCCTCCCGTGACCTGGGTGTCATAAAGGCCATGTGCACAAGGTGCAGGCACTTCATGGAGATTAACGGCAGGGACGAGGTGAGGTGTCCCAACTGTGAAAACAGGGAAAAAAGGAAACTATCAGCGAATTATGAAGGTTAAGGGGTAATGAAAAATGGAATTCATTCTTAACAAGAGATATGAAATGGAGATAGTGTTCGAGGGCGAAACACACACCCTCTGCAATGTACTGAGGAGCATACTGATGGAGGATGAAACCGTTAAGGCCGCGGCCTACTCCATCGACCACCCAATAGTGGGGGAACCACAGCTTTACATAAGGGCAAGGAGCCCCAAGAAATCACTCATTAAGGCAGCAGGGACTCTAATTGAGAGATGCGATGAGTTCAGGTCACTCATAGAGTCAGCCTAACTATTTTTATGGAGAACCGTAATTTCAGGCAGATAAAATCTGAGATAAGGATTCTCGGGATAGATGATGCCCCATTCACACCAAGAAGTGACGAGCACGTGCTCCTGGTGGGCACAGTCTTCAGGGGAGGGCAATGGCTTGATGGGGTCCTCACAACGAAGATAAGGGTGGATGGGGATGATGCCACAGAGAAGATAGTTGAAATGGTGAATGGCTCAAGGCACCTCAACCAGCTGAGGGTTATAATGCTGGATGGCCTTACCTTCGGCGGCTTCAACGTGGCGGATATAAATGAGATATCCTCAAGAACCGGACTCCCTGTCATAGTGGTTGTACGCAAATACCCTGACCTTGAGAGGATAAGGAGAGCCCTGAAGCACAGATTCCCTGACTGGGAGAAGAGGTGGCAGATGATAGAGGACGCCGGGGAGATCCACAGGGTAGAATCCACCGATGTGGTCTACATACAGACTGCCGGTATAGACCCGGAGGATGCAGCTGAGATTGTGAGGCTCTCAACGACCAGAAGTTCCATTCCCGAGCCCCTCCGGGCGGCACATATCATTGCATCAGGGGTTAAACTTGGCGAGTCAAGGGGCAGCGCATGAGGTATTGATATGAGGGCACCACTGCTCACAGTTGATGTGATAATAAGGTTATCAGAGGACACCCTGGTACTTGTAAGAAGGGGAAAACCCCCATATGAGGGTTCATGGGCCATTCCAGGAGGATTCGTTGAATACGGGGAAACAGTGGAGGAAGCCGCAAGGAGGGAGGCCCTTGAGGAGACAGGACTTGAGGTGGAACTGGAGGGACTTCTTGGCGTATACTCGGACCCCTCAAGGGATCCCAGGGGGCACACCGTAAGCATCTGCTTCACCGCAGCTGCTTCAGGAAGACCTGTTGGAGGATCCGATGCTGCCGAAGCCAGGGTATTCCATATTGATGATATACCCTATGATAACCTTGCATTTGACCATTCACGGATACTTGATGACTTCATAAAATCCATTAGAAACCAGAATGGAGTAAATTAAATCAAAAAAATTATAAGTGTCATTGCAGAAAAATTTTAAAAATCAAAAAATTTAGTTTCTCTTATCAGGAGGAAGAAAATGGAGTTCTGTCCCAGGTGCGGAGCTGTAATGTTTCCTGCGAAGGGAAAATTCAGCTGTCAGTGTGGCTATGAAAAGGATATCACAGATAAACTCAAGGACAAATACAACTTTTCAGAGGAAGTTGAATCAAAGGACAACGTCATATTCACAGGAGATGATGTGAGCACACTACCAACAACAAGGGTGGAATGCCCAAAATGCGGTAACATGGAGGCATTCTGGTGGCTGCAGCAGACAAGAAGGGCTGATGAATCTGAAACAAGGTTCTTCAGGTGCACCCGCTGCAAGTACACCTGGAGGGAATACGATTGAGGCATGAAGTGCTCTGCTTTAGATTCTGAAGATTGAGGACGGTTCACGATGAGCACCGAAAAAACCGGAACCAAGGATTCCGGAACTGAAAGCAAGGAGAAATCAGGGGAACTCAATTCCCTGAAGGGTTTCATATCGAGGATAAGGGAAGAAATCCAGAAGGATGAATCTGATCATGGATTCCCGGTGACACTGATAATAAGGTACCGGGATGAAATAGTCAGGTACTCAGCAATGGCCCTTGGAGCGGTCCTTATAATCGCAGGAATAATCGCAATTATCGGTTCATCAGAGAGGGTTGTGGATAATGTTGTCTCAGGTGAGAACACGGTCATTGCAGCATTCCTCATACTCACAGGTCTCCTGCTGCTGGGTGCCTCGATGGTACAGAGCATCGTAGGCAGGACCCCCCTTGAAAGGTTCTATAAACAGGTTAAGAGTGCTGAAACAGGGGAAGAGGAAAAAGAGGAAGAATAGTATATAAAGAATGACCCCAATATCTAGCTATATAGGATAAGGAGGACGAAAATGTTCAAGGCAGAATTGAATGATCCTAACATTTTAAGGACGAGCTTCGATGCCATATCATCCATCGTTGATGAGGTTCAGATACAGATCAGTGCCGAAGGCCTGCGTCTCGACGCCCTTGACAGGTCCCACATCACATACGTGCACCTTGAACTGAAATCTGAACTCTTCGATGAATACGTCTGCGATGAACCAGAGAAGATAAACGTGGATACAGAGGAACTCATGAAGGTCCTCAAGAGGGCCAAGGCAAACGACAGGGTTATACTCTCAACCGATGAGGGGAACCTTATAGTCCAGTTTGAGGGAGAGGCCGTAAGGACCTTCAAGATAAGGCTGATTGACATTGAATATGAAACCCCAAGTCCTCCTGAAATCCAGTATGAGAACGAATTTGAGGTGCCATTCCAGCTCCTCAAGGACTCAATAGCAGATATAGACATATTCTCCGATAAGATAACATTCCGTGTTGATGAGGATCGCTTCATGGCATCTGCCGAGGGAGAATTCGGAGACGCCGAGATAGAATATCTCCATGGTGAAAAAATAAGTAAACCTGCAAGGAGTGTTTACTCACTTGACAAGATAAAGGAGATGCTCAAGGCCGATAAGTTCAGTGAGACAGCAATCATCAACCTTGGAGATGACATGCCCCTTAAACTAACACTAAAGATGGCCAGCAATGAGGGAGAGCTGAGCTTCCTCCTTGCTCCAAGAATCGAGGCAGAGGAATAACTGCTGGTGAGGAATGGGGTTGGACGAATTCTTTCAGAAACTGAGGAGGATTCAGAAAAAGGAGAGAACTGAAAGCGGTCTTGCAAGGGTTGGTGATGACTTCTATGAGAGGGTCCACAGCTACCTTGAGGATCTCCTCGAGGCGGTTGGAAACGACCCCTTTGCAAAGGAACACTACCTTATAAGGGACACCCAGAGGATAGCCACCGAGATCTGCGAGAGAAGGGAGCACAAGATAACAGACAGTGCAGTGATGAACGTCCAGAGGTCATACCACCTGTTCAACGGGAAACCCCAGTTTGACCTCCAGGATACAACCCCCCTCAACATGACCCCCGAGGAGGAGGAACTCTACTTTTCACTTATAGAGACCCTGAGGGAATTCAGGGAGAAAATAATTCCTTCGATAGAACTTGATAAAGAGAAGGAACCCCGTGTAGAACCTGAAATTATCCAGAAGCGGAAGGAAAAAAATTCCAGCCACCGGGAACCTGAAACCAGGGCCAATGGACTGGATGATAAGGGAGGGGACATTGAGACTGTGCTGATATTTGAGGAGGTGCCTGCAAGAATAATGGGGGTCGATGAAAAAATTTACGGCCCATTTCGACCGCAGGACATTGTTACACTCCCATCGCTCAATGCAGATGTGTTTATAAATGCAAGGAAGGGCAGGAGGATAAGGTACTCATAAATACCATTCTCCTGGCACATTTCTGTCTGTCTGAAAGGTTCCATACAAAGGTATAAATAGAGATTTGAGATATACTAACCCAGTATAAAAAAAGTTCCAGTTATTTTAAAGGCTTACTTTTTCACTTAAGAGGTGATTAGATATGAAGATTCCCAAGGAAAGAAGAACTTACTGTCCAAACTGTAGAAAGCACACAGTTCACGAGGTACTTGAATCAAAGAGAAGAAAGGCAAGTGAACTCAAATGGGGTCAGAGGCAGTTCAGACGTGTAACAGCCGGTTACAGGGGTTACCCACGTCCACTCCCCTCAGGTAACAAACCCGTCAAGAAACTTGACCTCAGGCTCAAATGCAAGGAATGTGGAAAATCACACATCAAGAAAAGGTCCTTCAGGGCTGGAAGAGTTGAATTTGTAGCCTAGGGGTGATATGTGTGATGTTCTACAATACGAAAGGTAATTTTCTCCGGGTTAAATGCATGGACTGTGGAAACCAGCAGGTGGTCTTTGACAGGGCAGCCTCATACGTCCAGTGTATAATCTGCGGTAAAACACTTGTTGAGCCAACAGGAGGAAAATCAAAGATCAAAGCCCAGATTCTAGAGGTCCTGGATTAATCTAGGTGTTTTTCATGGTAAGAAGAAAAAATGAATGGCCTGAAGAGGGTGAACTGGTGGTTGGGACCGTTCACAAGGTCCTCAACTACGGCGCCTTCGCAACCCTGGAGGAATATCCAGGGAAGGAGGCTTTCATTCACATATCCGAGGTATCCTCTGGATGGGTTAAGAATATAAGGGACTTCGTAAGGGAAAACCAGAAGATAGTCGCCAGGGTCCTCCGTGTGAACCCCAGGAAGGGGCACGTGGATGTTTCCATGAAGAGGATAAGGGAGGACCAGCGTACAAAGAAGATCCAGGCCTGGAAGATAGAGCAGAAGGCTGAAAAGTTCCTTGAACTGGCAGCAAAGGACCTGGGAAAGGACCTTGACACAGCCTATGAGGAGGTCGGATACGAACTCATGGACATATTCGGCGACCTCTACGGTGCATTTGAAACCGCTGCAGAGGAGGGTGAAAAGGCACTTCTGGAGGAGGGAGTCCCAGAGGACTGGGCCGCTGCCATAACAGAGGTGGCCAAACGTAACATAACACCCCCCGAGGTTCAGATCACAGGATATGTTGATATAAAGTCCTATGCACCCAACGGTGTTGAAATAATCAGGAAGGCCCTTAAATCCGCCCAGGATGAGGGCATAACCGTCCAGGCCGTCGGGGCCCCCAGGTACAGGCTGATAGTGAAATCAACAGATTACCTCAAGGCCGAGAAACAGCTCAAGGAAGCGGCCCAGAGGTGCATAGATATAGTGGAAAAAGAGGGTGGAGAGGGAGAATTCCTCCGTGAACTGACATGAAGATGAGAAGATGCCGTTCATGCATGGAGTACACCCTTAGGGATGTATGCCCCCGCTGCGGCGGATCAACAGGGGTTGTTTATCCCCCAAAATTTTCCCCTGAGGACAGGTATGGCGAATACCGGAGAAGACTCAAAAGAGAGGTTTTACTTGAGAAGTAGTGGTGAATAAAATGAGGGAAACAACCATAAACATTCTGGAGGATGTTGAACTTTCCAGCCCGGTTTTCATTGAGGCGCTTCCAGGGATAGGGCATGTCGGGAAACTCGCCGCTGACCATATAATTGATGAACTCCAGGCGGTCAGGTTCGCTGAACTCTACTCTCCATCATTCCCACCACAGGTTCTGGTAGATGAGAATGGCATAGTTGAACCCATGAAGAACGAGTTTTACTACCTCAGGGAGGCTGGTGAGGATAAAAGGGATTATATAATACTTGTTGGAAACACCCAGGGCCTTTCACCTGAGGGCCAGTATGAGATCTGCGGTATGATACTCGACTTTGTTGAGGGCTACGGTGTTGAAAGAATATACACCCTTGGGGGACTTGCAACCGGCCAGCCTGTTGATAAGGCAAGGGTTTACGGTGCGGCCACGGATATGGAACTTGCTGAGAGCCTTAAAGAGCATGATGTTATCCTTCGCTCTGCCGATGGAGGTATAATAGGTGCATCGGGACTGCTCCTTGGAATGGGAAGGATGAGGGGTATGCGTGGAGTTTGCCTCATGGGTGAAACACCAGGCTACTTCATAGATGCGGAGGCTGCAAGGGCGCTTCTTGAGGTGCTCCTTGAGATGACAAAGCTCCAGGTTGACCTTGAGAAACTCGAGGAGCGTGCAGAGGAGACACGGAAGATGATCTCCAGGGCCCAGCAGATGGAGCAGGAGATGATTGACAGGATGAATCTCAAGCCCGGCGAGGAGGACCTCCGTTACATAGGATGATTCTCAATTATTTTTTCTGGCTGATTAAATGATTTTAAATGCCGATCTACATATACACAGCTGTTTTTCAAGGGCAACATCCCGTAACATGGTCATTGAGACAATAGCGCCCCAGGCAAAACTCAAGGGCCTCCATATCGTGGGAACAGGGGACGCATTCCACCCCGGCTGGAGAAAAATCATTGAGGAATCCACTGAATACGCAGGGGATGGTGTGTATGCGCGGGATGAGTGCAGCTTCATAATAACCGCGGAGGTTGAGGACTCAAGGAGGATTCACCACCTCATAATACTCCCATCCCTGGAGGCTGCAGAGGAGATGGGGGAGAGGATGCCCTCAACCAGCAGCTCAGATGGAAGGCCCAGGGTGCGGATGAACGGGGCCCAGATACTTGAAATGGTACATGAATACGATGGTATCGCTGGTCCTGCACATGCCTTCACCCCCTGGACCAGCATGTACAAATCATATGACAGCTACATGGACTGCTACGGAAAAAGGCCGGATTTCCTTGAACTGGGACTCTCTGCGGACACTGAAATGGCAGATAAGATATCTGAACTTGCAGACATACCCTTCCTAACGAATTCAGATGCCCATTCACCCTGGCCCCACAGGCTTGGGAGGGAATTCAACCAGCTTGAAATGGATGACGTATCCTTCACATCCCTCAAAAGGTCAATCAGAAAGTGCAGGATCAGGGCAAACTATGGCCTGGACCCCCGCCTTGGAAAGTACCATATGACTGCCTGTACAAGGTGCTACAGAATTTACAGCCCTGAAGAGGCACTTCAGATGAAGATGAAATGCCCCTGCGGAGGCAGGATCAAGAAGGGGGTTGACTACAGGATCTATGAACTTTCAACCTGGGATGAGCCACACCATCCACCACACAGGCCGCCGTATGTCCATATCATGCCCCTTGCAGAGATAATAGGGATGAAGTATGGTAAGGGTGTCACAACAAAGTTCGTGCAGGGCATCTGGGAGGGCCTTGTGGGGGAGTTCGGGACAGAGATCGATGTTCTTCTTAGCGCCCCCATTGAGGATATTGGAAGGATCGATGCCGGTGTTGCGGTGGCAGTTGAGGCCTTCAGGGAGGGTTCACTCACCGTGATACCAGGTGGCGGGGGTAAATATGGTGAGATAAGGTTCCCTGCCGAGACACTTGACGCATACTTCAGGTAAATTTATAATCAACGGAAAATGACTTTTTATTTAAAAGCTACCTTTATAAGTCAACCCTTAAAATCAGAATAGAAAATGTGAGCGGACCCGCCGGGATTTGAACCCGGGACCTTCAGATTAGGAGTCTGATGCCCTATCCTGGCTAGGCTACGGGCCCCTCCGTACTCACCTGTTTTTAGCGGACCCGCCGGGATTTGAACCCGGGACCTTCGGATTAGAAGTCCGACGCCCTATCCTGGCTAGGCTACGGGCCCTACCAAAAGAGTAAAAAGATATTGGATCTCTTCATATATAAACTTTTACATGTATATGGGTGTTTCTGCCTCCCCCTGAACGGTCTCTGCGAGCTTCTTGAGGCGTGACTCGATGGCCTGGGCCTCCTGTAGGAGTGGCTCGGGGTTAACATTTGTACCCAGCATCTCGTTTAGAACCTCAACAACACTTGCAGCGGCCCTGGGATCGGGGTAGGGGTTGAGTATCTCTGCAAAGAGGCATGAGGCAGGTATATCCTTAACAGCGCACCTTGTAAGCAGTGTCCCTGAAATACCGTTGAGGTTACCGAAGGGGACTATGGGTATTCCGAGATCTGCGAGTCTCTGGATGACCTCCTGACTGTTACCTGCACCTGCAACCGGCTGTGACTTTTCACGGACAACCATGCTGTTGAAGGTTATGAGTTCCCTGCTGTTGTTGCGGGTCATCCAGTCCACAATTGCGTTTGTCATGTCATAGACCACTGCAGGCGGAAGGATGAAATCCGATAGGAAGAGCACTATCCCATCCCCCTCATATATCCTGAAGGGGTGTATTGCGACCCCCTTGTAGAGAACCGCAAGTGGAGGGAAGTACTTGGAGTCAATGTACCCTATCTCCTTCATTTTGAGGTCCTCAACAAGTAACCATCCCAGGATGTTACCTATTAATCCCACACCAGGGGAGCCCTCAAGGACAACGGCATCCTCAACATCCTCCGCATAAATTGTACAGCATTCGGTTTCTGTTTTTATCATCATGGCGCACCACCAGCCCCTCCAAGGTTTTCGCCTGTGATGGGGTCAATGTAGATCTCCCCAACGGCCTGGCCGTTAATCTCTACGGGCACAATGTAAACCCTTTTACCGTTTAACGTGACAAGCCTTGGGGTCCCTGCAGTGGCACCCTCCTGTTTTATGTACTTCTGCGCGATGCTCTTGGCCTCTGAAGATGAGATCTTCACATTCATATCTGAAGCCCCACCTGAACCTGAACCACTGCCACCCTGAGATGATGTGGTTGAGGGGGATTCACTGTGGACGCTTGACTCACCCTGCTGTGGCCCCTGGCTCTGACCGCCCTGGGGGTTGGTGAACTTCCACAGTGTTTCGGAATTCTGACTCACCTGATAACCTGCTGCAACAGCTCCAATTATCAGGACTATTGCCACTGATGCTAGGATCTTTGAGTTTATCATCAACTCACCTTCTCGCGTGTTTGACAGCACATATGGACTATGTGGGTACATATATAAATAAATATTCAGTATTACTGAATGAAAAATTAATATTATAAAGTAGATTTTCTACTAATAATAATTCACTTACAACATAATATAAATAGTTTTCACTTTTTTTATAATTGAAAAACTTATAACATTTAAAAATAGTTATAATATTGAAGGTTTTTTGAACTTTAAAAACAAGAGGTGATACATTTGAGCGAAAGGATTGTTATATCGCCGACATCACGACAAGAAGGACATGCAGAACTTGTCATGGAAGTCGATGATGAAGGAATCGTGACAAAGGGGCGATACTTCAGTATTACTCCTGTCAGGGGCCTTGAGAAAATAGTGACAGGTAAAGCACCTGAAACAGCTCCAGTCATTGTCCAGAGGATATGCGGAGTGTGTCCCATACCTCACACACTGGCTTCCGTTGAGGCAATAGACGACTCCCTTGACATTGAGGTTCCAAAGGCAGGAAAACTCCTCAGGGAACTGACACTGGCCGCACACCACGTAAACAGCCATGCAATCCACCACTTCCTCATAGCACCCGACTTCGTGCCTGAAAACCTGATGGCCGATGCCATAAACTCAGTCTCCGAGATAAGGAAAAACGCACAGTACGTAGTTGACATGGTTGCAGGTGAGGGTATCCACCCATCAGATGTGAGGATAGGTGGAATGGCCGACAACATAACAGAACTTGCAAGAAAAAGGCTATACGCAAGGCTCAAACAGCTCAAACCAAAGGTTGATGAACACGTTGAACTCATGATTGGCCTCATCGAGGACAAGGGCCTTCCAGAAGGTCTTGGTGTCCACAACCAGCCCACACTCGCAAGCCACCAGCTATACGGTGACAGGACAAAATTCGACCTTGACAGGTTCACCGAGGTAATGCCAGAAAGCTGGTACGATGACCCTGAAATAGCCAAGAGGGCCTGCTCAACAATACCACTCTACGATGGAAGAAACGTGGAGGTCGGCCCAAGGGCAAGGATGGTTGAATTCCAGGGCTTCAAGGAAAGAGGTGTTGTGGCACAGCACGTTGCAAGGGCACTTGAGATGAAAACCGCACTCTCAAGGGCAATAGAAATACTGGATGAACTCGACACATCAGCACCTGTAAGGGCAGACTTCGATGAGAGAGGTACAGGTAAACTGGGTATAGGTGCAATAGAGGGTCCAAGGGGACTTGACGTGCACATGGCCAAGGTTGAGAATGGCAAGATCCAGTTCTACAGCGCACTTGTCCCAACAACCTGGAACATCCCAACAATGGGTCCCGCAACCGAAGGATTCCACCATGAATACGGACCACATGTTATACGTGCATACGACCCATGTCTCTCATGCGCAACACACGTGATGGTTGTTGATGATGAGGACAAATCAGTGATTAAAAACGAAATGGTCAGAATCTAGGGAATAACATGCCATACGACGCTGAGATTCTAGTGGTGGGCTGTGGAAACATCCTTTTCAAGGACGATGGATTCGGCCCAGAGGTTATCAAGGCCCTTGAAGAATACTTCAGGGATAAGGAAAAACCAGAAAATGTAATGTTCATAGACGCTGGAACTGGCGGTCCACACTTTGTCTTCTCACTCCCACATGAACAGTGGAAGAAGATGATAGTTGTGGACGTTGTTGAATTCAATGCAGAACCCGGAACCCTCAGAAAATTCGAGGTAACTGAGATTCCAAAGGGATCCTATGAGAATATGCACACATGGCCAGTGAGCCAGCCCCTCCATGAACTCAGTGAAAAAATTGACGTTGTGGTAATTGGGTGTAAACCCGAGGAGATATCAGCTCCCAATGTGGAAATGGGCCTCACACCCCCGGTAAAGAAGGCTATTCCCAGGGCCATTCAGATGATCTTAGAGGAGATTGGGGTTTCTAAATGAGTTTAATCGCCCGAATCAAAAGATTTTTAGGATTGGAGGCTGAAGCTAAGAGGGAAGAACCCGAAAAGGAAAAATCGGAACCTGTTGGAGCTTCAAAAGAGGAGGTTGAAAAAGTGGCTGAAGAAAATGCAAAACCAAGAATAGGTTACATTCACCTGAGTGGATGTACCGGAGACGCCATGTCGTTAACTGAAAATTACGACATTCTCGCAGAACTGCTCACCAATATGGTGGACATAGTATATGGACAGACCCTGGTGGATCTCTGGGAGATGCCAGAGATGGACCTGGCCCTTGTGGAGGGTTCCGTCTGTCTGCAGGACGAACACAGCCTGCACGAACTCAAAGAACTCAGGGAGAAGGCTAAACTGGTCTGTGCATTCGGTTCATGCGCAGCAACAGGCTGCTTCACAAGGTACTCAAGGGGTGGCCAGCAGGCACAGCCATCACACGAGTCCTTTGTACCGATAGCCGACCTCATAGATGTGGACCTTGCACTGCCAGGATGCCCACCATCACCTGAAATAATAGCAAAGACCGTTGTTGCACTTCTCAACAATGATATGGATTACCTGCAGCCAATGCTGGACCTTGCAGGTTACACCGAAGCATGCGGATGCGACCTTCAGACAAAGGTCGTGAACCAGGGTCTCTGCATTGGATGCGGAACATGTGCAATGGCCTGCCAGACAAGGGCCCTTGATATGACCAATGGAAGGCCGGAACTGAACAGTGACCGCTGCGTGAAATGTGGAATCTGCTACGTGCAGTGCCCAAGAAGCTGGTGGCCAGAAGAACAGATCAAAAAGGAGTTAGGGCTATAGGAGGCTGGAAAAATGGTTTTAGGTACTTACAAGGAAATTGTTTCCGCCAGATCAACTGACAGGGAGATTCAGAAACTAGCCCAGGACGGGGGAATAGTCACAGGTCTTCTAGCTTACGCCCTTGATGAGGGTATCATTGAGGGTGCAGTTGTTGCAGGTCCCGGTGAGGAGTTCTGGAAACCACAGCCAATGGTTGCCATGAGCTCAGATGAACTCAAGGCAGCAGCCGGTACCAAGTACACATTCTCACCCAACGTGATGATGCTCAAGAAGGCTGTCAGACAGTACGGTATAGAGAAACTCGGTACAGTTGCCATACCCTGCCAGACAATGGGTATAAGGAAAATGCAGACCTACCCATTTGGTGTCAGGTTCCTTGCAGATAAGATAAAGCTGCTGGTAGGTATATACTGCATGGAAAACTTCCCGTACACATCACTCCAGACCTTCATCTGCGAGAAACTCGGAGTAAGCATGGAACTCGTTGAGAAGATGGATATAGGTAAAGGGAAGTTCTGGGTATACACCCAGGATGATGTCCTCACCCTCCCACTCAAGGAGACCCATGGATACGAGCAGGCAGGATGCAAGATCTGTAAGGACTACGTGGCTGAACTTGCAGACGTCTCAACCGGTTCAGTGGGGTCACCTGATGGATGGTCAACCGTCATAACCAGGACAGACGCAGGGGACTCAATATTCAGGCAGGCAGTTGAAGCAGGCCTATTTGAGACAAAACCAATAGAGGAAGTTAAACCTGGCCTGGGGCTGCTTGAAAAACTTTCTGCACAGAAAAAGGAAAAAGCAGAGAAGAACATCGCCGCAAGGAAGGAGATGGGATTACCAACACCATTCTAATCCCATCAACCTATTTATTATTTCTATTCTGTTATCACGGTGCACCCATCACCCTCAACGATGACCGTATGCTCCCACTGTGCCACGGTGGCACCGCTCTTCTCCCGGAGCACATGGTAGGGGTAGATGGCCCTTGACTGTATCAGGAGCCTCATGGAGGCGCTGAGCCTTTTTGCTTCAAAGTACTCCTCAAGCCATCTCTCTGCAAATGGAAGGGAATGGTACTCCTCCCGGATCTTACTGAGGACCCTCCTTGCATGGACAAGTCGAAGGGGTCTTTCACGGAGGAACCTGAATATGTGGGTCTGGGGCATGTCTGTAACAATCCCCACACCATCGGTTGCGAAGGGCTCAATTGCAAGCACATCCCCCTCCTCGAGTTCATGGGGATTGTTTTCCCTTATGTTGGGTATTGAAAGCCCTGAGTGGAGTATCCACCTGTCCATGCTGTGACCTGTAAGGTTTGACACTGGCTTCATACCATGGGACTCTATCGTCTCCTGGATAACACGACCAATCTCACCAACCTCAACACCAGCCCTTATGGTGGAGATGGCATTCTCAAGGGCCTCCCTTGCAGCATCCATCATTCTGTAGCAAGTATCACCCACATCACCCACAGGGACTGTGATGGCTGTGTCGGCTATGAACCCATCCACATGGGCCCCGAGGTCAAGCTTAACAAGGTCACCTTCTGATATTATGCTTTCATCACCTGGAGGGGAGGTGTAGTGTGCGGTGACCTCATTGATGGATACATTGCAGGGGAACGCCGGTTCACCACCCCTGCTTCTGATACCATCCTCAACGTAATTCACGAGTTCTATTACTGGCAAACCATCCCTTATGATATCTGAAGCTTCTTTTCGAACCTCTGATACAATTTTACCTGCCTTCAAGTATGATTCGATCATCGTTACCACTTAACTGAGTTCTGATACTTATTTAAATAAGGAGTTATATATTATTTCCAGCAGATAATACTTCAAGGGGGAGCTATATGGCGAGCACCGCAACAATACCTCAGAACATCCTGTGGCTTATAATATCCATCCTGGCTTTTGTGACAGTTATCATTGTGGCTATACAGTGGAGGAGGGTTAGGGAATCCCAGAACGACATCCAGCTTCTTGAAAAGCAGATCGAACTTAAAAAGATATCCCTTGTTGAGAACGACCTGCAGGCAAAGCGCCTGATGGAGACAACCATACCTCTCCCCAAGGACAAGCAGGAGAAACTGGCTGCCATAAGGAAGAACACATCTGAGATAATGCATGAGGTGGGTTATCTTCAGAGTGAGATAAGTGAGAGGCTTGCACTCCTTGAGGCAAGAACAGAGTTCAGGAAACTGGAGAGGATGCTGAGGGATATTGAGAAGAAGGAAGCAGAACTCAATGCAAAACTTAAAAAATGATCTGGAGGTTTTAATGTGGGACCGGTGGAGCTTCTTGCAATCCTGATACTTGCAGGGGCCATAATTGTCCTGATATACTACTACCTGATGGAATCAGGGAACATGGCACCGGTAACGAGAGTTTACGGTGCCTTTGAAAAACCAGGTGAAGGGAGGGAAGGTTACATGGCAGGTGTTGGAGAGAAGGTTTCAGATGTCAGTGACAGGATAATGGGCAAGGTAAGGGAGGTTCCCATAAGCACGGATGTCATCTCAAACAAGATAGACGCATTCCTTAATGAGAAGAGCGATGAACTCATAGAGGACTGGGCACTGGCCACCAAGGATGATATATCTGACCTTGAGAAGAGGCTTGAACTGGTATCAAGGAACATAGATGAACTGGAGCACCGCTTCAACGAGTACAGGGGCTACACCAACAAGAAGCTTGAGTCCCTTGACAGGAGACTCAGGAAGCTTGAGGAGAAGGAGGAAGAATAGAAAACCTCAAAGCTATTATTATTTTAAAGTTTGATGGAGTAAAACCAGACGTCACCACAACCTTTATATATTAAAATAACAAATCTAATGTTTAGCGGGGTGGGGTAGTCTGGTGATCCCGCGGGGCTCATAACCCCGAGATCCCTAGTTCAAATCTAGGCCCCGCTATCAGTTTTTATTCTCATGTTCATCTATCGGGCAAGCCGGAGGGCAGCTGACGGTCCATTTTTGGGCTGAGGAAACTCCACCCATCATACAGAACCGCGGTGCCGTGAGGCATCAGCTGAGAGGCTGGACCCTGGAGCAGAAACGACACGTCTTCTGGTGGATGATAATGAAGCTTCACCCTTAAAGGAGCAGACTGACACCAGGAGGACCGGTGAAACGGCCATTCCGCGGGATGCAAGGACAAATACTGCCTGTGATTACTGTAGGAGGCAGAGGTAGTCCGCCGAGATGAATGCTGCCGAAACAGAAGGTGGGTTACTCCCGGCATGCCCTTTATCAATATTCAGCCTGGCATTATATCTTACAAGTGCGTTACCTGTTGAATTTACTGAAACTACTGTGCGCAGAAGTTCGGTGAGTTTCACATCTTTTAGGGACCTTTAACTCTTATTTTCTCAATGTAGACGACCTTTATCATGGGAAGTTCTTTATTTTTGAGTTCAGGTGTGGTTGTGTCCTCTGCAGGGTAGAAGTATTCGCCGTAGACCCTTATTCGGTCTCCAGTTTTTATTGGGGTTGTTCCGGCGTAGCTTAGGAGTATGTACTCTGGCGTGGTGTTGATCTTGAGGGCAATGAAGGTTTCCTGCGGCCTGACACCATATGACTCACTCTTTTTATACACCGTTCCCTCAACCCAGACCCTCTGACCATTGAGGGCATATGGATCCTCCCCTGAAGTGGAAAGGTCAAGTAAACTGCACTCCTCCTTATATCTAGCGGCTTCAGCGCCGGTTAGGGGTTGAGGAAGATCATCCCCACCGGATGGAAGGGGGACACCCTCTGTAAGGAGCTCACTCACACAGTAACTACAACGAAACCAGCAAGAATGCCGAGAATCAGAAAATAACTCTTTTTCATTTGATCATTCCCTGAAATCTGCTGCTATTTTCCTTAAAATTAGAATAATTGCAGGATTTTCCATTCTTCACCTCAAAGTTTATAGTAACTTTAAGGAAAAAGATAATATAAATATTACGGTAGTTCTTAAAGTGGTCCATTGTCTGAGGTTCACCGGATCAGTAAAAGCTAAAAATATTGTAAAACAGGGTTTAGTGGATTATTGTATCCTTAAACTTAGATGAGGTGGGGGATGGTAGTTAGTGGATTATGGCATCCTTGACCTTATCAAAGAATCCCTTATCCTCGTGGATCTCATCCCCACTGATACTTGCAAATTCCCTGAGGAGTTCCTTCTGCCTTGGGCTCAGCTTTCTTGGTGTTACAACCTTGACCTTCACGTAGAGGTTTCCGTACCCATTCCACTTCAGGTGGGGCATCCCGTGCCCCTTGACGCGGAAGGTTGTCCCACTCTGGGTTCCTGCGGGTATCTTCAATTGCACTGGCCTGTCGAGGGTTGGAACCTCCACGGTGTCACCCAGGGCGGCCTGTACGAAACTTATCGGCTTCTCTGTGTAGAGGTTTGCCCCCTCCCTCCTGAAGATACTGTGGGGTTTGACCTTGATAACCACGTAGAGGTCCCCTGGTTCCCCACCACGAAGACCCATCTCCCCCTCACCGGGGATCCTGAGTCTGGATCCTGTCTCAACGCCTGGGGGAACCTTCACGTGGATTGTGCTGGTTTTTCTGACAACTCCCTTACCGTTACAGTTGCTGCAGGGCTTTTCAACAATGGTTCCCTCCCCCTGACAGTCAGGGCATGTCGTTATGTTCATCATCTGCCCGAGGAGGGTGTTACGCACCTGCCGCACCTGCCCGCTACCCCCACAGGTGGAGCAGGTCCTTGTACCGGTACCTGGCTCGGCCCTGCTCCCATGACACACCGGACACTTCTTTGTGTGTGGGACCCTTATATCTGTTTCAAGGCCACTGTAGGCATCCTCAAGACTTATCTCAAGGGTGTAGGTGAGGTCAGCACCTCTCTGGGGGCCATGTCTCCTTCCCCCACCGAAACCGAACATGTCGAAGATGTTCCCTATATCAAATCCCAGGCCGCTGAATATGTCCTCAAAGTTTATGTTGTTGAATATATCCTCCTGACTGAAGCCCTCCATACCTGCATGGCCGAACTGGTCGTACCTTCTCCTCTTCTCATCATCAGAGAGGACCGCGTAGGCCTCACTTATCTCCTTGAACTTTTCGGCAGCATCAGGGTCGTCGCTGACGTCGGGGTGGTACTTCCTTGCAAGCCTCCGGTAGGCCTTCTTTATCTCCTTCTTATCGGCACCCCTATCCACACCGAGAACCTCATAGTAGTCACGCTTAGCCATCGATTTTCACCTGGTATAGAATCTGGAAGTGATCAGCTAAAAATAGTTGCACATAAGAGAATAAAAAGGGTGGGGGAGGCCTCAGTTCTTGACCTCGAAGTCAGCATCTATGGTGTCGTCGCCCTGGTTTTCACCCTGTGATGCTGTGTTCTCTGCCTGCTGCTGGGCAGCCTGCTGGTATATAACCGCCCCGATTTCCTGTACCGTCTTTGTGAGTTCCTCGGTCTTTGATTTGATGGCCTGGACATCGTCACCTGCTATGAGTTCCCTTAGTTCACTGACCTGTTTTTCAACCTCTTCCTTCTTATCTGATGGCACCTTATCTCCAAGTTCCTCGAGGGTCTTCTCGGCGGTGTAGATCATTGAATCGGCGTTGTTCCTTATCTCGATTTCCTCCTGTTTTCTCCTGTCCTCCTCGGCGTGTTTTTTGGCCTCCTCTATCTTCTGTTTTATCTCCTCCTCTGAGAGTTTGTTGGGTGCTGTTATTGTTATGGCCTGTTCCTTACCTGTTCCAAGGTCCTTTGCTGATACGTTCAGTATACCGTTTGCGTCTATATCGAAGGTCACCTCTATCTGGGGCACTCCACGTGGCGCTGGGGGTATTCCCACCAGCTGGAACCTTCCAAGGCTTGTGTTGTCTGCGGCCATGGGCCTCTCACCCTGCAGGACGTGTATGTCCACGGAGGTCTGGTTGTCTGCCGCTGTTGAGAATATCTGGCTCTTCTTTGTGGGTATGGTGGTGTTCCTCTCTATGAGCTTGGTGAAGACCCCTCCGAGGGTTTCTATACCCAGGGACAGTGGTGTCACGTCAAGCAGTACAAGGTCCTTTATCTCCCCTGCAAGGACACCGCCCTGTATGGCTGCACCCATGGCAACACACTCCATGGGGTCTATTCCCCTCTCCACGGGTTTTCCTATGAAGTCCTCAACGAATTTCTGGACTATGGGCATCCTTGTGGGTCCACCGACCAGTATTATTTTATCCACATCCTCCCTGGTCATCTTGGCGTCCTTCAGTGCCTGTTCCATTGGCCCTGCACATCTCTGAACGATAGGATCAACCAGTTCCTCCAGTTTTGCCCTTGTGATGGTCTTTATGAGGTGTTTGGGGCCGTCCTGGGCCACGGTGATGTAGGGGAGGTTCACCTCGGTTGTGAGGGTTGTTGAAAGTTCTATCTTGGCCTTCTCAGCAGCCTCCCTAAGCCTCTGAACTGCCTGGTCGTCCTCCATGAGGTCTATGCCGGTCTCCTTCTTGAATTCATCGGCGAGGTAGTTCATTATCGCGTTGTCCATGTCGGTTCCACCAAGCTGGGTGTCACCGCTGGTTGATCTAACCTCGAATACGCCCCCACCGAATTCCATGATTGTAACGTCCAGTGTACCTCCACCCAGGTCGAAGACCATGATGACCATGTCCTCGTCTTCCTTGTCAAGGCCGTAGGCGAGGCTTGCTGCTGTTGGCTCGTTGACGAGTCTTACAACGTCGAGCCCTGCTATGGTACCTGCATCCTTGGTGGCAGTCCTCTGGTTGTCGTCGAAGTAGGCGGGTACTGTGATGACGGCCTTCTTTATCTCCTCACCCAGGAAGGCCTCTGCGTCCTTCTTGATCTTCTGGAGGATGAATGCTGATATCTCCTGTGGTGTGTACTCCTTACCCTGGACCTTCACCTTTCTGTCTGTACCCATACTCCTTTTTATGGCTGTTATGGTGTTTTCAGGGTTTGTGACTGCCTGACGCCTTGCAGGTTCACCCACAAGCATCTGGCCGTCCTCTGTGAATGCAACGCAGCTTGGGAAGGATTTACCGTACTGTGAAGCCCCCTCTGCGCTGGGTATGATGGTTGGTTTTCCACCTATAAGTACTGCTGCTGCAGAGTTACTTGTTCCAAGGTCAATACCTAGAATTTTTTCTTTTTTTGCCACATGATCACCTCAAATCAGCTTTTCTTACATACCTTGACGATTGAATGTTTTATTATCCTGTCGTTGAGTCTGTAACCCCTTGATAACTCCTCTATTATGATTCCATCATCGTATTCGTCATGGTTCTCAACCATAACTGCCTCGTGGAGGAATGGATCGAATTTCTCCCCCTCGGCGGGTATCTCACTCAGACCCTCCTTCCTGAGTGTGTCCCTGAATTTCCTGTAAATGACCTCCAGGCCGTCACCATCATTCTCCCGGTTTTCAAGGGCCCTTTCGAGGTCCTCGTATACGTCCAGGAGGTTCAGTATGAGCTTCTCATTTGCATTTTTTATGAGTTCCAGCTCCTGTTTTTCCTTCTGTTTCTTGTAGTTTTCAAAGTCTGCCTGGAGTCTCTGGAGGTGTGAGACGTATTCGTTGAGTTCATCTTCCTTAACCGCGAGTTCACTTTCAAGTTCTTCCAGTCGTTTTTTAAGTTTCTTCAGTTCATCCTCACAGTTATTGGATGGTTTAGAATCAGTTTTTTTCTCTTCGCACATTGCTTCACCTTTCATTTTTTTACAGAAATTAAAGTTACCAGAGGTTACCTATAACCTTATAGCTATTATACTTACAAAAGGTTATATAAACCTTTCGACATACCATACCATGATGAGAGAAAAATCCACCGAAGAACGGAACATGGAAGTTATACTTGATGTTATGGGCTGCAAGACCCGGAGGGAGATCATAAACCTCCTCCGTGAGGAGCCCAGATTTGTCAGTGAAATATCAAAGGAACTGGATATTGGCCAGAAGGCCATAATAGAGCACCTCAGGGCGATGGAGGAGGCAGGGATTTTAAGCTCCTTCTTCAAAAAGATAGAGAGGGGAAGGCCCCGCAAATATTATGATATATCAAGGGACATCCACATCAGCATAACCATAAACAGGAACAACTTCAGGGTGGATGTGGTGGATGACCTCCTCCGGAGAAAACAGCTCCCCCCAGGTGACGAATGGTCCAGACTGCTTAACATCGAAAATAAGATAATGAACGGTCAGTGGGAGGCCATTGAGGAGTTGAAGAACCTCATAAGGCTTTACGACCACCTCAAGAAACGGGCCGAGGACCTCCTTCGCGAGGCAGAGATGAGAAGGAAGATGGATTAGTTCCAGGTCGGCTTTTTTGCATTTATTTGAGGTCCGTAGGGGCAGTTCCTGAGACACCAGATTCCATTTCATGGAGGGCACCAGAGGACCTGTAGCTATTTCCTGTATTCGAGTGCAGCTGCAACCGCCTGCCCAAGGGACACTGAACCATCACCTGCACATGAATTTCTGTGCTGAATGAAACTGTAACCCCTCTCTTTAACGTAATCCCTCACCGCAAGGCTTATGGCCTCATTGTAGAAAACACCACCCGTTCCCCCTATAACCCCAACTCCGAGATCCTCAGCTGCAAGCACAGCCATCTCTGCAAGTCCCTCTGCAACGGCTCGCTGGGCTGCATGGGCTATCTCCGCCCTCTTCTCACCGGATTCCAGAAGATCCATGACATCCATGAGTAGGCCTGATGTATCAAGGAGGTACCTCTTATCCCTCCTAAGGATTCTGAAGGGTATTCTGAGTTTTCCTTTAGCCCTGAAGGCAGCTGATTCAAGTTTCATGGCACATTCACCCTCGTAAGTTCGCATTCCGCATACTCTGAGGGCTGCTGAAATTGCGTCAAGGACTCTGCCGGTGCTGCTGCTTATGCCTGTGTTGAGCCCAGCTTCCATCTGTTTTAATACAACATCAATCTCCCTTTCACCGTGGGGGAAGTAATCCAGGTACCTTTCAATGAAAAGTTCACGGATGTCCCCATCATAGAGGTCCAGGAGCATTGAGAGCAGCATCCTTACAGGGTACCTTGTTGCAAGGTCACCTCCAGGCATCTTCTGGGGCATGAGGCTCCCAACCCTTGAATATTCGGGGCCGTGGCAGTGGAGGATCTCACCACCCCATGAAGTGCCATCTGCACCGTAGCCAACACCGTCTGCGGCTATACACACACATTCACCAACACCATTATCGAGCATGAGTGCCAGGGCGTGGGCATGGTGGTGCTGGACCCTCAGGATGTCTGCAGAGAACCTTTCAGAGAGTTCCTCTGCATAGGACGTTGTCAGGAACTGGGGGTGGAGGTCACAGGCTATTACATCCACGGATTCTGCGCCGGTTATACCCATGAGGTAATTCACCGCGTCCTTGAGGAATAGGAGGGTGTCATACCTTGATGTGTTGCCTATGTGCTGTGATACATAGCACTGGCCCCCCTTAAGGACAGAGAAGGTTACATCAAGTTCAGGTCCAAGGCAGAGGGCCGATAGATTCTCTGATAGATGCGTGAGGTCATAGGGTTCAGGTGCGTAACCCCTGGACCGCCTTATGAAGGCCATCTCCCCACCCCTGAAGCGGACAACAGAGTCATCGCAGCGGTTTATGATTTTACGGTCATGGAGAAGGAAGTAATCGGCTATACCCTCAAGGCCCCTGAGTATCTCACTGTTCCTGATGAACATGGGGTCCCCTGGTTTATTGGCTGAGGTCATGACATAGGCCGGGGCCGCGGTGTACCTGAAGAGTACATGGTGCATACCAGAGTAGGGTAACATAACCCCTATGTTGTGGAGGCCCGGCGCAACTGAGGATGCCAGGGGGTAGTCACTGTTTTTATTCAGGACAACTATGGGCCTTCGCCTGGAGGTTAGGGCCTTCTCCTCTGCTTCAGATATGCATGCATAGACCTTCACTGAGGGAACATCAGGGGACATGCAGGCGAATGGCTGGCTGGGCCTTCCAAGCCTTGAGCGAAGTTTCATCACGGCATCCTCATCGTCTGCCCGGCAAACCAGGTGAGTGCCCCCTATACCCTTAACCGCGAGTATTTCACCCTCATCAAGAAGTTCTGCAGCCATTTTCAGGGGGTTATCTGTTTCAATAACATCTTCACGCCACAGGAATGGCCGGGGACCGCATACCGGGCAGCATGTTGCCTCTGCATGGTACCTCCTGTCGAGGGGGTTGAGGTACTCCTCCATGCAAGAGCTGCAGAGGGGGAATTCACGCATACTGGTCCTCTCACGGTCATAGGGAATGGATTCAATCACGGTGAACCGGGGCCCGCAGTCTGTACATGCGGTGAAGGGGTAGAGGTAACGTCTGTTATCCTTATCCATCATCTCCTCAAGGCACCTGCTGCAGGTTGCAACGTCTGCAGGTATCACAGATGTCCCTGATGACTCTGATGAGCTCTCCTTTATACTGAAATCGGTGAAGGATGGACTGTCGATGGCGGTCATCTCATTGTTTATCCTGGTTATCCTTGAAATGGGGGGTTTTTCTGCCTTAAGACGCTGTATAAATCCTTTTATTCTATCTTCATCTCCTTCAAGGACAATTTCAACGAGGTTTCCCATGTTCCTGACGTATCCTTTAAGTCCGAGTTCGTGTGCAAGCCTGTAGACGGCTGGCCTGAAGCCAACCCCCTGCACTATTCCCTCAACAGTGAGCTGGGCACGGTACATTCTATCTCCTTTAAGGATTTTCACAGACGACAGTTCAGTGTATAATTCTGGGATTATTCATGAATTTATACAGATGACAGTTCAGTGCATCATGCTAAGATTATATTCATGAACTTATAATAATTAGGTAGTGATGTCAGTGAGATCGATTTTAAGGAAACTCCTAAAGGGCGAAATCTCGGTTGAGGAGGCAGAAAGGGCGATTGAATCGGCCCAGCTTAAACTGGATAGGGTCAGGTTTGATATACTGCGTGAGAAAAGAACAGGTTTTCCTGAGGCGGTATTTGCACCTGGAAAAAGTGATGAGGATATAATTAACATTATAAAAACTGTTGGGGATGTTATTGTAACAAGGCTCCCCCCTGAAAGGGCTGAGAGGATCATGGATGGGCTGGATCCTGGAGATGATTACACCGCCGATTACCATGAAACGGCCAGGGTGCTTGCTGTGAGGTCAGGGGAACCTGAAAGGCTGGGGAGGATAGGCATACTTTCTGCGGGAACATCAGATATACCCGTTGCAGAGGAGGCAAGGGTGGTTGCAGAGGAGTCTGGCTGTGAGGTTCTCACTGCATATGATGTTGGGGTTGCCGGCATCCACCGGCTCCTTGAACCACTGCAGGACATGCTTGAATCAGATGTTAAGGTGCTGATTGTTGTGGCTGGCATGGAGGGGGCGCTTCCCTCTGTGGTCGCGGGCCTTGTTGATGTGCCGGTTATAGGTGTTCCAGCATCAGTTGGTTACGGGGTCGGTGAGGGCGGTTTTACGGCACTCAACTCCATGCTACAGTCTTGCTCCCCGGGGATAGGGGTTGTCAATATAGATAACGGTTTCGGGGCCGCTGTACTTGCGGTCAAAATACTGAGGGCCTTTGCAGGTGATTGATCATTTTTCGTGTGTACCATACCTCTTGCCCCATTCACAGAGCTCGTCGAGGATGGGTATGACTGACTTTCCCTTTTCAGTGAGGGAGTACTCAACCCTGGGGGGCACCTCAGGGTATACAATGCGGTTTATGAGGCCGTTTGCCTCAAGTTCACGGAGGGTCTTGGTGAGCATCCTCTGTGTTATCCGGGGTATCTTCCGGTTTATCTCACTGAAGCGGAGCTTACCATCCTTGAGGGCGCAGAGGACAAGGGACTTCCATTTACCCCCTATTTCATTAATGGCTGCCTCAACAGAGCATATGTAGTCGTCATCATCCATGGTATCATCCATGTAATCCAGTATACTTTATGTGTGTATATACAGTTTATGTAAGTACATCATTTAAATACTTTAAGTTACTTTATTATAGTAAAGAAGGTTGAGAGGTGAAATCATGCTTGTGAACTTTGATCTGCAGCACTTCTGCTGTGGCCCCAAGGGCTGCCAGATAGAGATTGAATACGGCGAAATGCTCGACGCAGAGCAGTAATTATTTTTTTAACTACCCCCATTTTTTCACAGCGCCCCCATCTTTTTATTATTTCTAATTATAAAGTACTCATGTCCAGGAAATCAATAACTATTCAATGAAGATGGTACTATGGATATTGTTCAGTTCGAACCCCGATTCTCGGGCACTGTAGGAAGGCTCATCTATGAGACTGACCGGCAACTCTTTGAACTCTTTTTCAAAAATCCCGAGGGGGCTCTGGAAAAACTTCTAAGGAATGGTGTCTGCTGGCACCCTGAGAGAATAATCATGGCAGCCAGTGAAGGAGAGGTTCTCGGTGTTCTGGCCTATGACCTTGAAGGCAGTGAATCTGGAGTTATTGATTTATTCAGAAAGCTGGGACCCATAGATGCCCTGAGGGTCATGATGATGGACCTCATTGACTCCCTGAGCACCCGGAAGGTTGAGGATGGGGACCTCTACATAGCATCCCTTGCTGTCGCACCTGAGGCGAGGGGGCAGGGTGTTGGTTTCAGGCTCCTCCAGGAGGCCCAGATGATTGCAGAGGAGAGGGGTCTTGATAGGCTCACACTGGATGTCTCACCCACAAACACCCCTGCCCTGAACCTTTAAGGTAAGTTTGGATTCAGATTCACAGGTAAAAAGGAGATAAAAATTTTAAAAAGAGAATTCCACCAGATGGAACTACCACTTCACTGAGGTAACTCTATTGTTAGTTATTTTCTTCTTGCAGCAAACTCCTCAAGCAGGCTCTCAAAGGGAATCCCCTTGTATACAAGAAGGAGAAGTGTGTGGAATATCAGGTCAGCAGACTCCTCCACAAGGCGCTCATTGTTCTTTGAGGCTATTATCACCTCCGCAGCCTCCTCACCGATCTTTTCAAGTATCTTATCCTCGGCCCTTTTCTCATCATCCGTCATGAGCCTGGAGGTGTAGGAGTCCACCGGGTTATCGCGACGGTCCTCAAGTACAGCGTAGATTTCCCTTAAAATTCCCTCATCCACCATTCTTCTTACCTGCCATAGCCTTTCTCATGCTGGTTGTTATCGCAATCAGGGGGTGCTGGGCGTCGTCTATAACCTCAATGTCGTCCAGAGTATAAACGCCGTTGAGGTCCGCTGTCTTCTCCATACCCAGCTTCATGTCCTTCTTGATATCGATGACATATGAGTCTATCTCCTTGCAGCCCAGCCTGTAGGATGCCAGGGTCCTGTGGTGACCATCGACCAGGACATACCTGTCACCTGTCTTCACAACTATTGTGGGCTCTGCAAGCCCCCTTTTAATTTCATAGGTTCTTCCCTGGAGTTCATCGGCGTATACCTTGCTCTGGGTGGGCCGCAGCTTTTCGATGGGGACCTTCATCCGTTTAACCTCAGGTTTAACACCATAGAGCTGTTCAAGGGTCTTCTTGAAGTAGTTAACCTTCATGGGGGTGGAACGTTCAATATGGGATCTCACAATGTCGGTGTTTGTTATTATACCCACAAGTTTACCTTCCTTATCTATGACAGGCAGTCTTGAGATCCCCATCCTGAACATTACCCTTGCAGCGTCATTGAGGGACATATCCTGGTCTGCAACCACCACATCCCTTGACATGATCTCTGATACTGTTTTGACCCATGGTTTTATGAGGAGGTCAAATGCAGTCACCATCCCGATCACGGTACCGTTGTCCTTGACAGGAAACCCGTCGTGACCTGTTTCCTTCATGAGTTTGATGATCTCCGCGGTTGACGTGTCTGAGGAGACCGTTATAACGTCCCGGGTCATGTAATCCTTCACAAGTGCCTTATTGCTCATCCTATCCCTTCTTCTGTTTTTTCCAGATGAAACTGTTATCGCAGACTATTTTAACCACACGATGGTAGGGTATCGATGCACCATTACTCAGCACAAGGAAGCCCCTTTCGAGTCTTTCAATATCTGACCCCTGAACTGTTTTGAGGTTCCTCTGGGCCCCTCTGTGGATGTAACTTATCCTGCACCTTTTAATATCCCATTTAGGATGCCACATAAGAAGATCCAGGACGTTCTTGGCCATGCACCTCAGATCCTTTCCTTTATCAGTTCAACTGTCCGTTCAGGCTCTGCCTTTCCCCTGGTGATTCTCATCACCTGCCCAACCAGGAAGTTTATGGCAGCCTCCTTGCCATCATGGTAATCCTGGACCGCCTGGGGATTTTCCCTTATGGCCTGCTCAACTGCCTCTATAACCTGGAATTCATCTATGATTCCTATGAGCCCCATTTTGGCGGCTATCTCCCGGGGGCTCCTGGTGTTAAATGGCATCTCCTCTATGATCTTTTTGGCGGCCTTGGTGGTTACCTCCTTCTTCTGTATCATCTCAAGGAGTTCCAAAATGTTCTGGGGTGTTATACCGCTTTCTGCAAAGCTCACCTTGTTGTAGTAGAGCACCCTTTTGAGTTCATCCCTCATCCAGAGAGCCGCGAACTCAGGGTCTATGGATGCCGCAACCTCCTCAAAGGCATCTGCAAGTTCCAGTTCTGAGGTCAGCACCCTTGCATCCTCCTCCCTTAAACCGTATTCCTCCATGAATCGTTTCACCTTGAGGTGGGGCGCCTCTGGTATTCCTTCCCTGATGCCATCCACCACTTCGCTTCCAAAGTGCATTGGGGGGAGGTCAGGATCAGGTATGTATCTGTAGTCCTCTGCCTCCTCCTTGAGCCTCATGGAAACGGTTATCATCTGGGATTCAAGAAATGCACGTGTTTCCTGTTTGACCTCAACACCCCTCTTGAGGAGGTTCTTCTGCCTCACCATCTCAAACTTAAGGGCCTTGTAGGCACCCTTTATTGAGTTTATGTTCTTTATCTCAACCCTGCGGCCCCCCTCGAGGGATATGTTGACGTCGGCCCTCATCGTGCCCTCCCCACGGGCACAGCCACTGTATTCCAGCACCCTTATGAGTTCCCTGAGGAAGTTTCTGGCCTCCTCGGGTGACCTCATGTCTGGCTCTGTAACAATTTCAATGAGGGGGATGCCTGACCTGTTGAAGTCAACCACACCGTGGTCCGGTTTATACTGACCGGGGTCCTCCTCTATGTGCACCTCCCTGATCCTGACGCCGTTGAGCTCCCCCCCGAGCCCAACGGGTATGGATGTCCTCTGGTAACCTGATGGGAGGTCCGGGTAGTTGTAGTGCTTACGCATGAAGTATGTGATCTCAGGGTTTATTCTGCAGTCAAGCATGAGGGCGATTTTCAGAGCCCCCTCAAGGGCACTCCTGTTTGGTGGATGTGGTTTTGCCCCTGGCTGGTTGAGGCACACCGGGCATATATTTGTGTTTGGTGGGGCGTCCTGGTAATCAGTCGGGCATCTGCAGAATAGCTTTGATCTGGTGTCAAGCTGAACATGAATTTCAAGACCACATTTCATCCTAATGGTTATTCCTCCTTTTCATGGTAACATGGTTCAACGTGATGGAAAGCATATCAGATTATATTATTATCATCAACTTAAAGCAATTTAAGATTTTTCAGACATCCTTTAACATACCTCTCTATGAAGGGGTCAATTTCAGGGTAGGATCTCCCCTTTCTGAGTCTCTCCACATCTGTGAATGTACCCGCAAGTCTCCTCCCGGCCCACCTAACCTCCTCCTCAACACGCTTTCCGTAGGAGGTCCCGAACATCTTGAAGAGGGGGAATTTGGTTATTCCATTGGCCCCGCTGAGGACTAGGGGACCTATGCTTCCCAGGTTATCCATCCAGGTCCCTGTGATGATTTCCAGGTCAGGGAACTCTATCCTTGTGGCGGCAACTGTTCCCGCATAATAGAGGGTGGCGGGCTGGGGTTGATTCTCAAATACCGTTCCCTCATGGGGGTTGAGGGCATAGAAGGTTACACGGTCTATTTCAAGATCCCCTATAAATTCGAAGAGGTATCTGAGGTCATCGGGTGTCTCACCGAGTCCCAGTATTATGGTGATGCCCTTCCTGAATCCCAGGGCCCTGGCTGTCTCAAGCATCTCAGCTATGTCTTCCCTGGGTTTGCTGGGGCACAGTTTACTCTGAAGGTCAGGGTTTGCAACCTCCAGCGCCCCGGTTATACCCTCCACCTCATCACCATATATTTCAAGATCGGTGGTTATACCTGTGTTCAGCCAGACAGGGGATCCTGTTACATCCCTTATCCTCTCTGCGATCTCCTTTATCTCCTCAGGGGAAAATGAACCATAGCCTCCTGATAGGAACTCTATGTTCCACCCCAGTCTCCTGCATATTTCGGCCTCTGCCAGTATGGCGTTGACGTTTCTTCTGGCCTTTGATGGTTCCCTTATACGTGGCTTCTGTGTGCTCATATAGCAGAAGGCACAGTCCCCCCTTTCACACCACCATGAGAGAAAAACCGCCCTTTCCAGTGTTATTATGTCCCCATGATGTTTGAGGGTGATTTCACTGGCCCTGTTCATCAATTTGAGTATATCCATTTCCTTCAGTGATTCTATAACATTCATATCTGACACTCTCTGCTCTGCAGAATACCTTTATAAACTTTCGTTGAGATAAGCTTTGATGTTGATACATTGAGGCTGATGGATATGGTTTACTGCCCCAGCTGTGGTGAAAGGAACAGGGAGGGCTCAAGGTTCTGCAGGAACTGCGGAACCCTCCTTGAGGAAAAACCACTCAAATCCAGGTTCATGTCTGGAGATTTCAGGGAAACCCCATTTAAAAGGGAGTTTCAGAGGAAAGAGTTCAGCGATGCCAGAAAGGAGGGGTTTGAGTGGGATACCGCCCTGCGCGGCGCACTGGTGCTTGTGATCCTCATGGTGATCCTTGGCAGAATATTTGGATTCATGGGTGCTATAGCAGCCCTCATGGTATCTGTAATCTATGTGCTTTCCTCCTCCAGGAGAAAGTCCCAGTCACTGATGATTGTGTTTGTGGCTCTTGTGATGGCAGCGACGGCATCAGCATTATTCAGCATATGACCCCATCCTCAGGGGGTGTCTGCAGAACCACTGCCAAACCGAAAACTTTATATATGATGGGTATAAATCTAATTGTACGCCTTGGGATGTGCACCACAAACCACTGGTTTGTTGCAAGCAAGGACTTGTACTTGGCAGGTGCCGCCGTAGCTCAGTAGGTAGAGCGTTCGGCTGTTAACCGATTGGTCACAGGTTCGAGCCCTGTCGGCGGCGTCATGGGCCCATAGCTTAGCCAGGTAGAGCGCCCGGCTCATAACCGGGCGGCCATGGGTTCGAATCCCATTGGGCCCACTTAATCGGTAATCAGAGGCTCCGGTAGTGTAGTCCGGCCAATCATTTCGGCCTTTCGAGCCGAAGACTCGGGTTCAAATCCCGGCCGGAGCATTTCTTACCTTTTATGATTATTCTTCATATTGAGCATCATTGCTGCGGGGGTGCCCGAGCTGGCCAAAGGGGACAGGCTTAGGACCTGTTGGCGTAGGCCTACCAGGGTTCGAATCCCTGCCCCCGCACTGTGATAGAATTCAACTGCCGGGGTGGGGTAGGTGGTTATCCTTCGGGACTGTGGATCCCGCGACTCGGGTTCAAATCTCGGCCCCGGCCCCATTCTCATCAATCATCTTCCTTCTGAAATTCCATTGAAAAAGGAAATTCGGGCACTCTCTGCAGCCACTAGCTGATCCCCAGAGTTTATTAATCATTCATGGAAAATTATTTATTAGGTTATGATGAAGATTTTCAGTACCGGTTGCTGATCACTAGTTGATAGGGTATGTATTCTAAAACGTCACGGCTGATTATATGATACGTATTGAAAGGACCTGCGCCTCCTTCAGGGCTACCGTGATCCATGAGGGCGGGGAGATAGGAATCATGGAGGGCATCTATCTGACACAGTGGTTCCTTAAAACAAGGTACCACTTTACAGGGACATTCATACGTTTCATGCCCTCTGATGAGAGGTTCAACAGGTCCGGTTTGACAGTTGACATCCATCTCCATGACCAGAATGTCATTGTAAAGGATGCGCTCATTGACTGGCTCAGTGACAGTGGAAGAGGGACCTTCAGGGCAAGGAGAATAGAGAGTGTTATTTAGCATGTTCAGGTTGTTATCTGGTGTTTCTGGGGCGAGGAGAATAGAGAGTGTTGTTTAGTGTATGTGGAAAGGAAGAAATGATGGTCTTAGGGTGTCTTCATGGTTAGGGATGGATCGCGGGGAGAGAGGGACCTTGTGAAACTCCTCTGGGAAAAGGATTTTGCGGCCATGAGGGCACCGGCATCTGGCGGGGCCACAAAGAAGCCCCTCCCTGATATCATTGCAGGGAACGGAGAGATATACCTTGCAATCGAGGTTAAGATGACATCCGGTGAGCGCATATACATTGATTCAGGGAAGATAAAGGGGCTTCTGGAGTTTTCAGAGATGTTCGGTGCAGAACCCTATATAGGGGTAAAATTCAGGTACCGGGACTGGATCTTTCTTTCACCGGCTGACCTTGAGATGACACCATTGGAAAATTACAGGCTTGACCTTGATATTGCCCTTGAGAGGGGCAGGGACATACATGAGATCACCGGCCGCGAAAGGCAGACCCGACTCAGATGAGGGGACCGCAAACTTTAAATAATAATTCGGATATTAGTTACTCTATGCCAAGGTAGCTTAGTGGCGAAGCGGTGGACTGCAGATCCATTACACGTGAGTTCAAATCTCACCCTTGGCTTCAACATTTCTATCAAATGGGGTCATGGTGTAACCAGGCTATCATCTGGGACTCCAGTTGTCTTTGAAGAAAATGCGCGCTCTGACTACAGTATGATGACCGATTGGAGTACTGAGACAAGAGAAATCCTAGGATCTGGGTTCAAATCCCAGTGACCCCATCACTCCCTTTTTCTGAGGCGCTTTCATGATACAGAAATTCGGTAATATAATAGCGATTGAAGGAACACTCTTTGATTCTAACATATACATCCTTGGAGACACGGTGGTTGATACAGGGACCGGAATGAACCCTGATAACCTCATGAGGAAGATAAGGGGGGCCGGTGTTGAGCCTGGCAGCATAAAACATATAGTGAACACCCACTGCCACTTTGACCATACCGGGGGAAACAGGCTCTTCGATGCAGATATAGCAATTCACAGCCTTGATGCAGAAGCACTCAGGGATGGGGACGATGCAAAGACGGTTGCCTACATGTTCTCGGCATCCATGGAGCCAATGGAAGTGGCCGTTGAACTCGGGGATGGGGACTTCATAGGCGACTTTGAGGTTATCCACACACCCGGCCACACACCCGGATGCATATGTCTGTATGATGGCAGATCCCTCATCTCAGGGGACACGGTTTTTGCTGATGGGGGATTCGGTCGGGTTGATGTTGGCGGAGACATAAATGAACTCGCAGAATCCATTAAAAAACTCATGAAACTCGACATCGAGCACCTGTTCCCTGGCCACGGCCCATGGGTTGATAACGGTTCAAGGCATGTGGAACTGGCCGCGGCCTTCCTTGGAATCGGGTAAAATGGTGTGGATCAGGGATTCAGGGTAATGTTATTTCCATCTTCTGTATGTAAACGGCCTTTATACCCGGTAATTTCCTGTCCCTGAGTTCAGGTGTGATTTTATCCACTGCAGGATAGAAATACTCCCCGTAAACCCTCACATGATCCCCGCTTTTCAGGGGACTTGCTGAACCATATTTAACAAGCACATAACCGGGTCCTGGGGATACACTGAGTACTATAAGGGTTACTGTTCTGTTGATACTTTCAAATTCATATTTCCTGAATATTATTCCATCAACCCACACCCTTCGCTCCTTTAGAAAGAATGGGTTTCTCCTCCACGTCTGATAGGTTGAGCTGAGAGCAGGTGTTTCTGTATGATATAATGGCCGTCCCATTCAACGGCTCAGGATAATCTACACCTTCATCAAGGGGTGTCTGGGTGTCGTCTGAAATCCAGCCCTCAAGGTAGGTGCCAATCAGAATACCTGTGACCAGTCCGGTGATGAGGCCAGCCATGAAGTACCATTTAACCATAGTTCACCACGTATAATCACAACTCTCCTTCGGGCTATAGCTTATAAGATCAGGTTGATCTTTGAGGGATTTATTCAGTAAAAGCAATGAAATTAAAAAGACTGAGGGTATTTAGCCTGTGAATTTCTTTGTAACCTCATTCACAGCCTCTGCCTTCACAAGTACGGATATCTTGGCTCCCCTCTCAAGAACCATGTCTGGCTGGGGTATGATGAGGTCCCCGTTACTGTATATGGCCACAATGATGTACTTTTCAGTTGGCGAAACATCCTTGACCTTTTTCCCAACAATTTTACTGCTCTTTATCTCCATATCAAGGATCTCGGCATCCCCATGCCCAAGGACGATGAGATCAGCCACCTTTGGCCTTGTTATCAGCTTCTCAAGGTAACCCGCAGCGGTCCTCTCAGGGCTTATAACGTGATCTATACCCACCTTCTTGAAGGCGTCCTCGTGGTCCGGGTTGCTGACCCTTGCTATGATCTTGGGTATGTTGTACTCCCTCACAAGTATACAGCTTAAGAGGTTGGCCTCATCATTTCCTGTGGCCGCAACAAAGACATCTGCATTGTTTATGTTGGCTTCCTCAAGGGTTTTTATGTCTGTGCCGTTACCGCAGATCACAAGGGCGTCCAGTTCAACCGCAGCATTTGCACAGAGTGTTTCATCATTTTCTATGAGAGTTACATCATTTCCATCTGATATAAGGAGGTTTGCGAGTGTTAAACCAACTCTTCCTCCACCCATTATAACAACATACATATCCACACCTTTCAGACTTCAGGCAGAATAAAGATAATCATTACTCGTGTTTACTTGTGTTAAACGCCATCATTAATAAGGTTTTTCAGTGAAGATCATGGGCATGTTCTCGGGTCTCAGCTAACCTTGAAGGCCTCCACAAAACCACGTATTAATACAAGAACAGGGATTATCTCGAGTCTTCCAAGCCACATGCTGATTATAAGGGCCATTTTCGGTATCAGGGGGAGATTGAAACTGGTTATCCCCATACTGAGCCCTACATTCCCCTGGGCAGAGGCCGCCTCAAAGAGGGAGTTGAGGGGGTCATATCCATAGGTTACAAGAACCGACCATGTGAAAAAGAGAAGGATAAAGTAAAGACTTATGTATGACCCTGCCTCCCTTATTTCAGCGTCACTCACAGACTTGCATGATATCTTTCTCGGTATAACCGAACCCTCAGGTGCCAGTATCCTCATGATGTCCCAGTAGGCACCCTTAAGCACAGTTATGACACGGATTATCTTCACAGCCCCCGTGGTTGAACCTGCAGCCATACCCGTGAGCATGCATATTATGAGAACTATCTTGAAGTATCCTGACCAGGCAACCATCTGACTGGTTGAACTTATACTTGAACCGGTGCAGCTGAGGGCCGATATCACATGGTAGATGGATTCAATGGGGGCCACATCCCCAACGTAAACCGAAAGGACCGTGAAGAGGATTATAAATGCAAATGTTGCCTGCAGCTGTATATCCCTCAGAACATTTGAGAATCTACCCTTTATTGCCTGGTAGTGTACAAGGAAGCTTGTCCCCCCAAGTATCATGAGGAACATGGTTACAAGGTAGACGGCATCGCTACGGTAGTAGCCGATGTTGAGGTTCTTTATGGACATTCCCCCGGTTGAGAGGTTCGTGAGGGTGTTGTTGATGGCATCAAAGAGGGGCATCCCTGTCAGCCCATAGAGAACGATCCCGAGGACCGTGTAGGTGAGGTAGATCCACCAGATAGTCCTGACGGTGTTTGCTATGCTGGGTTTTATCCTTTCCTCCCTTGCCTCGGACTTGTATAAACGCGCAGCAGCCGTACCGGGCCTTATAAGGACACCTATAACAACTATAACAACACCAAGTCCACCAATCCACTGTTCAAGGCTTCTTAAGAATAGAATTGATTTTGGGAGCGCTTCAACGTTGGAGAAAACTGTGAGTCCACTGCCTGTCCAGGCGGACATGTTCTCAAAGAAGGCATTTGCAAAATCGATGTTAAGGGCTGACATCATTATTAGGCTACCTATGAATCCAGCCCAGAGCCAGGCAAGACATGCAACCATCATACCATGTTTCAGGCGTATGGCGCATTCCTCAGGGGAATATCTCTTGAGCACAGTCCCAATGCTCAGGGAGATAATTGAGGGCACAATAAAACTTAAAAAATCGCTTTCACCGTAGATCAATGCAACAATTAGGGGTAATGCAACAACGAAGCCTATCCCCTGCATTATATTGCCAAGATACTTTCCAACGGTAAAAAGGTCCCTCTTTCCAACGTATCTCATGTTACCATATAAAGAATGGGGTTGTTTCAATATAAATTTTTAGAATAACAGATAAAGAAGTGGTAATACTCCAATTGGGGAGTAGGCAAAAAATAAAGTTCTTTGGGTAGATATAATCTACTCCAGTTTATATAAAATTCAATCCAGTTTATTCTACAACTTCAGCGAAAGCAAACTTGCGCCTGGTTGCACTTATCCTTATTTTAACTTCGTCTCCGACACCTGCACCAGGTACAAAAACAACAAAACCTTCAACACGGGCTATTCCATCGCCATCTCTGCCGAGGTCTTCAATTTTAACTTCATACTCCTCACCAACATTGACTGGTGTGGAGTAGGTTTCCTTCCTGTAGTAGCTATCTCCAAACAATTCATCACATCCTTAAGTAGGGACGCACAAAATCATATAATTACTTCCAACCAGAAACAGTAAGAAACAATCAATGACCTCACAGCATCCCATACATAAACTTAAACATCATAGTATATAAATGTATGTAGGATCACTGTATCTTTTGCGGGTGGTTTGTTTGATAGGAATGGTGGCTGATTCGCATGATAACCTTGATTCAATAAGGAAGGCGGTCAATTTATTCAACAGGGAATCTGTGGACCTTGTTATACATGCAGGGGATTTAATATCTCCATTCACTGCACAGGAATTTGGAAGGCTTGAGATGAGATTTGAGGCCATATTTGGAAACAATGATGGTGAAAGGGATGGGCTGCGTGCAGCGTACTCTGAAATCACAGAGCTATCTGAATTCAAGGAACTGGAATTTGACGGCCTGAAAATAGCTGTTATACATGGCCATAACAGGCAGATCCTTGACTGTATTGCTGGATGTGGTAGATACGACCTTGTGGTAACCGGCCACACCCATGAAAAGAGCCTTGTGAGTGCAGAAACCATAACGGTTAATCCGGGCGAACTCTGCGGTTACCTTTCAGGGGAGAGTACGCTGGCGCTCTTTGAGACAGACCGGCTTTCCTGTGAATTTGTAAGGCTTTGATTTGCTCTATTACACAGACAGGTTTTCTGGTAAGGCTTTGATTTAAAAGGATATCGATGGTTTAAATGAAACACAAAGGCGCAATTCTTATTGCAATAGGGGTACTGGCCCTTGCGGTTATGATATTCGTCATAGGGCCTGGAGAGATTGAGGAGGCCCTAAGAAGGGCAGACCCACTCTATGTAATCATGGCAGTTGCCCTTGAATTCATAATTCTCGGTCTCTTCACCGTGAGGTGGGCCATTACCACAGGGGCTGTTTCAATAAACATAAAAAAGAGGCACCTCTTTCCAATGTTACTTGTGGGAATGGCCATAAACAACCTCACCCCGAGTGCAAGGGGCGGGGGAGAACCTGTAAGGGCATATATACTTGGAAAATACTCCAGGGCTTCAATGGAGGCTGCCTTTGCAACTGTAATAGCAGACAGGGGTCTTGACACATTTCCATTTATCTTCCTGGCCATACTCACCATAGTCGCAATAGTCCTCTACTTTGAACTGTCACCATGGATAGTGGCCGCACTTATAGTTTCGGTTATAATAATAACCGCCGCCTTCCTCCTGGCCCTCTACATATCCATTGACAGGGAGTCCGGTGAGAGGATACTTGGGTGGGTACTTGGCATTGTAAGGAGGTTCTACAGAAAGAACTATGAAAAACTTGAAAAAAGATTAATGAATGCCCTCAGGGAATTTCAGAGTACCATGAGGATAATGCTGGCTGATAGGGGAGTGCTGATGTATGGGATACCACTTTCATTCCTCCTATGGATCCTTGAGATCATAAGGGTATACCTGGTATTTGAGGCATTTGGCACAAGCGTCTCACTTATTGTGATAGCAGAGGTCTTCATACTGGCAACACTCATTGGCATGATACCCCTACTTCCAGGGGGTCTTGGCGCCGTTGATGGGGTTATGATAGTCTTCTATTCGGCAACGGGGGTATCACCCTCTGTCAGCGCAGCTGTAACTGTGGTTGAGAGACTCATATCCTTCTGGATGATCTCAGCTATGGGTGTGGCATCTATACCCTACTTTGGGGCGTCTGTATCTGAGAAACTGATGGAGAAACTTTAGGGGGTCAGCATACTACTCCTTTGACCACTCTGGTAAGTATCTGGGAAACTGATGAAAATAAAACTTCAGGATTATTGTGAAATCTCAGGATTATTGTGAAATCTGGCACAACACTGGAAAAAGATTTATGGGCCAATAATCAGATTTATAGATTGACATCTGTAGCAGGTTAGGGGGATAATCATGCTTGAAAGGGTTTTCTTAACCGATAAGTTACATGACGAAAAAATGTATGAGAACCTTGTGGAGGAGATACGCTCATCACTGGATTACCTAAACCTCCTTCTGGAATCTTCTGAGCCCTGGATATTACAGGACATAAATGGTTTCATACTTGACCTGAGCAATTCCTTCGCTGATAAGCTGGGTTACGATCCTGATAGTCTTAGGGGAAGGTACCTTCCAACATTGAGGTCGATTCCCCTCATTCAGAAGTCCAGGCTGAGGATAATACTCGACCGTCTGGCTGAGGAACCCCGCCCATGCACCACCATCATGGAGTTCATGGACGCGGATGGTCGGGATGTGCCACTTGAACTGAGTTTCAGGCCCCTTGAACTTTCAGGCCAGGATTTTATTCTTGTAACTGCAAGGGATGCTTCAGAAAAGCTTCATGAGGTGGCCAAGCTTCGGGGAGAGATAGCTGAACTGAAGAAGACAATAAATGGCCTCTACAGGCAGATAGACAGAAACCTTCAGCTTATTACAAGCATAGTTAATCTTCAGTTCCCGTATATAAAGGACGGGGATGATTATGAACTCCTCAGGGATACCCAGAATCGTCTAAGGTCAATAAGGAAAGCTTATGAGAAGTTTATCCATGAGGGTTCCTTTGAGTCAATAAACTTTGCAGGCTATGCCAGGAGCATTGTTTCAGGTATTTTAAGTACATACTCCCCTGAACCAGGAAATGTGAGACTTGAGATGTACTTTGAGGATGCTGAAATGGGCCTTGACCTGGCGGTGCCCCTTGGAATGATACTCTCAGAGTTACTATCCAACAGCTTCAGACACGCCTTCCCCGAGGGACAGGATGGAAAGATAAGGGCTGTTTTCAGGAATAAGGATGACCACTACATGCTTGAGGTCAGGGACAATGGTTGCGGCTTCCCTGAGGATGTGGACTTTGAAAATGCAGATTCACTGGGTCTGCAGCTTGTAAGGAGTTTACTGAACCAGATAGAGGCAAACGTTGATTACAGGCTCTCACCTGGAACATGTTTCAGAATAAAGGTACTGAAGCCCGCTGATGGTGAATGAAGCACATCAGCTGGATTAAGCCTACCTGAGTACGATTCCAGCAATTCATTACTTTGATCAGTTCAACTGATTTGTAAGGTTCCTACTAAAAATCACTTTTAATTCTGTAAAAGGTTTGCAGATTTAGAGTGCCCTTTTAGTACTCTTAATTCTGTAAAAGGTCTTGCAGATTCATTTAAAGTGACAATGGAGTGTTGAGAAGTTTTGGAACGGGCCTTAATACTTAAACAAAAGTAGAAAAATATATTAGCACTTCTTCCACTAAATCAACTAGGTGATAATTATGGAGATAAATGGTGTTGAAATAGAGGATACATTTGCAGAGGCCTTCGGTATCAAGGTTTCAAGGGTCCTTGTAACCGCAGCAACCAAAAAACTTGCAAAAATAGCTGCAACCGAGGCAACAGGTTACGGCACATCTGTTATAGGGTGTCCTGCAGAGGCAGGTATAGACTGCTACGTCCCACCAGAGGAGACTCCTGATGGAAGGCCTGGATACATAATAATGATCTGCAACCCATCAAAGAAGAACCTGGACCATGAACTACTTGAAAGGATAGGGATGGGTATACTGACAGCACCAACAACCGCAGTATTCGATGCTCTCGATGACGAGGACGAGAAGCTCAATGTGGGATTCAAACTCAAGTTCTTCGGTGATGGCTACGAGAAGGAACTTGAAATTGATGGAAGGAAAATCCACTCAATCCCGATAATGTCAGGGGACTTCCTCATTGAAAGTGAATTTGGAATAAAGGACGGGGTTGCAGGTGGAAACTTCTTCATTCTGGGTGACAGTCAGGCATCAGCTCTCCTTGCAGCCCAGGCAGCAGTGGATGCGATAGCTGCAGTTGAAGGCACCATAACCCCATTCCCTGGTGGTGTGGTGGCTTCAGGTTCAAAGGTTGGATCAAACAAGTACAAGTTCCTCAACGCCTCAACCAATGAAAAGATGTGCGTGACCCTCAAGGATGAGGTTGAGGGCAGTGAGATACCTGAGAACGTCAACGGGGTATATGAGATAGTTATAGATGGTGTCAACGAAGAAGCTGTAAGGGAGGCAATGAAGGAGGGTATAAAAGCTGCATGTACCGTTCCAGGCATAATTAAGATAAGTGCAGGGAACTACGGTGGCAACCTTGGAGCATACCAGATAAAACTCCACGAACTCTTCTAAATTTCTATTTTTTTCTCTTCAGAATGACATTTTTATTCTATGCAGAACTTCTCCATCATTTCACTCTCAACTATTTTCCAGATCTCATCTTCAGAGAGGTTAACACCAAGGAGCACACCCCTCTTTTCAAGGTCCCTCTCAATCTTCTTTATAACCTTAACGTCACTTGCAGCGACGGTGTGTGAGTGTATATTCCTTGATATGCTGTACAGGGCCTTCAGGGATCTCCTGGCGTCTGGTTTTTCAAGTTCCTCCTTGCACCTCCGGAGGTCATCCATGTTCCTTATGTTGAGGTTCCTTGTGACCACCTGCCTCACACCTGGAAGGTAGTGCTTTGAGTCAAGGATTCGGCCACCCCTCCCTATAATTGTCTCCTTGTCGTCCATGTTACCCAGGTCATGTTTGAGGAGCATCTCCACAACCCTTCCTGATTCCTGTATTATGGATTTGATCTCAGCAAGGTCCAGATTAACCCCTATGAGGAAACCCTCCTTTCTGAGTTCCTCCTCCACCCTATCAAGGCTCTTTGCGTCCGGTCCTGATATTCTGTGTGTATGTATGCCTCCACCTGAGAGGGTGTAGAGTCTGTCAAGGGATTCCAGTTTACGGGAGTCACTTCTGAGAGTTTTTAGGAAGCGGTCTATATCATCCATTGAGTCAACACCCATGTTTCTTCTGAGGGGCTCTGAGAAACCTGGAAGGTAGTACTCTATGTCCTCGATTGTGCAGCCATTCTTTATTATGATCTCCGCTTCCCTTCTTATGTCATCCACGCCGTGGTTTTCAACAATAGTCATCTCAGGCTTAATTATTATCTCAACAAGCCGCCCGTGCTTCCTTGCAACCTCCTTTATCTCACTGTCATCGAGGTTAACCCCGAGAAGGATGCCCTCCTCTCTGAGTTCATTTATGACCTTATCTATACTTTCCAGGTCTGGCCCGGATATCCAGTGGGAGTGTATTCCGCTCACCGACTCATAGATCCTTGTAAGGGAGCTCTTCCTGGCGGGGTCCCCCTCAAGGGCATTTAAAAACCTTTCAAGTTCCTTCCTTTCGGATACCCCGATCTTTCTGACAAGGGGCTCCTTGAACTCAGGGAGGTGATACTCTATATCCTCCAGTGTGCAGCCATACTTGAGTATTATCTCTGCCTCCCTTCCAATATCCTCAACGTCATGCTTAACTGTTATCTTCACCATTGTGGGCTCCATGGCTGCAAAGTAGATGTCCTCACCCCCGCTGATCTCAGGGGAGATCACACGGTTGGCCCCTGCACGGTAAAGCCTCTTTATGTTTTCCCTCTTACTGGACCTTGTCACGATCCATATATCCGGATTCAGCTCCCTGCAGGTGAGGGTTATGAAGAGGTTGTCAACATCATCCCCGGTTGTTATTATAACCCCACGGGCCCTCTTTATGCCGGCAGCCCTGAGTGTATCCTCATCTGTGGCGCTTTCAGGTATTGCAAGTACGTTGGGGTCCTCCCAGAGTTCCTTCTCCACTATTTCCCGGTCCTTCTCAATTATTATGGTCTTCTGATTCCTTTTCTGGAGTTCCTTAAAAACGGCGGATCCAACACGGCCAAAACCACAGAGAATGAAGTGGTTGTTCATTGACTGCATTAACCTCCGTATCCGGGCACCTGATATGGTCTCCTGCAGTGTCATCGTGATCACCGAAACGGTTAAGCTTAGAACATAGGCTATGAGTCCCACACCACCAAGGGCAAGGGTAACAGAGAATATCTTCTGGGATACCGTGACGGGTGTTATGTCCCCGTAACCCACAGTGGCGATGGTGATCACCGTGAAGTAGATGGCATTGTAGAGGTCAAGACCCATTATGTACATTGAGCCAAGTATACCATAAATTATGAGAGCCGCCAGAGCCGCGAGGGCATAGTATATGACTGATAGGGGAACGTATGGAATATTCTCCACCAGATTCCTTTTGGGTGGCATGGGAAACCTCGCCTCTTGATATGTTAAATATCTGTCAGTCAATAATATAAATTCAGAGTATCTGGAGTGGGGGCTCTGGAATTAACCCTGAAATTATAAGGATGGTGAAACAGTCATGAAGCCGATTGACATGGGAGCAGCGGATATTAATGCGGAGTACCTTGGTATTCCAAGACTTTCCCTTATGGAGAATGCTGGAAGGGCAGTTGCAGAGGAGATAGGGAATTATGCGGATGGAGGAAGGGTCGTATTATTTTGTGGATCAGGGGGAAATGGTGGTGATGGGTTTGTTGCCGCACGGCATCTCCTTAACATGGGATTCGAGGTTGAGGTTCTCCTACTCGCGCACCCCTCAAGGATAGGGTCCAGGGAGGCACGGCGTAACTGGGATGTTCTCATGGCCATGCAGCCGGAGCCGGGCATACTCGGTGTAAGGGCAGTCAGTGATTCATCTGAGCTCTTCCCTGTGGATGCAGATGTGGTTGTTGATGCAGTACTTGGCACGGGTGTCCGGGGGGTTATGAGGGAACCATCAAGGTCAGCCATTGAACTCATAAACCGTTCAGACGCATTTAAGGTTTCTGTGGATATACCGAGTGGACTCAGCCCAGAGACAGGGACCGTGGATGATGTTGCTGTATCTGCAGATCTCACAGTGACTTTTCACAGGATGAAGGATGGACTTGAAAAGGCGGATCCTGCCATCACAGGAGAAATCGTGGTGAGGGACATAGGGATACCAAGGGCAGCCGAGGTGTTTGTGGGTCCGGGGGATCTCCTAAGGATACCCTCAAGGAGCCCTGAGAGTCATAAGGGGGAAAACGGGAGGGTTCTGGTTATCGGTGGAAGCCATCACTACTCAGGGGCCCCTGCACTCGCAGCCATCTCAGCCCTAAGGGGAGGTGCAGACGTTGTAACCGTTGCAGCACCGGGCAGCGCAGCCAGCGCCATCAAATCCATCGCACCTGATCTAATAGTCAGGAAACTTGAGGGTAAATATATAGGGCCAGGGTCCCTGGGGGAGCTCCTGGAACTTGCAGAAAATGCCGATTCTGTTCTTGTGGGCTGTGGGGCTGGCAGACACCAATCAACATCAGAAACTTTCAGAGAACTTATTGGAGCACTCCAGGAGATGGGGAAACCCCTGGTACTCGATGCCGATGCACTCAGGCTGATTGATTACTCCCATGTCAATGACTACAGGGATCTAACTGTAACTCCACATATGGGTGAATTCAGGGAGTTCTTTAAACTCAGATCCGAGATATACGCTGATTTCAGTGAACAGGTGGCTGCCTTCAGCTCTGTTTCCTCAAGGATAAGGGGAACGGTACTTCTGAAGGGCCCTGTGGACATGATATTCCAGGGTGACAGATTCCGCCTCAACAGGACGGGCTGCCCGGGGATGACTGTGGGCGGCACAGGGGATTGCCTTGCTGGTTTAACTGCAGGTCTGCGTGCAATGGGGCTTTCAGCATTTGATTCCGCCTCACTTGCAGCATTCATAAATGGCAAGGCAGGGGAACTTGCAATGGAGAAATTTGGAACAGGATTTTTAGCATCAGATCTCCATGATTTTATTCCAGGGGCAATGGATATGCGGACCTATGGTTTCTGAGCCATCAAAAAGTGAGAGTTGAATTAATAGCTTACGGGGGCTTAAAGGGGCCTCCTTTACACTGCGCCACCAAAGATAATAATTGAATCAAAGGGGGCATCCTCAGACCAGCCCAAGGATGTTTCCAATGAGGAGTATCCCGACTCCTGTCACCCCACCAAAACCAGCCACAAGGACTGTGAGAAGGTTGATGGGGATGTTTACGAATGGCAGTATATTGATACCAAAAAGAAGAAAAATACCAAGCACTATGTTTCCTGCAAGTGCCAGTATCTTCCTTCCAACACCAAAAAGTATTCTGAGGGACGCAAGACCCCCTGCAATTATGAATGTGGCAACCACAATGAGAACAAGGAATGAGAACCCTTCCATCAGTTCTCCTTCCTGCACACCCGGTTGTATATCCCGGCCTGGAGGGCGTAGTTCTTGACCATTCCTGCCATCTCCCTCTGGTCGAGGGTCTTGTCCTCAAAGGATACTATCTCCTCACTGTAGAGGCTGTAGGGTGACTTTCTGCCTATGACTCGCATACTGCCCCGGTGTAGTTTGACCCTTACCATTCCGGTTACGCGCCTCTGCATGTGGTTTATTGCCATGTCAAGGTCCTCACGGAGGGGGTCATGCCAGAGTCCACTGTAGACGAGTTCAGCGTAGGTGCCACTGATTATATCTGCAAATCGGATCTCACTCCTTGTAAGTGTCAGCTGCTCAAGGGCCCGGTGGGCCTCCAGGAGGAGGAAGGCTGCGGGTGTTTCATAGACCTCCCGGCTCTTCATACCTATGATACGGTCCTCCATGATGTCAACCCTTCCAATCCCGTGTTTACCGGCGATTTCATTTGCAAGGCCTATGAGTTCAAGGGGTTTCATCTCATCACCATTCAGTGCAACGGGGACACCCTTCCTGAATTCAATCTCGACCACCTCTGGTTCTTCAGGGGTTTTATCGATGGGCCTTGTCCACTGGAATGCGTCCTCAGGTGGCTCCACCATGGGGTCCTCCAGGATGTCGCCCTCTATTGCGCGCCCCCAGAGGTTTTCGTCTATACTGTAGAGCTTATTGGATGGGAGTGGTATGCCGCAGGATCTGGCGTATTCCATCTCCTCTGTCCTTGTGAGGTTCAGGTCCCTTATGGGTGCGATGACCTCAAGGTCCGTCCTTGACCTTATAACAGCCTCAAAACGGAACTGGTCGTTCCCCTTACCTGTGCACCCATGGGCTATTGCAGACGCGCCCTCGGATTCGGCCACCTCAACTATCTTTTCTGCTATGAGGGGTCTTGCAAGGGCCGTGCTGAGGGGGTAGCCCTCGTATACTGCATTTGCCTTTATGGCGGGGAATATGTAGTTCTCTGCAAACTCTTCCCTTGCATCCACTGTGTGGTGTTTATAGTTCCCGAGTTCCTCTGCAACCCTCGCCGGTCTTTCAACCTCCTCCCGCGGCTGACCAACATCCACGCAGGCCGTTATGACTTCCATACCGTATTTTTCCTCAAGGAGCTTGATACATACAGATGTGTCAAGACCTCCACTGAAAGCAAGAACCACCTTATCCATAACAATCACCTTATAAGAATCAAATACCCATGTTTTTATTACCAGCATTATAGATATAATGGCTAGGTGTTATTAAGTCTGTCCCCGGTGCAGCTGGAGACCCATATATGGATGGGGTCAAGGTGCTATCCCCACTTCCGGTGAACTGAGAGACCTGCACCGGGAACCTCTGATACTCTCTTAGGTTTATGGTTCTGTGCGTGGTGACCTTGATGTTTGTGAGGGAGGACTCGATTAAAATTTCAACTGTACATGAGGGCTCGGGGGGTGATGTTACCCTCAATGATGCCCTACGGCCACATTTAAGCTCAGAACTTTCCCTTGAACTGGCAGGGTACTCACGTCAGGGTACAGTGATGCTCACCCTTGGAGCGGGGAGGCCAGTGGTGATGATAGTGGCGGGGGTCCATGGCAATGAGATACCCCCCCAGGTAGCGGCTGTAAGGCTTTCAGAACAGCTCTTATCCATGGATATCAGGGGTACCGTTCATGTGATACCATTTGCCGCCCCATGGGCAACGATGAAGAACAGCAGGTGGTTCAGGGGCCATGATCTGAACCGCTCAGCCAGCATTGATGGGTCTGTAACAAATTCCATATTCAGGAGGGCATGTGAGATGGGAGTGGATGCCCTTGCAGATTTCCACTCAACTGCACCTGGGAGTAAACCCGGTGTTGAGGGTGTTTTCTGTTCAGAGGAACCTGAACACGAGAGCCTGGAGATAGCCCGTTACATAACTTCAAGGACTTCATCAAAACTTCTATGCTATGAGAGGGCGTCTTCCCATTACAGGGGGGCCCTTGAGGATGAATGCAATCTTGCAGGCATCCCATCTGTAACCTGTGAGGTTTTATCTGAGAATGGAGTTGTCAGGGATGGCAGTGACAGGAGGTCGCTCCTGCAGATGAGGCTTTTCCTGAAGTACATGGGTATTCTATCATGATGAGGTGTTTGGATGTGTTCCTTCAGTAGAGCGGGGTGGGTCAGTGTCCTCATATAAGAAACATGCCGCATTTTCAATCATAATGGCGTCCCCGATTTTCCAGGCGGTTTTTCCGGTTGCACTGGCGCTTCTGGGGGCCATGATTCCAGATATGGACCATGAGGTTAAATCAGAGAACGTTTCAACTGTGTTTCTTTTTGGACTTGTGATATTCCTTGTATTTTATATCCTGGGTCTCCCCTACCTTGCGGGGATTGCCCTCATGGATCTTGCCCTCATATTCTACCTTTCAAGGCACAGGGGATTCACACATTCAATTCTGGGGGCCCTCATAATCTCTGCCTGCCTGACGGTATTTGTTCTATCAATGTTCTTCCTTCTCAGGTCACTGGGCCTTGATGGGAAGGCATCAATCATGGTGATACTCACGGTTCTGGGTTTCATGTTCCTTAACAGGGTGATGATCTTACCATTCGTACTTCTGACTCTCCTAGGGGTTTTCCTCACCGATTTCCCTAAAATGGATCTCTACACAATAATGGGGCCCCTCCTCATCGGCTTCATCAGCCATGATGTCCTTGATTCCTTCACACCATCAGGGGTCAGGTTCATGAGGCCCTTCTCAGGGAGAACCTTCAGAAGGGGTTTTGGAGTCCTTATACTGATTTTCTGGGTCCTTGTGGTACTCTACGTGCTCCTGTCGCTGTAATCAACGAGCATCACATTTTTATTACGATTTATATAGAAAACTTTATATTATCATAAATAATCATGTTAATTAGAACTGGTACTAAAGAGAAGGGAGCTATAAAATGTTTATCACAAGGATTCTGTACGGTATCGCCTACTTCCTGGTCCTGATATATGAGATACTTAAGGCAACAGCTGACGTGGCAGTAAGGACACTGAATGGAAACATTGAGCCTGTAATAGTGGAAATAGAGACTGAACTCACAAGGCCAGTGTCCCAGACGATACTTGCAAACAGCATAACCCTCACACCAGGAACACTTTCGGTTGACCTTGATTCTGAGAACAGAATCCTGAAGGTCGCTGCAATATGTCCCCGCAGCAGGGAGGATATAATACCATTCGAGCCCTACATAAGGGGGATGCTTGAATAGGGGGTTTTTCATGGATCTGCTGATGATATCAGAATATATTCTCATGGCTTCACTGGCAGTATTCTCCATTGCAGCGGTGAGGATAGCAACAAGAAAGAGCATAGGGATGGGCCTTGTTGGTATATCCGCGCTCAGCCTGGCCATCGCAACGATACTCATACTCATAAACAGGATCTATGGGGTTGGCTTCTGCCGTGATATAGCCTACGCCCTTGTTCTTCTGGGGCCAGTTGGCACCATAGCATTTGCGAGGGTTCTGAGGGGTTGATAGAAGTGTACATCATGATTTTAAGGTCCGCTATCCTGATCATTTCATCCATACTCGTGATACTGGCAGCCATAGGTATACTCAGATTCAGGGACGATATAGAGAGGGTCCTGTATGCAAGGATCCACGTCCTCGGTATTGCCGATGTTGCATGCATACTGGCACTCCTCGCCCTTGGAGAACCACTCCTGGCCGCAACATACTTCATACTGGCACCATTCGTCTCACATGCAATAGCAAACGCCCACTACCATGGGGAGGGGGATTAGATGATCGAATACGTGATAATGATCATAGCAATACTTGGAGCGGTGCTTGCACTGGTCCAGAGGGACCTCCTGAAGGCAGCAATACTCACAGGGGTCCCCGGGGCTGCGATAGCCGCCATTTACCAGCTGCTACTGGCACCTGATGTGGCACTGACACAGGCGATAGTTGGATCCGCAATTATACCTGTCTTCTTTGCACTTGCTGCTTACAGGACAATGAGAATGGAGGAAGAATGATGATCTCTCTACAGCTGGCATCCCTACTGACCGCAGGAAGTCTCATGGTCATAGGCGCTGTGGCCGTGATATTCATAGACAACCTCATAAAGAAGGTTATAGCCCTTTCATTCATAGCCGACGGCGTTAACCTCTTCCTTGTGACACTGGGCTACAGGCCTGGAGGTGTGGTCTACATTTACCTCCCAGGAATGTCAGGGACATGGTTTGCACAGAACGCATCCTACCCGCTGCCATTTGCACTTGTACTCACAAGCATAGTTATAGGGGCCAGCACCCTTGCTGTGATGCTCGGCATAATAATAATCCTTTACCATAAACACGGCACCATAAGCGCGTCCAAGGTGCTGGAAGAGTGAAAAATCAGGAGTTTAACAGGTGAGAAATTATGAATCCACTTATACCGGTCATGGTGGTTTTACCGATTCTGTGCGCACTTCTACTTAACCTCCTTCATGGAAGGGACAGAACCGTGAAGGCACTGGCTGTTGCAGTGGCAATCGTGCTTCCAGTCATACCCCTCCTTGCAGGGTACGGTGCACATTACTTTGGGGGCTACGCCCCCCTATCAGAGAATCCCGCCATCGCATCGGGGCTGCCCGAGTCCGTAAAGTCATCGTACCTCTACTCGTTTCACCCTGGGATAACATACCTCTTTGGAAGTGCCCAGAGGATATTCCTGCTCATACTATCAATCGTGGCGTTCCTGGCAGTTTTAACATCCCTCAATGAGGTCAGGAAACCTTCAGGCGTCTACGCATTTCTCATGTTTATGGGGACAGCAGCTGTTACAGCCATAGTCCTCACAGATGACATATTCAACCTCTATGTCTTCTTTGAGATAGCGGCGCTTGCACAGGTTGGTGTGATACTCTGCTCGGGGGTGGAGCGCAGCTATGAAACCGCACTCAAATACATGATGATAGGTGGAGTGGCAGCCCCAATGCTCCTCCTGGGGGTGGCCATACTCCTTGCACTGACAGGTAACGTTAACATATCAGATATAGTGTTTTCAATGAGAAATGGCCTTGTTAACCCTGGCAGCCCCCTGTTCCTGCTTGCATCATCACTCATACTCTTCGGGTGGCTCTATGGAACAGGGCTCCCACCATTCCACACCATCAAATCAGCGGTCTACAGCAGGGCCCTCCCCCATGGGGCGGCACTTCTTCAGGCCTTCTCTGTCTTCACCTTCACAGCCCTCGCACTGGTCATACTGAGGATGTTCTACCATATGCCGCTTGTGAGGTGGGCCATGGTGTTCTTCTCACTGGCAGGGATGGTTCTGGGTATAAGCATGGCCCTCATGCAGACGGATCTAAGGAGGATGATAGGTTTCCTTGCGGTGGGTGAACTCGGGTACATTGGAATAGGCCTTGGCCTTGGAACCGCAGCCAGCATATCGGCGGGTCTCTTTCAGGCTGTCAACGAGGCCCTCATAACAGCATGCATATTCCTGGGCTTCGGGACAATCTTCTACATGACCGGGAAATCCGACCCTGAAAGGATAGGGGGCCTCATAGCATATAAACCAGGTCTTGCAGGTCTCGTGATGCTTTCAGGATTCATAATGGCGGGTGTACCACCATTCAATGTATTCCAGAGCAAACTGATGCTCATACAGGCATCCATCCAGGCAGGATTCCCTGAGCTGGGTGTTGTGATGATACTCCTCAGCATAGTCACCTTCATGACCTTCCTCAGGGCATTCTATTCGGTTTACCTCAGACCCGAACCTGAGGGAATGGAACTGGAATCAGAATCGGTCCCCAGGTCAACGGTATTCTCACTTGTGGTGCTGATTCTCATATGCACGGCACTGGGACTGGCGCCCTGGATTGCAACATCCCAGTTCACATCACTGATACAGGGTCTTATAATATGAGAGGGGATGAGATGAGCTTCTATGATACGGTAATAGACAGGATAAGGGAATTAACAGAAAAAGATGGTGAGAAGGGAGTAAGCAACATTTCGGCCTCAGCAGCACTCACAGCAGAGATAACCGTAACTGCAGCTGTCCTGATAGCTGCGGTGATGCTGAGGAAGATAAATTTCATCCTCATGGTGTTCACGGTTCTCCTCCTCGCGGTCTTCCTCCTGACGTCGTTCCCACTCTCTGTGAGACTCAGAAGGGAACAGGGGGACGAGTTCAGCAGGATGATATTTTATGCGCTCATGACACTCGGAATACTGGTTTCAATATTCTATTGGGGTGGTTCAGGTGTCTGAATCCATCAGGGGGCTCATGGCAACGGTGGCCCTTGGCCTCTTCGGGGTAACACTCTTCGATGCCATCATTGACCTTAGCAAGGTGATAAACCCGGGGATAAGCATCATCTACAATTACCTCGGAACAAAGATAGCCCCAAACATGGTGACGGTTGTCGTGTTTGACTGGAGGGCCTACGATACACTTGGAGAGGCCCTTATACTTGTCACGGCTGTGCTTGTAACCCTTCTGGTATTTGGAAGGGGTAAGGTCCAGATAGGGAGAGATGATGGAGGGAAAGAGAGATGAGTACAATACTTAAGATATTCGCATTCCCTGCAGCAATATTCATAATGTGCCTGGGGATCCTGACGGTGCTCGGGGGCCACATCACACCTGGAGGAGGCTTTCAGGGGGGCGCGATGGTTGCAGCAGGGTTCATATTCTGTGCAGTCGTATACGGAATCGAAAAGAGCCCCTTCCAGTTTTCACATGAATTCATGTCTGCAATGGAAAGCATAGGGGCACTTGGATACGTCGCACTGGGACTCTTCGGCCTGTTATTCTCGGGTTTCTTCCTTTACAACCTGGGAGTTGACCTTTATGGCATATCACAGAGTGTCAGCGGCTTCTTCAACTACCCTGACCCGACGCATGCAGGTATAATACCCTACCTAAACATAGTTGTGGGTCTCAAGGTCCTTGTGGGGCTCAGTGCAATCGTAATAACCTTCATGGAGTTCAGGGGTGAAGAGGTCACAGAATAGTGGGGAATCAGGAATGTTTGCAGGTCCAATAATCTTCGGGTTTCTACTTGGATTCATACTTGGAAGCAGAATAAGGGATGATGAGTTTCCCGCATCCACCTACATCGTGCTGCTACTGGTCCTCATCCTGGTGGCATGGAACATCGGTCCATTCCCGTACTACACCGATATCCCCATCGCCACAGGGTTTGCGGCTGCAGCAGCAGGTATGGTGGTGGGCAAACTCTTACTTGGGCGCTGATAATATCATGGGGTTAGTATCATGTTCATATCAACAGGAAAATGTGAGGGACTTGGAGAATGCATCAGGGCATGCCCGACTGAAGCAATAAGGATGATTGATGGGAGGGCCTTCAGCTGCATAACCTGCGGTGCATGCATGGAGGCCTGTCCAAACAAGGCAATACGCAGGAACAGGTATGGGGGATACGTGGTTGACAGGGCAAAGTGCAACGCCTGTGGTGTCTGTGAGATGACATGCCCTGTAAACAGCATAAGGATAGAGGATGGTGTCGTTAAGGGCATATGTGCAAGGTGCGGGCTCTGCGTCGATAAATGCCCGCTGGGTGCCAGGGTGGATGCATTTGACCTCATAGAGGACAGACAGCTCCGTTTCCTGGAATCACTAAACCTGGCGGTGAAACCACCGGTGAGGAGAACACCACAGAGCCATGAGGCCACCAGGATAAATGTGATCACTGATCCTGATAAATGCACCCTCTGCAGGAGATGCCAGTACTACTGTCCAACAGGCGCGATAATCGTTGATACAGATGAGGGAGTATGCACAGAGTGCCGTGTCTGCGAGGATGTCTGTCCCGTGGGGGCGATAGAGGACCTTAAGATAGACCCTGAGAAGTGCACACTCTGCCTCAAATGCCTCAGGGAATGCCCGAGCAGAGCAATATACGTGGATGACTTTGAGGTGAAGATAAGGAGGCCAGAAACAGAGCGTGAGGGCACCATAGTATCCTGCCTCAACTGCGGGTTATGTGCAGGGGCCTGTGAGAGGGGAGCCCTCAAAATGGTTGACGGCAAACTGAGATACGACCCATCACTCTGCAGGGACTGTGATGAAACCCCCTGCATAGACGCATGTCCCGTTGGAACCCTTAGGATGGTTGAAGGGGAACTGAGGGGCTACTGCGTATCCTGTGGCCGCTGCGTTAAGGCGTGTGATGTGAGCAGGGCCCGAGACTTCAGGACGGTGAGATGGGATGGATCGGTTTCAGAGGACTGCATATCCTGTGGTGTGTGCTCAGAGATATGCCCTGTTGATGCCATAACCCTTAAGAGGGGCTCCATAGAGGTGGACACCGATAAATGCATACTCTGTGAGAAATGCGGAATCCACTGCCCTGCAGATGCCATACCAAAAACTACCATGAAGAAGAGAAGGATAACAGGCGGCTTCACACTCATAGACCCGCGCCTGTGCATTGGATGCGGCCTCTGCCTGGATATATGTCCTGAGGATGCAATATCAAGAGATGAAAGCGGACTAATGATCGTGGATGAGGATAAATGCATACACTGCGGTGCATGTTCAAACATATGCCCTGCAAGGGCGGTTCTCTTTGAGAGGGAGTTCGGTTTATCAGATTAAGGGATGGTGGCTCAGGTGAAGAACATATTAAGGATAATGCTGGAGGGTTCCTACACAAACCTCAAGAGAATACTCTTTGCAGCAGACCGGGTAACTGACATGGAACTGAGAAAAAGGATCCTCGAGGGCACAGTGGAACCGGAACCAAAGGTTGCTGAGGTATCATGCATAGGATGCGCTGGATGCTCAAATGCATGCCCAACAGGGGCCATCGAGATGAAGGACCTGGATGAACCTGTTGAAATCATAGAGGGCCTCATAAAGAGACAGATACCGGTTCTCAGCAGTGAGAAGTGCGTTCACTGCTATTACTGCCATGACTTCTGCCCCCTCTACGCCCTCTTCGGGGAACCAGGGACCATCCACCCCAATGATGTGGGGGAGGTGGAATTTGACGCCGGAGCCGTACTTCAGAAGCCCGTTAAGATAAGTGAGGATAAACTGAAGTTCATATCACAGTTCCTGGCGGATAAAAGCGTTATAAAGAGGACCGATACCCTTGCAGAGGCTGCAAGGAAGATGTAGGTGATGGATTATGGGTCTCAAATCATTTTCAAGGGCAAGAGCTGTACATGCAATGCTCGTATACACAGGGGGATGCAACGGCTGCGACATAGAGATAGTGAACGCAGTTCTCTCACCGAAATATGACGCCGAACAGTACAAGATCTTCCTGACATGGAACCCCAGGGAGGCCGATGTACTCATAGTAACCGGCCCGGTCACAAAACAGAATGAAGGGCCACTTAAGGAGATATACAATGCAATACCAGAACCCAAGGCTGTTATAGCTGCAGGGGCATGCGCTCTGATGGGCGGGGTCTACAAGAATATACATGGGGACATCCCCTCAGAGGAAATCTGCGGCCCAGTGGATAAGGTCATACCTGTGGATGCAAAGGTCCCTGGATGCGCGGTAAGACCTGAAGATGTCCTTGCAGGGGCAGTCGCAGCACTGCCAAAACTTCTGGAGGCAGATTGATAATTCAGGGTGCTTACAATGGATGGGAAAAGGGAGATAATTGAGACAGAAATAACAATGGGTACCGTGCACTCGGCAGCCATAGAACCCTACCGTGTGAGGCTGTTCGTTGAGGATGAAATAGTCAGAGACGCCGAGATAACCGTTGGGGTCAACCACCGGGGAATTGAAAGGATAATGGAGGGCCTCCCTGTGGAGAAGGCCAACAGCCTGACAGAGAAGGTATGCGGGATCTGCTCAGGCGTCCACCTCTGGAATTCAGTCCTGGTGGCTGAGAAGGGCCTCGGAGTGGAGATACCCGAAAGGGCATCCTACATAAGGATAATAGTTGGGGAACTTGAAAGACTCCACAGCCACCTCCTCTACCTGGCCCATGGAAATGAGGTCCTTGGGCATGAAACATTCTCCATGAGGCTATTCTACATAAGGGAGACCGTCATGGAACTTCTGAGGCTCATAGGAGGTAACAGGGTACAGTACGGCGTACCCATCATCGGAGGCATAAGACCGAGGGCAGACCTTGACGAGATGAAAATCCAGAGGATAATTGAGGGAATGGACTTCATAGAGGAGAAGGTTGAGGCCTTTGCAGAGAGGTTCACCTCCGATCCAATGGTAATGTCCCGCATAACAGGGGTCTGCCCCATAAGCAGGAAGGATGCCCTTAGATTACATGTAACAGGCCCAACACTCAGGGCAACTGGTGTTGAATTCGACCTGAGGACTGAAATGCCATGCTACGAGCCATTTGAATTTGATATCATAACCCAGGATGGTGGGGATGTCAGGGCAAACCTCCTCATGAGGGTCCTCGAGATATTTGAATCCATAAAGATAATAAGACAGGCCCTCAGGGACCTCCCGGATGGAAGGGTTGTTGACAGGAACTGGGAGATGCAGGATACAGGGATAGTAAAGAGCTACGTTGAGGCCCCAAGGGGGAGACTCTACCACTCCTATGCAATAGAGGATGGAAGGGTGAGGGGCTCAATAATAAGGACACCCTCAATGTCAAACATAGGTGCCATGCAGTATGCCTGCATAGGCCACCACATCACCGATGCACAGCTCGGGATAGTGCAGTGCGACCCCTGCTTCACGTGCACAGACAGGGCAATTGAAATAATAGACCTCAATGCTGAAAGGTGATCAAAGTGGACGCATCATATTCAATCATATCTGTCACTGGAACAGTCCTCCTCGGATTGATTGTAAGCCTCTGGCTGCCGGGGATTGAGAGGAAATTTGTCCATGCAAGGATACAGCAGCGCATAGGCCCCCCTGTTTCAAGCCCGGGGCTCATGGCCGCACTCAAGTTCTTCTACAAAAAGACAATTGAGCCATGCTCACCCCTCCCACGCCTCTACAACTCACTCCCCATTATAGGGTTCATATCAGCACTCCTCATACTTCTCTTCCTCATACCCCCCATGTACACCTTCGGTGCCCTCGCAAGCCTGGTCGCGGTTGTGGGATTCCTCAAGATAGAGGAGGTGATCTACGTCTTCATGGGTTCACTCTCAAGGTCAGTCATGTCCCTGAGGATGCCATTCCCTGACCTTGCAAAGGGGGCCAAACACCCCAATGTCCAGAGGTACTTCCTTGAGGATCTGAGTGCAATGAGGGCTTTCAGGCTGATTGCATTCGGGTCATTCCCCATATACATCGCACTCTTCGTGCCGGCGGTTATGGCTGGAAGCATATCCATCGGGGACATCGTGGCATACCAGGCAGCCAATGGCCCGGTACTCTTCACCCTTGCAGGGGTTATAGGTACCGTGGCATTCTTCATAGGCTACATGATACTCCTCAACGAGTACCCCTTCGCCATACTCAAGACCAAGGCCGATGTCATAGAGGGGCCATACATGGAGTACGCTTCAAAGTACAGGGCATTCGTCTACATAACCCGGGGATTCCTCATGTTCACACTGGGGTGTCTCTTCTCCGTGCTTTTCATCGGGGTACCCCCAAACATACTCAGCTGGGGCATACTCGTCAACCTGGCAGCTGCAGCTATATTCCCCGTAATCATGGCAGTCTTCAGTGCATTTGCACCGGTATTCACTTTCAAGCAGTTCTACCCCGTAACAGCAGCGGCATCGGTGATAGGGGTCCTGGCACTGGTGGTGGCATTTGTATGAAGGTGATAGAATGAAGATGGTTATAAGGCCGCATCACATGATAAGCCTCGGCGGATACATAGTGGAACTGGAGTTCCCCTACAGGAACCTCATAGTCGTGAATCCAACCGACGAGCACATCAAGATAGAGGTCCCCGTGTTTGATGAGGACTGGATAGAGGAACACAGGGAACTGGGCCTCAGAATAATACCCGTAAGGGATGAGGATAACTACCTGAGCCTCTGGAGGAGGGAGAAGGCCCTCCTGGAGGCCTCAGATTAAATTTTTCGTGGTTTAAATGAGTTCAGCGGCTCTCAGTATAAAGACGGTTGAGAGGCCAGGAGTTCTCAGTGAGATAACCGGCATGATAGCCTCAAGGAACATAAACATCACCTACGCCCACCTCTACGTTGAAAGGGATGGCCATGGCTCCATATACATGGAACTTGAGGATGTGGAGGACATGGAGTCCCTCCTGGATGAAATCAGGTCCTCAAAAACAGTGGTTGATGTCAGGGTGCACAGGTCACTTGAGGAGATCTATGGTAAGAGGATAATCATAATAGGTGGAGGGGCCCAGGTATCCCAGGTTGCCATGGGGGCCATCAGCGAGGCCGACAGGCACAACATAAGGGGCGAGCGCATAAGCATCGACACCATACCCCTCGTAGGGGAGGCTGAACTTGCGGAGGCTGTCAGCGCCGTTGGGAGGCTCCCAAGGGTGGCCGCCCTGGTACTTGCCGGTTCACTGATGGGTGGGGAGATCACAAGGGCTGTTGAGAGGGTTAAAAGTGAACATGATATCATCGTCATAAGCCTCAACATGCCAGGGAGCGTCACAGGTGTTGCGGATCTTGTTGTGACAGACCCCATACAGGCGGGGGTTATGAGTGTAATGGCCGTTGCAGACACAGCGGTTTTTAACATCGAAAAGGTAAGGGGTGAAAAATTCTAGCCACCCAAATAAAGGGTAAAAAGATTTAGGGCTTCAGCTCATCTCGATAGCCCTTATAAGTTTACTGGCCGCGTTTTTGAGTTCAGGGTCCTTTATATCACCACTTTCCCTTATTTTAAGGGCCAGTTCAAGGACCTTTGATACATCTGATGGCTTGAGGTTCTCTGCCATTTCAAGGTAGGTCTGGTCCTCTTCGGGTATTTCATCCTTCTTCTTGGCAGCGAGTTCCAGGAGAACACGGCAACTGCTCATCACATCCGGGCTGTCAATATCCTCACACTTTTTAAGAAGCTCCTCCTTCATATCATCACCTTGAATTATTATGTTTTAACGGTTATTTAATTCTAATCATTTTAGCGGCAGTAACGTCGGGGTCTTTTTTACATGGCTGATGATTATTATAGCGGATTGTGATCTCATGTGGATTTATTGGTGTGCAGGTGATGATATAATACAGTCATTTCAGCGGAAACTCCCGTGAGCAGGTCTCTGCAAGACCGCAGCCTGCACATTTAGATGGACTCACCTGAACTTCAGGCAACTCACCATCATCCTTTATCCTTCTTATATCGTCCAGGATATCGAAGAGGTACTCCCTTCTCCCGTAATCTGCCAGCACGGGTCTTCTCGCACCGGAAAGCAGGTATTCTATGAATGAAACCAGGGTCTCTGTCTCAAATTCCCTCTCAACCAGGATAGCATGTGCTGTGAGTTCAAGGCTGTCGGCTGGCCAGACACCCCTGAAGGGAGGTTTGGAGGTCTTTATCTTCAGGGGGTAGTAGGAGCCATCAACCAGCTCCATGGTTACACGTCCATGGATCTCAAGGGAAGGATCGTTGATCGGGTAATCCCTGATCAATGGTGGAAACAGCACATGGGCCGCCATGTCCCCCGAAAGACCAAGGGTGCTCATAGCCCTGATTATCCTGTTTGCAGTGGATTCAACCTCAAAGAGCATGAGGTCCATTATCTTATCCCTTTCAGTTTCATCAAGGCCCCTTATTATTCCCCCGAGGTCCTCCCTGAGGATGGATTCCAGTTCATCCATCCCGATGTCTTCGTCAATCTTCCGGGCTCTGCTCTCAGCAGCTGCCCTGAAGTCGAGGTAGGCATCCCTTAACCTTATTGCAAACCTGTTACCCGGCTCACTGATCCCCAGGAGTTCACGGAGATACACCTTCATGGGACAGAACATGAATTCAGATATCATGGAAACCGCAATGGACATAGGATTCACCACCATATTATTATTAATTTATTAATAAGTATTAAGTATGATGGTGGGAATCCCGGGGCTGAAGGAACTCATGGCAGGGGTTTACGTGATATATAAGCAATGAAAAACAAAAAGAGGAGATTTAAAAAATTAGAGTATTTTAAGCCGGACAGGTTCACCGGTGACCCACTGGATTTCAGATATCTCCCTGATGGCGCTCTGAATGTCCCCCTCGGCCGCCTCATGGGTTACTATGTATATGGGTACAGATTCCCCCTCAAGTGCACCCTTCTGTGTAACTGATTCAATGCTTATTTCATGCCTGCTGAAGGCCCCGGCTATCTCATGGAGAACCCCTGGCCTGTCAACCGCATCGAGCCTGATATAGTACCTTGATCTGGTTTTGCTGAACTCCCTTATGGATTCAACCATCCTGACACCGGGTCCTGGCTGCAGCGGACTTTCAGGGTTAAGGGCGATTTCCATACAGTCTGCAACAACTGCACTTGCAGTGGCCCTCCTCCCCGCCCCCTTACCATAGAACATCACAGGGCCGGTGAAGTCCCCTGTGATGTATATGCCGTTGAATACGCCATTTACAGATGAAAGCAGGTGTTCATGGGGTACAAGGAAGGGCATGACACCCATTTCCAGCTCACCATCATCCAGAGAGGCCGTTGCAAGAAGTTTAACACTGCAGCCGAGCTCCTTATTTGCGTATTCAATATCATCACGCCTTATACTGCTTATACCCTCCACATGCAGGTCCTCTTCGGGCACATAAATCCCGAAACCAAGTAGAGCCAGTATTATAAGCTTCTGGGCTGTGTCATGGCCCTCAATATCGAATGTAGGGTCTCTCTCAGCATAACCGAGCCTCTGGGCCTCCCTGAGGACATCATCAAATTCCATTCCCTCAGAGGCCATCCTTGTGAGGATGTAGTTGGCTGTGCCGTTTATTATACCGTAAATGGATTTTATCCGGTTGGCTGCAAGGGATTCGTTTAGGGCCCTCAGCACGGGTATGCCCCCACCCACACTGGCCTCGAATGCGATCCTCACCCCATTCTTCCTTGCAGCAGTTATTATCTCATCCCAGTGCCTGGCGAGGAGTGCCTTGTTGGCTGTTACAACGTGCTTACCATTTTCCAGTGCCCTCAGTATGAAGCTCCTGGCCGGTTCATAGCCCCCTATGAGCTCTATCACTATATCGATCTCAGGGTCATTGAGGATATCATCAGCGTCTGTTGAGAGTATCTGAGGGTCTATCTCAACGCCACGGTCAGTTTCTATGTCAAGGTCCACAACCCTTTTGAGTTTCAGGTCCTTTCCAGTTTTTTCTCTTATGAGGTCATGGTTGGTGTTGAATATCTCCACAACCCCCGCCCCGATTGTTCCAAATCCTATGAGTCCAACATTCACATGAAAACCTCCATGCATATTAAATGAATGGTATAACTCCATTTACTGTTATTCACTATCCACTTGATGATTTATCGTATTTGCAGTTTAAAATAGTTCAGCTTTCCGCTGAAATAGGGAAATTGAGTTGATTTTCATCGCTTCCTGATGAAAAGCCGAACCGTGGTGAGACCTGAAGTTATACTTCTTCACTACATTTTGGAATTTTGGGTTAAATAGTAAATAAATAGTAACTTATATATTGTTTTTTGTTCAATATATATCTCAATAGATGAGGGGAGGTGTATGTATAGAAAGGTCTTTATTTTGTTATTGGCTACTTTTTTTGCGGTTGCCCTTTCCGGCACAGCCTCGGGGGCTGTTTACAATGGTAAAGGAGATGTTTATGACACCATCCAGGGGGCACTGGATGATTGCAGACCTGGCGATACTATAAGGGTGGATGATGGAACCTACACCGAGAATATACAGATAAACAAGGAAAACGTGTTTCTCACATCAATAAACAGGGGAGCTGTTGTTATAAATCCAGCTGATCCCAATCGGCCCGTAATCAACGTAACGGCAGACGGTGTTGGTATACGTGGATTCAATATAACCGGTGGTAATGACTATGGAATAGTTGTGAATGCCAGCAACTGCACAGTATCACTTAACTACATCACTACAGCAGGGGGATTAAACTTAATGGTTCCTCCAACAGCACAATTAGGGGTAACACCATAACTAGCGGAGGAGACGCAATAGATCTCATAAATTCTTCAGGTAACCTGATCTCAGGAAACACTATAACTCTCAGATATATCGGCGTATACCTTAAGGATTCCTCATACAACACCATATCCCAGAACAGATTTGAAGAAAACACCTATTCAATTTCCATGAGCGGGGCCACCTTCAACACAATATCTGATAATAACATGACCGACAATAATCTTGGAATCTACAATTACGGTGCCAACAACACCATAACAGCTAACAGGATATTTAATTCGACCTGCTACAATATTCAACTCACAGGTAGCGATAATAACATCTATGGAAACTATCTCATAGAAGGTTTGTATTCCTTCGTAGCCGGTAACCGCCTTAACAACACAGAGATAGGTAACTACTGGTCAGATTACTCAGGGAATGACACCAATGGGGATGGACTTGGTGATATACCAACAACCCATGGAGACCAGAGGCCCCTCATTGTTGACCTTGCAGTGATTAATGCCACGGTAACACCCACAAACATTCAGGTGATTATAAGGAACAACGGCAGGGCCAACCTTACACGCATAGACCCCACAGGACAGTTCATGGTTAAGATAAACTGTGATGGCAATGAAACAGTTCACTACATAAATGCACTCAATTATGGCGAGACACAGACCATCACAAGGCCAGTAGGCCTCGGGCCAGGTGACCATGTTGTCAACATAACAGTTCCCTACAATGATACAACCCAGCTCCTGGAGGGTAAAAATATAAGGGACGCCTGTGTACCCAACAATAATCTCACAGTGAACAGGAACATTATACCCGCCACAATAAACTACGGTAACCTCACTGTAACACCTTTGAAGGGAATTGAACCATTAAATGTCACTGTAACGGCTAAAATCACAAATATCGGTGATTTTTCAAAGAATGAGATTGTATTGCTGGTCGTGGATGGCGCTATAGTTGATCAGAAGACCGTCGAAGTTGATGCACATTCAACGGTTACGGTGACATTCAGCATCCTTCTTCAGAATGGAACCCATAGCGTGACTGTAAACAACATGACACCGGTTAATGTTACAGTCTTCAAACCATTACGTGTCCTCTCAGTTGACCCGCCTAAGGGTGCACTTTCAGTTTCACTAACCAGGAAGATTGTTATAACCTTCAGTGAGAATATCCTCACAGGCACTGCCTACGGTAACATAACAGTCAAAACATCCAGCGGTGTCTCCAAGAAGATTTCCAAGAGTATAAGTGGTAACAGGCTCTACATTACCCCTGATGGTGGATGGAGCCCTGGAGTCAAGTATATAATTACCGTGCCATGGAACTCAGTTAAAACTGCCAATGGGGTTACCCTCACCTCTGATTTCAGTTCTTCCTTCACATCCGCAATTGCTGTGACCTACATTGACCCTAAAAATGGTGCGACAAGGGTTTCAAGGACCAAGACTATTGTTATAACCTTCAGTAACAGTATAATTGCAGGGCCAGCCTACAGCAAGATAACGGTTAAGACATCCACTGGAAGGTTGAATTCCATCAGTAAGAGGATCATAGGTAACAGGCTCTACATAAAACCCGTTGGCAGCTGGCGTGCACGTACAAAATACATCATAACTGTTCCAAGGACTGCGGTTAAGACCAGCACAGGTAACATGATGGCAGCGGACTTCAGATCAGCATTCACCACGGCTTAATAAACCCACTTTCTTTTTTTACAAAGGTATATCGGGTCTTTAACCTGTTATTTTATAATCTGAGTTCCTTTAGCTTTATGAACTCGTTCTCGGCCTCCCTTGTTGTCCCCACAACAACCCGGTATCCGTTTTCCCTTCCACTGAACCTTTCAAGCTTACCCCTTGCGATTATCCTTTCACCCTCCCTGGCCTGCCCCGCATAGGTATGGGTGAAGGACACAACCTCAGTGATTTCAGCTTCGGGCCCCTCAAGTACAATGACATCCTCCACAAGGTACCTTGCAGGGTTATCAAATGCCTCGATAGCGTCAGATACCGTGCACTCGACGGTCACCCTGCCGCAGTCCTCATAGGTTGTATCGGCCCATGAGCCCTGTATTTCACTCCAGTCCCTTGCAGCGAGGATATCGAAGAGGGTTCCATCAATTATTCCCCTGTTGTTCTTTCTCATCTCATACCAGCAGAACTCCCTGAAGGAGAGCGTATCATCGGTTATCCTTTTTCTGTAGACCTTCATGAGCTGTTCCTCATCCAGCCCATTCAGAGGACTCGCAGGGTCCCCCTTGAGTTCACCGAAGGCTTCCATGGCCCTTCTGTGGTTCCTCAAACCGTAAACCACAAAGTCGATATCGGAGTTCAGGGGGTCATATAATCCAGGAAGCACCGAACCTGAAACCCCCATGGATCTGTAGGGGATCCCTGAGGCATCATGCAAGGTGTCGGCAATCATCACAACTCTGGCAAGCAGCTGATCGGTTGGGGATTCCATTATATCCAGAAGGCGCTCGTCTGGCCTCAGTATACTATCCACCCTTTCATGGGGAACACCCATCATGAGTACACCGAGTTCCTCATAGGGGTGGAGATAGGTGGGGTGGTTCTCCTCAAGGAAGGTGTATGCCAGCTCAGAATTCACCTTTGAGTATCTTGCCGAATTCAGGGACCTTTCACCTTCACTGTCGGGTATGTAGCGTAAAAAGGATAGTATCCTGTCTTCTGGATGAACGTATGATGTAACAGCAAAGAATAGGTCATCGGATGTGTATATGAAGTCACGGATTCGGGCTTTCATAGGTAAATTAAATGCATGATGTAACTATAAACCTTTTCATATTTTTCTGATGTATCAGAGGGGCTGTATCTCTTCCTGGTTATCTGGATCCATGGATAATTAAATGAGGGCGGATCTGCAAATAATTTAATATGATTCTCCTAAGACTTGAGCCCGGCATGGATCTCATGGCTGAGATGGAGGCCCTGGAAGTTGAGGGCGCTGTTGTATCGGGTATAGGTAGCCTCCATGGTGTGAGGATAAGGACAGCGGATGAGAGCATCCTTACAGTTGAGGGCCCCCTTGAGATAATATCCCTTCAGGGGACAATTACAGGCGATGGTGTCCACATCCACATTGCAGTGGCTGATTCCTCTGGAAGTGTGCTTGGCGGACACCTCAAGGGTTATTGCAGGGTAAGGACAACCGTCGAACTTGCCGTGATACCCTATCATGGTAAACTGAGAAGGGTGATGGATGATAGAACCGGTTACAGGGAGCTACTGGTTCTTGACTGATTTCAAGCACATGGGAAGCTCAGACATGGAATCACTTCCCCGGGGGGATCTCTGTTACGGCTTTCCACGTGACTCAAATCCTACTTATAGGACCACATCCAAATAGTATAGTGGTGATTGGATGATATATGAGCACCTCGAGGACCCTATCCTGTATGATGGAAGCCAGATAGAACCTGCATGGGCCCTCAGTGAACTGGGAATAAAGGGTTCAAGCATAATAACCTGGATAGGCCCAATGGATGTGAAGAACATCGTGGACTACGAGGACGTTGACCTTGAGATAAAGTCTGAGAATGTCCTTCACTTCATTGTTGAACACTTTGATGAACAGCCATCAAGTCTGCGGTTATCATATCACAGGCAGAGGATTCTGGTCATGCTGTTAATGGAGGAACTTCGGGGTCATGGATTCGAGATCCGGAGGGAGGGTGATGACCTCTACATAGGTTCATCCAAGTTAACTGTTTCCATAGCAACTGCCTCGGTATCCAGCATGAAGATACACCTGGGTGTGAACATCCATGAGAAGGGCACACCAGATGATGTGGATACCGTGGGGCTCCTGGATGAGAGGCCTGAACTTGGGATGAAGGGAGTTGTCCAGATAGCAGAGAATGTTGCCATGGCATACATACATGAGATTGACTCCATTGAGGAGGACATATGCAAAACCAGAATCTTCTGAAGAGGCAGAGAAACTTCTGATGTGGTTAACATGAAAATAGTTATCAACGGGATACATGCCAATTTAAGGTTTTCAGCGGCACACATGATACCTGAACACGAGTCATGCGGATGCATACATGGACATTCATACATAGTTGACGTGAAGGTTGAGGGAAAAAGGAGTGGCAAACACGGATTCGTGGCTGACTTCAAGGACGTTAAGGCAGTGGTGAGAGAACTATGCAGCAGATTTGACCATAAACTCCTCATACCCCTCAGAAGTCCGCTCATAAATTTCTCATCAACAAGCGGAAACATCAAATTTGAGATCGGGGGTAAGGAGTACAGTATACCCGAGGAGGACTGCTGCCTCCTTGACCTGGAATCCAGTTCTGCAGAGGAACTTTCACGTTACTTTGCCTCAACCCTCTTTAAGGAGCTCGGCAGAAAGTACGACATATCCTCGGTTGAGGTCTGCGTAAATGAGGGGATAGGACAGGGGGCCATCTACACCATATCGCGGTGATCCACATGAGGGCACCCATTATGGAGGTCTTCAGCAGCATCCAGGGTGAGGGCCTCCTTGTAGGGAAGAGGCAGATTTTCATACGGTTCGCCGGCTGCAACCTTAACTGCAGCTACTGTGACACCCCAGAGAGCAGGGACCCATCCTGTGGGGAGGAACTCTCAGCAGACCAGCTTCTGGGGATGGTTGAAAACCTCATGACACCTGATTTTCATTCACTGAGCATCACGGGGGGCGAACCGCTTCTTTACCCGGACTTTATCAGGGAATTCCTTGAGGATTCCCCATGGAGTGCTCTTCTTGAAACCAACGGCTCTCTTCCGGCCAGCGCACGGAGGATATCCCACCTCTTTGATTACGCATCGGTGGATATTAAAACATCTGAACATTTTTCAGGGGATTTCAACCACATTATTACAGAATCCGATATATCCGGGCCAGATGACCTCATTGATCGGGAGATTCAAGTCATAAACATATTAATATCAAAAGGTGTAAATACATATTGTAAGGTGGTTGTGATGCCCACAACGGGGGCTGAATACATCGGGGCCCTGGCCATGCGGCTCCGTGAAGGCGTTGATGACCATGAAAAACTTTCAATGGTTATACAGCCCTGCAGTCCCCCTGAACAGTGGGCTCTGTACACTCCTCGCCTGCTGGAAATGTCTCAGGAAGCCGGAAAGTATATGGATGTTTACGTTATACCACAGATGCATAGGGCCCTTGGCCTTAGGTAGGAGGTTGTCAGATGGAAATGGAAACAAAGGTTACAGTCCATGATGCCATGACATCGAATGTTATAACAGCAGACCCTGGCATCAGCGTTGCAGAAGCAGCATCGATAATGACAGAAAAGAAGGTCGGAAGCATCATTGTGAAGAGCAACTCCGAACCTGAAGGACTCATAACAGAGAGTGACATCATAAGGAAGGTGGTTTCCAAGGACCTGGCTGCCAGCAAGGTTACAATTGGCGAGGTAATGAGCCGCAACCTCATAAGCATAGAACCTGAAAGGGAACTCAGTGACGCCGCAAGGCTGATGGCAAAGAACAGTATAAGGAGACTCCCTGTGGTTAAGGACGGTGCACTGGTGGGGATACTGACATCCTCTGACGTTATGATGGTCGCCCCTGAACTCACCGAGATCCTTGTTGAGAATGCAAGGATTGAGGAGAACAGGGCTCTGAAACCTGAGAATGAGAGGTCTGTCCCCGGCGTGTGCGAGGTCTGCGGTAACTATGAGGAGTACCTTGAGGAGTATGATGGTAGATACATATGTGAGGAGTGTAAAGAGGACCTAGAGGGTGAATGATTTGTTTGTAAGAGACGTAATGACTTTAAATCCCGTCTCAGTCTCACTTGAAACTGCCGCCACGAGAGTAAGATCCATTCTAAGGGATGAGGATTTCAGATGCGTCCCTGTGGTTGAGGGGGAGAAACTGAGGGGTCTTATAACAAGGGGTGATGTGCTCAACATCACAGCAACCAAGTCAAATCTTGAGGCAAGGGGTATAATGGAAAAACCAAAGGTTATCCTGACCCCTGAGATGGATGTGATGAGGGCAGCATATGACCTTTTAAAGGCCGGTGAGATACAGGCACCTGTTGTTGAGTCAGCCGACAGCATGAAGCTTGTGGGAATACTGAGTGCCATAGACCTCATATCAGGCTTCCTTGAAAATGGCTATGAGCCGGTCAGAAGCCCTGTAAGTGAGATAATGTCCCCAGACCCTGTTACATGTGAACACAGCGACCAGCTTTCAGCTGTATGGGATCTTATGGATGAATCAGGGTTTTCAGGCCTTCCTGTGATGAAGAATGGTAAAATGATAGGCATCATAACCAGGAAGGACCTTCTGAGGTACGGCCATGCAAGGATACACAGGGAATCAGGTGAAGTAAAATCCGTGGCGGTCGAGAAGATAATGAAGACACCCCCTGTTGCCATAACACCGGATACTCCTTCTGAAAAGGCCGCCTCTCTCATGCTGGAGAAGGATATTGGAAGGATCCCCGTGGTTGAGAACCCGGTATTTGTGAAGAGGGACCCCAGCATGGTGAAGGAGGCAGATCTTCTGGGTATAGTGTCCAGGGAGGACGTCCTGGAAGCATATATCAAGTGAAATGGTGGCTTGATGAAACCTGAAAGTCCCATCAACGAGAAATTAATTTTTATTAAAAATATTAGTTTGGGTAATAACGATACTTACTTCATGTAAGTATATCTCCCAGAGAGGTGTGTAAATGAGAAAAAAAGACACCATAAACCTGGTAAAGTCTAGGGACCGTGGTCCCATTGAATTCGAGAGCAGAAACTTCGACCATGAAGGCGATGTCATGACAATCGCCGGGAAGGAAGTAATTTCCATACCACAGACAGCCACCATCAAGGAAGCAGCGGAGATAATGGTTAAGAACAAATTCAGGAGGCTTCCCATAACAAACCCGGGAACAGGGAAGCTCCAGGGGATAGTAACGGCCATGGACATCCTGGACTTTTTAGGAGGGGGAGATAAATTCAAGATCCTGGATAACAAATACGATGATAACTTCCTCGCAGCAGTCAACGAACCGGTTAAGAGTATAATGACACGTGATGTCATCCACATAACCACCAGGGACTCCATATCAGATGCGGTTACCATGATGCTGGAAAACAGTGTCGGCGCCCTGCCGGTTGTGGATGATGAGGGGAGAATAGCAGGTATAGTATCCGAGAGGGACTTCGTGCTCCTCATGGCAGGTGTATTCATCGATGAGGTCACCGAGGATCACATGACAGCCGATGTCATAACGACAACACCCGGAACACCGATAGAGGGGGCCTCAAAGATAATGGTAAGAAACAGGCTCAGGAGGATACCCGTTGTTGGTGAGGAGCGAAGGACACCCCATCCCGAGGATGAAAAACTTGTTGGAATTGTTACCTCCACAGATATACTCGAGTTCCTTGGAAGGAACCAGGCATTCAACTCAATGAAGACCAACAGTGCAGAGGAGGTTCTCGCCACACCTGTAACTGAAATCATGGAAAGGGAGGTCTGCACCGTCACATCAACAACCACCCTTGGAGAGGTCTGTGAGATCATGGAGAAACATGGAATTGGTGGTCTGCCGGTGGTGGACTATGGAAACCTCAGGGGAATAATAACAGAGAGCGACCTTCTTAGGGCAATAACAGGTTAGGTGGTCCCATGAACGTTGGAAGTATAATGACAGATGAAGTCTTTGTCATGGAAGACACGCAGCAGGTTGCATACGCCAGGAACCTCATGTTAAGGCACGGCATAAGCAGGGTAGTCGTAGTGGACTCCGAGGGGAAACCAGCAGGTATCGTCACAGAGACGGACATAACAAGGAAGCTGAGAATTGATGGACCAGCATGGAAGAGGAGACCCATAGATAAGATATCAATAAGAAGGGTCATGAACGAGAACCCCATCAGCGTGGATATCAACGCCACTCCAAGGGAAGCCGCCGACCTGATGCTCAAGAAGAAAATAGGCTCACTCCTTGTGATGGATGGGGAGGAACTTGCAGGCATCATAACCAAGAGGGATCTTCTCAGATTCTTCAAGGACCGGTGTGCCGGCAGATGGAAGGTTGAGGATTTAATGACCCGGGACGTTAAAACTGTGACAGCCAACCATACACTTGCCCATGTTATAGATGTCATGGAGGAGAACGGCATATCAAGGGTTGTTGTAACCGGGAACGGGGCTGTTGAGGGGATAATAACATCTGAGAACCTCTCATTTGCAACATTTGAGGACCCTGAGAGGGGCATACCTGTTGAAAGGGTCTACTTCATAAGCCGTGCATCCGAGGAGAAGAAGAGGGTCAGGACAATCGCAATGCTAACTGCCGGCGATATAATGACCGAGGACGTCATAACAGTCGAACCATCAGCCGATGCATCAGACGCGGCTTCAGTGATGCTTGATAACGGTATAAGCGGACTGCCAGTTGTTGAGGATGATGAACTGGTGGGAATAATAACAAAAACAGATATAATAAGCGGGATACAGTAGGTGGAGAGTATGATAATTAAAAATATCATGTCAGAGGATCCTGTCTGCATCGATAAGGACCAGAACGTCTGCGACGCCCTTCGATTAATGGGTAAGAAAAACGTATCAAGGCTCCTTGTCATCAACACAAACAGCGAACATGAGAGGGAACTTGTGGGGATAGTCACCGAGAAGGATATAGCAATAAAACTGGGATCATCAAGGTACGGAAACATGGCCCCATCCCACTTCCATGTCTCAACGGTCATGACAGGGGAACTCATAACCGCGGATCCGGGCATGGACGCAGGAAACGCAGCAAGCCTCATGCTCGAGAACAACATAGGAAGCCTGCCTGTTATCCTTGATGACGAGATACTGGGAATCGTGACCAAATCAGACCTCCTTGATATATGCAGGGGAAGGGCCTATGAGAGGTACACTGCAGGCGATGTGATGAGCACAGAGATGATAACGGTGTCCCCCCAGGAGAGGGCTGTCCATGCAAGGAGGATGATGATTGATGCAGGCATAGGACGTCTACTGGTAATGGATGGGGGGGAACTTGCCGGTATACTCACCGCAAAGGACATGACACGTGCAGTTATAAACTTCAGGAAGGTGGTCCCGGATAAACACAAATCCTCAAGGATAAGAAACCTTCTGGTTGAGGATATAATGAAACAGAACGTCAGAACCGTTGAGGCAGATACTCCGGTAACTGATCTCGCATCAATGATGATGGAGACAGGTTATGGCGGCTTCCCTGTGGTGGACGGCGAACTTGAGGGTATAGTTACAAAGACGGACATCCTTGACCTCATAGTTGAGATAGAGGGTGTCTTCTAATCCTTTATTTTTTGAATAAACCCAAGACACATGCTTACTGAATGATCAGCGTGAATCTGATGAGTACAGACATTCCTTTCCATGAGGTCACAGAGAAAACAGGGATTCCATCTGCAAGGCTGAAAGATGGGCTTGAGAGGGGCGCCATCAGGGTCACTGAAGAGGGAGGTGTTAATGCTTTAATTTTTAAAAAGTCCCTCATGGACCTTGAGGCGGGCACGGTGATCTACACTGGAGATGAGGTTGAGGTCATCCGGGGATTCCCGAAGATCAGGAGGACACTTCTACTCTACCCCACCCTGATGGAACACTTCAGGGACAGCGTTGCAGTGGAGGAGAAGATGAACGGTTACAATGTCCGCATAACACTCCTTTCATCAGGTGATACGGTTGCACTCACACGGGGAGGCCATATATGCCCCTTCACAACCAGGAAGGCGCTGGAACTCATGGACCTTGACGGGTTCTTCTCTGACCATGCGGACCTTGTTGTATGCGGTGAGATGGTTGGAAGGGACAATCCATATGTCTCACAGGACTACCCTGAGGTGGGGCCCCTGGGGTTCAGGGTCTTTGACCTCAGGGAGAAGAACACCAACAGACCCCTCCCAATAAAGGAGAAGAGGGACCTTCTTGAATCCTATGGTCTTCCACCCGTACGTTTATTTGGAATTTACCCTGTGGAGGATGCTGCGGAGGAGGTTGCAGACATAATACGAACCCTGGGGAGGGAGGGAAGGGAGGGGGTTGTCATGAAGGACCCCTCCATGGAGTTACCTCCCCTGAAGTACACTTCATCCCAGGCACATGCACGGGAACTTGCATATGCCTTCAGCTACCCCTTTGACTTCGGGAGGCCATTCTTCTTCAGCAGGGTTATAAGGGAGGGGTTCCAGGCCTATGAACTGGATGAGTCAGATGAGGAGACCCTTGAGAGGGCCCACCGCCTTGGAGAGGCAATAATATACCCCATGCTTGAGAGGATAAAGGCCATAGCAGATGGGGAGGCCGCATACGAGGACACGGTCATCGATGTGGATGACAGGGAGACAGCCGAGGAGTTCATAAGGCACCTTGTACACCTCGGTGTCTCGGCAACCCTCGCAGATTACAGGGACGGCAAGGCCACGGTGAGGCGATTCTACCAGGCAACAACAGACAGGATAAACAACTACCTGGATGGGGGCCTTTACTGATGGCAGGGGAATCCATAGCCTACCTTGGGCCTGAGGGGACATTCACAGAGGAGGCGGCACTCCATATTGGTGAGAAACTTCTGGCCTTTGACTCCATACTTGAGGTTCTGGGGGCAGTGGCATCAGGTAAGGCTTCAAGGGGGGTTGTACCCATTGAGAACTCAATTGAAGGACCTGTTGGGGTAACACTTGACCTTCTGGTATGGGAATATGATCTGTGCATAGAGAGGGAGATAATACTGAGGGTTAGGCACAACCTCCTTGTCAACAGTGGTGTATCCCTGGGGGAGGTAAGGGAGGTTTACTCACACCCCCAGTCACTTGCCCAGTGCCGGCGATTCCTGGAGAAGCTGGGGGTCACAACACATTCAGCACCAAGCACAGCGGCAGCAGCCAGGACGATAGTGGGGAGACGGGAACTTGCGGCGATAGGGACCCTGAGAGCAGCTGATATCTATGGCCTTGATGTGATCGCAGAGGACATACAGGACTTTGACCCCAACTTCACAAGGTTCATAGTCCTCTCAGAGAATGACCATGAGCCAACAGGAAGGGACAAGACCTCCATAGTATTTTCACTGGCAGAGGACAGACCAGGGGGGCTTTATGAGGTCCTGGGATTCTTTGCAGAGCATGGTGTGAACCTCACAAAGATAGAGTCCAGGCCCTCAAAGAGGGGGCTTGGCAAGTACATATTCTTCATAGATTTTGAGGGACACAGAAAGGACGCCGTCATCATGGATTTGCTTGATTGTATAGCTGATAGAACACCATTCTTTAAAATTCTGGGGTCCTATCCAGAGGAAACTGTTCATGAATAGTTCTTTTGATTTTTCAGGGACCGCACCAGACTTCAGTATAAACCCCTGTTAATGGGTGTCTGGTTGATATTCCATGCCATATAAATTATATATACCCGGCTGTTCAATATAGATCCAGTTGATTATCACTGATTTATCAGGAGATGATTATGATTAGTCAGGATAAGAAAATCCTCCTGAGACAGCTTAAGAAACTTGAAAGGGACCTTGAAGAGGGTAATATTTCAAGGAAGGAATACACTGAACTGAAGGAACAGTACACCAAGGAACTTGAAACAATTGAGGCAGTTGAAAACATAAGGCGGCTTCAGGGACAGAAAACCCCGGAAAAACCCCTCGACCACTGGGTGAAGGAATCACGGAAAAAGAAGGAGGAAGAGGAGAGGGAGGAACTCGTCAGAAGGTACGTCAAGACAGAGGAGGTTAAGGGAAGGAGGGGTCTGAATCTGTCGCTCATAGGTGCCATAATAATTGTGGCGGCGTTCTTCTTTGGAACAGGATTCGGGCTGTACTTCATGAACCTGAAGGAGGAAACCCCTGTTACAGGGACCGTTACCGTGAACGAAACTGCATTCCCTTCCTTCAACAACACAGTTAAAAATGTGACTGTAACCTACACCACAAACAGGACCCCCACCAACACAACACCCACCACTCCAACAACACCAGAAAAGCCTTCAACACCCACAACTCCAACAAACCCCGATAATCAGGGGACCGGTGGAGGGGAGAATCCACCATCATCACCATGAGAGTGAGGAAACTGCATGAGGAAACACTGGCTCATCCTTTTCATAGTAATGGTTGTTGCGGTGTCAGGATGCACATCACCTGACAGTAACTCAGAGAACCAGACCAAAAGGTTCTCAGGGAACAATATTTCATTTGAGTACCCATCCAGCTGGGTGACAGCCAATTCACTGGCAAACGAAACAATCGCAGCCGTTGGGGACCCGGCATCAGTTGATTCATCTGGACTTGCACAGGTCTCAGTTGTGATCCAGTCAAGGGAACTCAAGGGTAACCTCTATGATATGTACAGGGACAACTATGATGCACTGTTCACCAACTCCAGTTACAGGAGGGTTTCAGAGACAAACACAACCATAGGTGGTTACCAGGCAATAGAGAATGTCTACATTGTCCTTGATGGGGTGCAGAAGAAGCAGAGGGCCATCTGGATACATAACAACAGAAGGGTCTATGTGATACTCTGCACAGCCCCGGCTGAGAGGTTTGATGCTGAAAGGAAGAACTTCGACCTCATCGTGAACAGCTTCAGGTTTATTTAACTCCACCTCCTTTCTTTAGGTGACACACCAAAACTATAAATTTATATTTACCAAAATATTATTAAATTATAAGGGTCACTGCAGTGATAACTAAATGGGCTCTTTTTATTTTATCTCCAGAGGTTTAAAGACTGTACTGGGTTTTTAAACCGGGATTTACAGTGTGGCCTCGTTTACGATAACCACGGTAATCACTAAAGAAAAGGAGGAAGAAGGAATGGTATTGCCAATATGCGATGTCTGTCTTAAAAGCGGAATTTTATGTCAGGGCTGTGAAAATAAACTTAAAACAGGGGAGGTAAGTCAGACTGAACTGGAGATCTCAAAGGTTCTATACAGGATTGGAGAGGGAAAACTCGGATTTAAAAGGGCCATAGACCTTGATGGAATAGTTATAATCATAACAGAGTCTGATGAGGTCGGAAAACTAATAGGTAAGGGCGGTAAAATCGTAAGGGCAATATCAAGGGCCCTGGGCAAGAAGGTGAGGGTGGTCGGTGAGAACTCTGACCTAAAATCAGTTGCAGAGGATGTCCTTGCACCTGCAAGGATTTCAGGGATCAACATAGTATTTGGAAAGGACGGCGAGGAACGCTTCAAGATCAGGGTTATGCGGGAGGATGCAAGGAGGGTTCCAGGGAAACTTGAAACCCTCAACGAGATAATAGAAATGCTGACCGGAGAGAAAACGGTTGTTGTTATAGATGACACATGATGGGGATGGAATGGAGATCGTACTCTGCGTTACAGGAAGTGTTGCCGCCATTGAGGCGGTTAAACTTGCAAGGGAACTGAGAAGGCAGGGTGCCAGTGTCACCTGTTTCATGAGTGAGGACGCCTGCAGGATAATACATCCCTATGCAATGGAGTTTGCCACAGGAAGCAAACCCATCCTTGAACTTACCGGGGAGATAGAGCACGTTAAGTACGCCGACGCGGACCTAATCCTGGTGGCCCCTGCAACCGCCAACATCATAGGTAAACTTGCCTTTAAGCTGGCCGACAACCCCATATCATCCCTTCTCCTCACGGCATCAGGGATGGGGACCCCCATAGTTATGGTCCCATCAATGCACGAGGCCATGTATGCCGCCGCAGAGGAAAACATACGAAGGCTGAGGGATGAGGGTGTTGTCTTTGTTGAGCCCCGCATGGATGAGGGGAAGGCCAAGTTTCCGGATATCAACACGATAGTACTGGAGGCAATGAGGCAGACCTCAAAGCAGAGTTTGAGGGGTAAAAGGGTCCTCGTAAGCCTTGGCGGAACATATGAGCCAATAGATCCAGTGAGGGGCATTACAAACAGAAGTTCAGGTAAGATGGGTCTTGCGGTTGCACGAAGAGCATACATTGAGGGGGCCGACGTTACACTCCTGGCGGGTATCGTATCAGTGGATATCCCCCAGCAGTTCACAGTTATAGGGGCTGAGACAGCGGATTCCATGGTATCAGCAGTCAGTGAACTTATAGGGGAACATGATGTATTCGTATCGGCTGCAGCTGTCGCTGACTTCAGACCCACCTGCACAGAGAGGAAGATATCCTCAGATGGAGAGCTCACACTCACACTTAAACCAAACCCCAAGATCATAAAAATTGCAAGGGAACTTAACCCCAAAGCACTTATTGTTGGATTCAAGGCCGAGTATGATGTCCCCAGGGAGGAACTTATCAGATCTGCAGAGAAGCAGATGCAGGAGGCTGGTGTGGATATCGTCGTTGCAAATGACGTCTCAGTTGAGGGGTTCGGCTCAGACAGTAACAAGGCCATCATAGTCTCTGATAAAATACTTGAACTTCCTGTAATGAGCAAGGATGACCTTGCATCCCTCATAATTGATGAGATTGCAGGGAAACTTGAAGAGAAGGAACGAAATTCTTGAGGAAGCCTAAATAATGCTTTCACTCATTTTCAGCAGAAATCAGAAAATGGAGTTATTCACTCCAGGTTATTGTGTTGCAACAATAACCCGGAGGTGAAATTATGGCCTTCAGTTGGGATTAAAATTATGTAACTAACCCAATATATACCTTTTTTACTAAAAATCTGTTAAAAAATCATATGAATTTCAATCACTTCTTTTAACAAGAACCGCCATATGGTCCTTCTCGTAGGGGTTAAGACCCACCTGATCCATCACCTGGAAATCTGAGTCCCTGAGTTTCCTGACCTCCTCACGGAAGATCTTACGGGGGCTCCTTGTAACATCTATGCTCCTGGCCTTTATCATTATGAGACCGTGGCCATCATCCCTCAGGAAATATTCCATATTCTCGGTGAACAACCGGGTCTGGTCTGGCTGTGCAATGTCACAGTAGACAAGGTCAGCAGCCTCAACTATCCTGAGGTAATCTCTGGGCCTTGAGGCATCCTCGAGAAGAGGCAGCATGTTCATACGGGCACTGCACACTTCCAGAAGCTCCCTCATCATCCGGGGTGAAAATTCAACGCAGTATACCCTGCCGTCTGTCACAATATCAGAGATGTGTGAGGCTGTTGTTCCGGCCGAAGCCCCAAGATACAGTACCCTGCAATCTGCTTTCAGGCTGAAGCCTCTGAGACCATTGTGAATGGCAGCGGCGAGTTTGGATCGCCTGGGATCCCAGACCCGGTACTCCCGGCCACCCCACTCTATGAGCTTCTCCCCATATACCCTCACACCGGGATTGGGGTTCACTGTGAGGAGCGAGTCATTCATCATAAAAACACCATCAAGGCCCTTAACACGTTTCACTGGACACACCCTCCACTCTGATCATCTTTTCCTCTGGAACCTCTTCCTTTTGACGGGAGGTTTCTTGTTTTTATTTTTTATGAATTCGAATCTCTCATTGAAACTTTCAATGATCTCCGGATCGAATTCCCCGCTGAAAACATCCTTTCTCACCGCAATTACTATTTTACCGGCAAGAAGCCTTGCAACCCTGCCTCTTATCCACCATGGTGATGACCGTATGGACGGGTGCTGAAATATCACACCATGCTTGGGTGGCCTCGCATTTGATTTGAGGTGCCTGAAGAGGGCCTTCTCAGCCCCAAGGACCTGTACAGTGGATGAGGGGAGCATGGCAAGTTCCCTGAGACCACCTGCATGTGCAATAAGCCTTGCACCAACATTCGCACCTGCAAGTGCCCTGAGGTTGGGGGCGAGCTTCTCCATTTTGAGGTCAATGTACCTCTCGGTGTCCTGCCTCAGCCTCTGGAGTCTCCTGATACTCTCCGCAAGGTCCATGAAGATATGGAGGTCCTCGCTGCTGATATCTGAACCTATGCTTTCCTCCACATCCATCCTGAAATTTTCAAGTATCCTGTCCCTGTCACCGTACCTGGCAACCAGCTCAACGTACTGCTCATGGCTCCTCACACCATCCAGTTCAGGGAAGTGAAGGGAATACCATTCCCTCAGCCTCTCTATCAGTTTCCCGATCTCCTCATCCAGTTCATCAAGGGCATTTATGGCCTGTATGAGGAACCTGTCGGATTCCCTGAGAGACTCCCTCAGTTTTTCCCGGGTTGCCGAGATGAGGGCGCTATGTATGAACCTGGATGGGGGGATATCAGTGATTGATTCCAGTATCTCATCGAGGTTCTCCCTAAGATGGACTCCGGCGGCTGATGGCATTTCGAACCTGATTTTACCAAATTCAGAGTATGCAGGTGATGGTTCGGCCTCAACAACAACCTCATCATATTCATCAAGGAGCCTTTCAAGCATCCTCCTCTCCTCAGGTGTGATACCTCCCATCTGTGATTCTTTGAGCCTGCTGGCCACCTCATCCAGCGGGAAAGTTTCATAATCTATGACTTTCAGATCTTCAGTGAAGGCAACAAAACCAGCAACGCAGCCTGCGAGATAACACTTCATAGGGGTACATCTATAGGTGGTGACTATAAATATATTTAGAAGGTGTTTTTCATGCTGAGGACCAGGATATGTAATATTGAGCTCAGGAATCCAACCATGCTTGCTGCGGGAGTTATGGGGAGCATGGCGTCATCCCTCAACAGGGTCTACCGTGCAGGTGCAGGGGCCGTTGTAACCAAATCCTTTTCACTGGAACCCAATGAGGGCTATAAAAACCCCACCACGGTCGAGGTTACCGGTGGGATCATAAATGCCATAGGCCTATCAAATCCAGGGGTTGAGGCATTTAAAGAGGAGCTCAGGGGCGTGGATGATGATGTGCCCCTCATAGCATCCATCTATGGGTCTTCACCGGAGGAATTTGCCAGGGTGGCGGCTTCAGTGGAGGAGTACGTGGATATGATCGAACTCAATGTGTCCTGTCCCCATGCCATGGCGGGTTGCGGGGCTTCCATAGGACAGGATGCCGGTCTGACATTCCGGGTGGTCTCGGCTGTAAAGGATGTCGTGGCTGTGCCGGTATCCACCAAGCTCACACCAAACGTTACAGACATCGTTGAGATAGCAAAAAGCGCCGAGGATGCAGGTTCAGATGCCCTGACCCTCATAAACTCCCTTGGCCCCGGGATGAAGATCGATATAAAAACAGCAAAACCTGTACTCTCAAATGCCTTTGGGGGAATGTCTGGCCCCGCCATAAAGCCCGTGGCTGTAAGGTGCGTCTATGATGTTTACCGCAATGTTGAGATCCCGCTAATTGGTGCCGGTGGCGTCAGGGACTTCAGGGACGCGGTTGAATTTCTCTTTGCAGGTGCAGTGGCCGTTCAGGTGGGTACAGCCATAATGTATGATGGCCCCGAGATCTTCATGAGAATATGCAGGGGCCTTGAGGGGTTCATGATTGAGGGGGGCTTCTCATCGGTTTATGAGATGGTTGGCCTTGCCCATGAGGGGGTGTGATTTCATGGGAAATGTTCCAGAGGTTCTTGAAATTAAGGGGATAGTTGAGGAATCTGAGACCGTCAGGACCTTCATATTTGACTGGGACTTCAGGAGCGAAATAGTGCCCGGTCAGTTCGTCATGGTCTGGAATTTCAGCAACGAGAAACCCATGTCAGTCTCACTCATTGACCATAAGAGGTCTGAGATCGGCATATCCATAAGGAGGGTTGGCGAATTCACATCGGCGGTTCATGAACTGGACGAAGGAGACCTTCTGGGGATCAGGGGCCCCTATGGGAGGGGTTTTGAACTCATGGGGAGAAACCTGATCCTTGTGGGCGGCGGGATAGGCATGGCCCCCCTGGCAGCCCTTGCAGAGGAGGCTGTGGCGCGGGGCATGAATGTGGATGCGGTTGTGGCTGCAAGGACAGCAGATGAGCTTCTCTTCACCGAGAGACTCGAGAATGCAGGTGTTAATATCCATACATGTACAGATGATGGAACCTGCGGGTTTCAGGGATTTGCACATGAACGCCTTTCTGAAATGGGTGGAAAATATGACATGGCGGCTGTGTGCGGTCCAGAGCCCATGATGTTCCATGTGAAGGCGGTGCTTGATGAGAGGGGGATACCTGCCCAGTTTTCCCTTGAGAGGTACATGAAGTGCGCCGTGGGTATCTGCGGACAGTGCTGCGTTGACGGGACCGGGTGGAGGGTCTGTGCCGAGGGCCCTGTCTTCTGGGACCATGAATTACGGGGTGTCGGTGAATTCGGCAGGTACAGAAGGGACGCTGCCGGCCGGAGAATCAGCTGGTAATTTGGTGGTTTCATGATAGAGAAGCTCAGGGGCACCATCACATCCACTTCATTCCTTGTACTTGCACTTATACTTCTATCGGCCATTGTAATCTATCCCATCTGGACCATGCTCTTCCTGGGGGCGGTATTCGCCTATATTGTAAGGCCGGTGGCTTTAAGGATAAATGAGAGGATACCCTACCTCTCGGTCTCCATAATCATAGCCATGGTCGTTGTTATAATGCCCCTTGTGGGTATAGTGGTTTTCACCGTGGATTCCCTCATAAACTCCACCCCCTCACTCATAACCCTCGCAAGGGGCTTTGATATCCCCAACCTTCCGGGACAGCTCCAGAGTTCAGGGGGCACCCTGGGGGCTTTGAGGGGTATTCTAACCGACATACTGAGCGGATCCCTCAACTATGTGATTGATGTGATACAGTCAGTCCCCATGATAGCCCTGCAGCTCTTCATATTCCTCTCATCAACATTCTACTTTGCAAGGGATGGTGAAAGGCTCCTTTCATATATAAGGGGTCTCATACCCCCTGAAGCCAGGCCCTTCATGGGGAGGATGGCCTCTGAGACAGAACGTGTGCTCATGAGCATATTCTATGGCCACTTCCTCACAGCACTCCTCATAGGTATCATGGCAGGGGTCGGCTTTCACCTCCTGGGCTACCCCTACGCGATACTCCTGGGTATAATAACAGGGATATTTCAGCTCATACCGGTTATAGGTCCATGGGCGGCCTATACGCCCCTTGCCATCTATGACTTTGTTACCGGGAATATCCTCAGGGGTGTCCTGGTCCTCATCTTCGGGATATTCCTCAGTACAATCGACATATACCTCCGGCCAAAGCTTTCAGGTAAGTATGCTGATATACACCCCATGATATTCCTTGTGGGTTTCCTTGGGGGGCCGGTCGTATGGGGTGTTGCCGGGTTCATAGTTGGGCCACTGGTCCTGGGGCTTGCCTACGCAGCCCTTGAGGCCTACCGGCTTGGAGAATCAGCTGGTGAGGAGAACCGGTGAACATAAAGTGTCATGCTTATTCTGGTTATTTCGTAATAGGTAAGCTATGATGATGGAGAGAATTCACCAGAACCCGTGAGAAGCCGGATCCAATTATCAGAAAAATTACGCTGGATAAGGTTCTTATCCTCTTTTTCATGTTCCAAGGTTTCTTTCCAATAGAGCAATAGGGGGTTTATTCCAGTAATGATCTCATAACCATGAACCTGTACGATGATATGCAATATATTTTTCCAATATTCCTCTGGGAGATAATGATCCCTAACAGTAAGTATAGCGTTACCCATAATTAATACACATCCCAAGTGGCTGAAGTACTACACTACCCTCCTTGCTAACACACCTCCCAAAAGCCAAAAGCAAAAGATTACCAATATCCATTGAAATATATGTTTGATGTTCCACGATAAATTCTTTGATGCTACCTGTAATGTTGTTGAGTTTGGAGTTTATGTAGCTATTGTTGTTGCGTATGCTGCTATGTTAACTCCTATGAGGCCCTGACCCATCAGGTCATAACTGATGATTTCAACAAGGGTCATGGGATTGTGTGGGGCGGGTTGTATTGGGCTAATAAGGCCCCTTGAAGGCTTTTCTCTCGCTGTTCTTTAAGCCTTCAAAGGTTTGCTGTGCTATTACCCGGGAGTGACTTTAGCCTTTCATTTGGAGTTCTTTCAGGGTTTTTTTGGCTTTTTTGTATTGTGGGTCTATTTTCAGGGCTTTTTTGTAGGATTTTTTGGCTTTTTGGTGTTTTCCAAGTTTTTGTAGTGTTTTTCCTTGCATGTACCATAGTGTTTTGTCTTGGGGGTTTAGTTTGAGGGCTTGCTTGTAGCATTTCAGGGCTTCCTCTGGTTTTTTGAGGTCTTCCAGGATTATCCCTTTCCATTCCCATGTATCGGCGAATTCTGGGTTTATTTCAAGGGCTTTTTCAAAACATTCCAGCGCCTCCTCATATTTTCCAAGTTTTCTGAGGAGTAATCCCTTGTTAGCCCATGTTTCGTCGTTTTCTAGGTTTATTTCTAAGGCTTTTTCATAGCATTCCAATGCCTCATCATATCTCTTAAGTTCTTCAAGGACTACTCCTTTGTTGTTCCATGCTTTTGCATTTTTTTGGTTTATTTCTAAGGCTTTTTCATAGCATTCTATTGCTTTTTCAGGTTTACCGATTGTGTCAAGGAGCGCTCCTTTGTTGTTCCATGTTCCATCGTCTTCTGGATCTATTTGTAGTGCCCTTTCATAGCATTCCAATGCCTCATCATATCTCTTAAGTTCTTCAAAAATTAGTGCTTTGTTGTACCATGCCTCTACGAATTCTGCGTTTATCTGTAATGCTTTTTCATAGCATTCCAATGCCTCCTCATATTTTCCAAGACTGCGTAATCCGTTACCTTTATTATACCATGCTTTTGCATTTTTTTGGTTTATTTCTAAGGCTTTTTCATAGCATTCTATTGCTTTTTCAGGTTTACCGATTGTGTCAAGGAGCGCTCCTTTGTTGTTCCATGTTCCATCGTCTTCTGGATCTATTTGTAGTGCCCTTTCATAGCATTCCAATGCCTCATCATATCTCTTAAGTTCTTTAAGGACTACTCCTTTGTTGTTCCATGCTTCTGCTAGTTTTGGATTGTTTTTGAGGATTTTTTCATAACATTCTAAGGCTTTCTCTGATCTTTTGAGTTTTAGTAGTGTCATTGCATTATAGTGCAAGATTTCCGGGTCGTTTGGACTCGCCTTGAGGGCTTTCCTGAATTCTTTAAGAGCTTCTTTGTATTTTCCCTGTTTTAGGCTTGATCGGCCCCCGCTGAGGCGCCATCCAGCTTTTCCCCTGGCCATCCAATCCATTATCTTCTTAAAGGGATTCATGCTCCAGCCTCTCTCAACTTCTTTTCCAGGTAGTTTTTGAATTCTAGTATGCATGCCTCTATCGCCTCGCGATTCTCATATGTTAACAGGGCCACAACGCCCATCCCGGTGCCTATTATAGTGCCTCCATGTTTTATGGCGCCCACAACATCCCCATCCTTTAAAGCCTCCTTGAACAGCTCCCATTCATCCCTCATGAATTTACCTAAATTATTTATAGCCCTTTCTATATCGTCGGGATCGCCACCAACACTACCACTGCTAACCGCCCTTAGAGTATCTACGGCTTCTCTATACTCATTTACCATTCTACGGGTCCATCCGTCTGACTGTCTTGATAGTATTTCAAGATAGTTTTGTATTGGTTCTGTGTCTCCTGTTAGTAATGTGTAGGTGATGAATGTTGGCAGACCACCTGGTGTTAGTAGTATGGTCATCATTGCGACATTTTCGAGGTTGTAACATCAGGCTTTTTCTTGGTTTTTAAGTTTTTTGTGAAGTGCTGCTTTGGTTTTGTGTAATAGTTTGTTTTTTGGGTCTATTTTGAGTGCTTTGTCGAAGCATTTTAGGGCTTTTTTGTATTTGCCGATTTTGGATAATGTTATTCCCTTGTAAGTTAATGTTTCAATGCTTTTTGGGTTTATTTCTAGGGCTTTGTTGTAGCATTCTAGTGCTTCTTCATATTTGCCCAGCTCCTGGAGGATTGTTCCTTTGTTGTTCCATGCTTCTATAAGTTCAGAGTTTATTTCTAGGGCTTTGTTGTAGCATTTTAGCGCCTTTTTGTATTTTTTAAGTTCTTTTAGTATTATTCCTTTGTTGTTCCATGCTTCTGCATATTCCGGATTTATTTTTAATGCCTTGTCATAATATTTTAAAGCTTTTTGGTATTCTTTGTTGGGTGAAACAGAATCCTATGTTGAATAAATCTTTCTCAGTTTTTGATATGAGGAGCCTATAGACATTTATGGCTTTTTCATACTCTTCTTTTTCAATTAATCCCAACGCGATTTTTCCTAGAGAATATTCTATGAAAATGAAGACTACACTTAATAGAAATATAAATAATATGACTGCATTTAAATCCAATTTAATCTCCTCCAGTTTCTTTTTCAAGAACAGCCTTCACAAATTCCTTAAAGCCACTCACCGCCCACGAACCAACCGTTATTCCTCCAGCAATAAGCTCAATACCATATTTCACAACACCCACAATATCTCCCCTCTTAAGAGAGTTATAGAACCTCACATATCTATCACGGAAAAACCCGAGAATATCTCCTTTTTTCCCATCGGGTCCTATTAAACTATTTGGATCTAAACTATTCTGAAGCTCTTTTATCACATTATCCAAGACTTCATTAGGATCCGTTATCTTCTTTAAAAGTAATTCAAAGTATGTAGCATCCTTACTCAACCATGCATACGCCATAGCAAGAGGTATGCCACTTGGTGTTAGTAGTAGTGTCATTATTGTGGCGTCTTTGATGTATGGTAGCCATTCAGGATGCTCCATGATAATATATGCGGCCAGGGTAACAGCCAAACTCAAACCAAGGGTTTCTGGGGCTGAAAGCACACCCAGTTCAAGCACAGCAGCCTCGGCTGTTGAAACACCAGCAACACCAATAAATTTCCACCAACCACTCCAATTCAAAATTTCATTCCCAAGTTTTTTGGCTAGTTCTGTTTGTTGGTGGTAGTAGCAGTATGCTCCCATAAGATTGTAGATTATGTCTCTGACTATTCCTGTTTTATGGTCTATTATGATGTATCTTCCTTGGTTGTCAGTGATTAGCGTATAATTTTCGGTTTCGAGGATGTCTAGTGGCTCTCCATTGAGTAGTTTCTGGCCTATTCCTGTTATTGGGGCGGTTGTGGGGTCTGATCCTGGGAATAAGGCTTCCATAACATAGTATTCTATTGGGTTTATTGTGGATGTCCTTGCGTAGTTGAATGCTTTCAGGTTTTGTGTTGTTCCGTTGGCTTTCACTCCCATGTTGTGGTTGCATTCCAGGCTTATCCATGTCGCTGGGCTGTGGTCTCCTGCTGAGACCATCGCTGGCCTGGTTCTTGTCCATGTTATGTTGTATTTTGCGGCTTGGTCTGCGATTGTGTCGTGGAGGTATATTGTTTCGAGGCCTGCGGGGAATAGTCCGTAGGCTGCTTTTAATGGTCCTGGAGAGTATTCTTTGTTTAGCCAGTATTGTAGTGTCTGGTTTGTTATTTTTTTGGTGGCTATGGTGTAGGTTATAATGGCGTCATAGTTGCTGGCTTCCCAGGTTAGGGTGTCATTTATTATTATGTTGGGCCCGGTTTCTCCTGGCGGGTGTATGTAGTAGCCGTTTGTGTAGAGTAGTAGGAGCGTCCTTGTTGATCGGTTCCCTGGGAATGTTATGTTGGCTATTGTGACACTTTCTTCGCCAGGATATTCTATGCTGACTTGGAGGATGTCTATGCATCTTCCATGGTTTGTTAGGATGAAGTTCTTTTCTTGTTCTGTTAGGTTGAAGTTGTTGAGGTATTCATTTATTGTTTCGAGTTCGTCGAGTCCGAGTTTTGTGCAGATTTCTATGAGTCTGTTCAGTCCTGCGGTGGCGGTCCAGACAATTTCTCTTTGACTTTGCCTGTTCACTTGATAGAATGGGTTGGTTAGCTCTGCCAGTTTATATGCTACACCATCCTCCACAAGGAATACTGTCTCATTGAATGGGCCTGTAGCCATAGCCCTATACTAATCCATTTGGCTGTATTGTTAAGAGGCATTTTAAAGGTTAAGTTTAAAGTTTGTCCCAAAAACGTTACTGCTGTTGAATTAACATGAATTGTCGCGAGCATAACCTCCAACATCATCGTCCTAGTGGATGTGACACCATAACCCCGGACGGTTAAGGTTACGGTGTATGTTCCTGCTTTGTAGGTGTGTGTTGGGTTCCTTTCAGTGCTTGTTGTGTTGTCTCCAAAGTCCCATTGCAATGACTGGATAGAACCTGTGCTCTTATCCATGAAATAGGTGGTGTAACCTTCGATTTTGTAGGTGTAGTCGGCCCGTGGCCTTGTGATGGTTCCTTCCTTTTTTGTTATTTGCTGTATTGTAATGTGGTCTGGTAGTTTGCCTGTGCTGTTGTAGAAGTTTATTATCCTTGCATAGGCATAGATCAGGCTTTCGTAGCGCACTTGTCCAATGGCTGTGTTGGCATAATTCGGCGACCTGCCATTGGATTCCATGAAGTTTTTGATGTTCTGGGCCGCCTGCAAATATCCGCTTTTGTATAGTGTTCCTGTTGCCGCCCCCCTCGGATTAGTAGGCGGATTATAATCAGGTAATGAAATACCGGCCCGTTTGCCCTGATTAAGGTTCAGGACAGTAGAGGACGCCACATACAAATAATTGTCTGATGTTATATTCTTCCCATTAACCACAACCACTGATGGTATACGGTTCTGCGATGTTGTATAATTCCCTATCATCTTAGAGGCGTCACAAACCTCATCATAAGATAAACTTAGAGCGAAAGAATTACCTATAAGATAGAAACACAAGACAGCCATCATAAAGAACAGAAACTTTCTCATAAAAAACACCTCCAGCAAAAATAAAGTTGATTATAAAATAATATAAAAATATTATTATCCACTTGAGGACCGAAAAACATAAATCCCATTATATAACACAAATTTAGTATTAAAAGTATATTTATTAGATAATATATTCGTCACTTACATTTTCTCTTAGATCTCTAACATCCAATGTTCATGATTTTCATTAAAAACTTACAAAAAATCCATGCAAAGCATGCATGAAGTGCTAATATCTCTTTCTTTGTAATGCAGATGAGGTTGCATTGAGTGTTTCTTTAAATTGGCATTGGAATGATTTTCCCAGTGATAAATTGGCATTTCATCACATAACGTCTCTGTTTGAGTCTGTATCTGCGGTACTTACACTCCACCACGAGGAGCGTATGGTTTATTGCCAAAGGGGAAGCGATAATGCTTACATCACGTAATTTTTCACGTTCTTTACTGTAATTCTTCAGCAAGGGCTTAACATCTTTATCGATTTGTAATGGGTGTATTGTCTGTTCACAGAAACTCTAACTCAATGGTGTCTTATTACATTTTTTGACATGAAAGGGATCTATATTTTTTATCTGATTTTTTTCTTGTTCCGTTTTGTTTTAGAAGTTGTTCAAGTCGAGATTTTGAAGGTGTTTTTACAAGTCAACTGCTCTGTGTTCACATTTTTTAATATCTTTTGATACTATGGCATACTGGTCTGGCAAGACAGTTAAAACGGATAACCCATTCATTCCTAGAACATTTTATTAGTCCCACACAACAGAGTAAAGTCATGGAAAGATACAGTATGGTGCTCCTTGACATCGACTACTTAACGGTCGATGAGATGCCCGTCATCAGACTCTTTGGTAAGGACAAGTCAGGAAATGAGCCAATCATCGCATACGACAGTTCATTCAGGCCATACATATATGCGATCCCCACCGATACAGAGAGGTGCATGGATGAACTCGCTGAACTGGGACTGGAAAAACTTGAGGTCACAGAGCGAAGGGACCTTGGAAAACCGGTGGAGGTTATAAGGATAGAATTCAGGCACCCCCAGGAGGTTCCGAAGTTAAGGGAGAGGATAAGGAACCTTGAATCCGTTGCGGATATAAGGGAACATGACATCCCCTTCTACAGGAGGTACCTCATTGACAGGTCAATCGTTCCAATGTCGGGGATAGAATTCAATGGCTTGGAGGTGGAGTCGGCACCATCAGTCACATCAGATGATGTGAGGATCATTGAGATAACCGACGGGATAGAAACATCTGATTCTGGCTTCCCCCAGCTGGACATCCTCAGCTTCGACATTGAGGTGAGAAACCCCCATGGGATGCCTGACCCTGAAAATGATGAGATAGTTATGGTTGGAATTGCCGGCAACATGGGTGTTGAATCGGTGATATCAACGAGGGGCAAGCACCTGGACTTCGTTGAGATGGTTGATGATGAGGCGCAAATCCTTGAGAGGTTCGCTGAAATCGTCAGGGAGAAAAAACCCGACATCCTTGTGGGCTACAACTCCGACAACTTCGACTTCCCCTACCTATCAAGGAGGGCAGAGATCCTTGGGGTGGAACTTGACCTTGGATGGGATGGGTCAAGGATAAAGACCATGAGGAGGGGATTTGCAAACGCAACGGCCATAAAGGGGACGGTGCACGTGGACCTCTACCCTGTGATGAGGAGGTACATGAACCTTGACCGCTACACACTTGAGAGGGTCTACCAGGAACTCTTCGGGGAGGAGAAGCTGGACCTTCCAGGCGATAAGCTCTGGGAGTACTGGGACCGGGAGGAGCTGAGGGATGAACTCTTCAGGTACTCCCTTGATGATGTCGTTGCAACCTACCGGATCGCAGAGAAGATCCTCCCCCTCAACATGGAGCTTACCCGTATAGTTGGCCAGCCCCTCTTTGACATATCCCGCATGGCAACTGGACAGCAGGCCGAATGGTTCCTTGTACGCAAGGCATACCAGTACGGGGAACTCGTACCAAACAAACCATCACACTCAGAGTTCTCAAAGAGAAGGGGCCGTAGGGCCGTTGGAGGGTATGTTAAGGAACCTGAGAGGGGTCTCCATGAGAACATAGTCCAGTTCGACTTCCGCAGCCTATACCCCAGCATAATAATCTCAAAGAACATATCCCCAGACACACTCACCGATGAGGAAGATTGTGACTGCCACGTTGCACCGGAATACGGTTACAGGTTCCGTAAGGAGCCACCTGGCTTTGTACCCTCGGTTATAGGTGAGATACTCTCTGAGAGGGTCAGAATCAAGGGGGAGATGAAGCTTTCAGATGACCCCATGGAGCGAAAGATACTCAATGTACAGCAGGAGGCCCTCAAGAGGCTTGCAAACACCATGTACGGGGTCTACGGTTACTCAAGGTTCAGGTGGTATTCAATGGAGTGTGCAGAGGCCATAACCGCATGGGGAAGGGATTACATCAAGAGAACAATAAAAATAGCTGAGGAATTCGGTTTCCATACGGTTTATGCAGACACAGATGGTTTCTACGCCACATACACAGGGAGGAGGTCCTAGGACCTCACCTCATCCATGAACCTCTCTATTATCTCCTCAGGGCTTAAGTCTATGACAGGGACATCCGCGTTACCAGGTTTTACAGGCACATGGGTAAACACTGGTCCGTCCTCCTCAAGGACCCTTTTAAAGTCAGGTTCCTCCTGGACCCGGATAACATTGAATCCCATTGACCCGGCAACATTCCCCAGGTCTATGTGATCTGAGTAGGTGCACTGGGAACCTGTGCTTCCGTAGCACCTGTTGTCTAGGAGGACTATGAAGAGGTTTTTGGGTGCCTGGGCAGCGGCTGTTACCAGTCCCCCCAGGTTCATGAGGATGGATCCATCACCATCAAGTACAACAACCCTTCTCTTCTGTGAGAGGGCAAGTCCAAGTCCAATGGAGGACGCCATACCCATGGATCCAAGCATGTAGAAATGCCGTGACGAATCCCTGATACTGTAGAGCTCCCTTGATGGGAAACCCAGGTTGCATACAACGATTTCATCATCAAGGACCTCCACGATCCTTTCTATGGCTTCAATTCTTGTGAGCATGTTATCACCAGTAGGCAACCTCAAGGAGCACAGCCACAGGGTGCCTCTTTTTGAGTGAGAGCGCTGTGAGTTCCACTATGGATTCCCTTGCATCTGAGGGTGTTTCAGGGGTGCTGTAGGGTATTTTGAGGATATCCAGTATCTCGGTCGTGGCCCTTCCCATGGGGACCTGGGCCTCCATGAACTCACCCCTGGTTCCCCGGTGACTTACAATCATTGTTATGGGGATATGGTAGAGGCTGTAGAGTGATGCGAGGACATTCACGGAGTTACCGAGACCTGAGTTTTGCATCAGCATGGCTGTGGTCTTCCCGGCTATGTAGGCGCCGGCTGCAACACCGAAGCCCTCCTCCTCACGTGTAACCGGCACGTGCCTGATTTCCGGGTCAGAGTCCACCATTTCAAGGACGAACCTTAGGTTCACACAGGGGACGCTGACCGCGAAGTCTATCCCCGACTCCTTCATACCCTCGTAAACAGCCCTGCTGCTATCCAACTTCATAACCCCTTAATCTTGAGGTCCAGGCCGAGTTCATCTGATATTTCGTTCAGTCTTTCAAGGAGCTTTTCATCCACCTCTATTCCCTCTTCACGCCCCCTCTTTATGTTCATGGCCTCAATGTCACCTGGTATGAGGACGTCCCCGGATGATTTAACCTCCTCGATGAATTCATCCACACTGGATTTGAATTCCTCGAGGTCGACCATCTTTGAGGGGTCTATGGCCATCATGAGGTCACCCTTGGTGCACATCTCCCGGGGGTTTGCGGTTCCCTGAACCGCAGCCCCAAAGGCCGCCCCCACAAGGGGACCTGCCAGGATCTCTATCATGAATGAAAGCGCATAACCCTTATGCCCACCGAAGGGGAGTATGGACCCCTTAAGGGCAAGTTCAGGGTCGGTTGTGGGGTTTCCATCGGCGTCCAGGGCTATGTTTTCAGGTATCCTCTCACCCTTCCTGGCGGCCTCCAGGAGTTTGCCCCTTGCGGATGCTGAGGTTGCCATGTCAACCGAGACATAGTGCCTGTTTGATGGGATCCCTATGGCCACTGGGTTTGTTCCCAGGATGGGTGTTTTGCCACCTATGGGTGCCACTGCAGGCTCTGTATTTGCTATCACAACCCCTATCATGTTGTTCATGACCGCCATGTCCGAGTAGTATCCGGCAACACCGAAGTGGTTGGAGTCATGGACACCCACAAGCCCGACGCCGGTATCCCTGGCCTTTTCAATTGCAAGTTCCATGGCCCTGCAGGCAACAAAGTGTCCGAACATGTGGTTACCGTTTATCAGGGCCGTGGAGGGGGTTTCCCTTTCAATGGTTATATCACCGTGGGGCTTTATTGTCCCACAGCGCAGTCCCTCAACGTACTGGGGGAAACGACCGATTCCATGTGAACTGAAACCCTTCAGGTCAGCGTCCAGGGTAACATCAGCCACTATCTCTGAAACCTCCTCTGGAACCTCCATGGCGGTGAGTATTTCCTTTATGATTCTAACTTCCTCTTCAGCACTTATCCTCATGAGAGTCCTCCTAAAGTTTTATTGATTCACCGGTGTAAGTTTTAAGGGCAACCTCCGCTTTCCTGGGTGTTACATTACCGATATGGTGGGCGCCGTCACCAAGGACATCAAGGGCCTCATCCAGATCATCCTGGCTGACAACAGCACAGAAGCCAACACCCATATTGAAAACCATGTACATCTCTGTTATACCAACCCCTGCTTCGTGGATGGTCCTGAATATCTCCTGTGGTTCTGGCAGGGAATCAAGATTGTATCCGGCGTCCCTGTTAAGCCTCTTGAGGTTTCCGAAGCCCCCTCCTGTTATGTGGGCAAGGCCATGGACACTAACCCCTGAGTCAAGGAGCCTCATCACGGGATCCACGTAGATCCTTGTGGGTTCAAGGAGTTCCTCGCCCACGGTTTTAGTGGAGCCTGGCATTTCATCGCCCACTGAGAGTTTCAGCTCATCAAAGAACACCTTACGGGCAAGGCTCAGGCCGTTACTGTGTATACCGCTGCTTTCAAGGCCTATAACAGCGTCACCCTCCCCCACATTCGCACCGGTTATTATGCGGTCCACATCCACAAAACCGATCCCTGTGGCTGCAAGGTCAAGGTTTCTGATTATACCTGGGAGTGAGGCTGTCTCACCACCTATTATGGCCACCTGTGCGATTTCAGCACCCCTTGCAAGGCCCTTACCTATCTCATCAGCAACATCAGGGTCTGGTTCTTCAACGGCGAGGTAGTCAACGAGTGCCGCCGGCCTTGCGCCCACACAGAGTATATCGTTTACCACCATTGCGATGCAGTCAATCCCCACGGTGTCGTACCGGTTCATCATCTCAGCGACCAGTATCTTGCTACCGACACCGTCGGTGCTCATGGCTATGGCCACATCACCCATCCTGACCAGGGCCGCGAAGTGGCCGGCCCCGCTTATAACGTCGCAGTATCTGAGTGTGTCCTTAAGCCGGGAGGTTAAGCGTGATACGGTCAGCTCCTCCAGGTCTATATCCACGCCGGATTCTGAATAGGTTACCATTCAATCACCACTAAAGAATAGTTTAAGGTCATCTAAATAGTTAGCCTCACTGTATACGCACCGTTTCAAGGTTCAGCGGTGTTTTTGTTTCGATGCGGTACGTCCTGTAGATGCTGGATGCAAGGTCAAGGGTCTTGTAGTTATCACCGTGACAGAGCAGTATCTTCTCGGGTTTGGGTGAGATTCTCTTCACGTATTCCATGAGCTGTCTTCTGTCTGAGTGACCGCTGAAACCCTCAATGGTCTTTATGTTCATCTTCACATTGTAGACCCGCATCTTGTCCTCCTCATCCTTGAGGGGGATCTCCTTCCACCCCTTCTGGATCCTCCTACCAAGGGAGCCCTCGGCCTGGTAACCCACAAATACCAGTGAATTCTTGGGGTCCTCGCAGAGCCACTTGAAGTACTCCAGGGAGTTCCCGCCTGTCAGCATACCCGATGTTGACAGGATTATTGAGGGTTCTCCCTCAACGATCTCCCTGCGCTCATCCATGCCATTGACCTTATGGAAGATCTCTGAGATGAAGGGGTTGTGGCCCATATGGAATATCTGGTCCCTGAGGTCCTTGCTGAGGTACTCGGGTCTTGCCGTATGGATTGCGTTGGCCTCCCAGATCATACCGTCTATGTATACCGGGACCTCATCGATTATACCTGTCCTTATGTACTCCTCAAGGACTATCATGAGTTCCTGAGCCCTTCCAACCGCGAATACCGGTATGAGTATCTTACCGCCCCTCTTAAGGGTGGAGTAGATTGTTTTCACAAGTTCCTTCTCTGCCCGTGTCCTTGGTGGCTGCACGTCCTCGTGTCCACCGTAGGTACTCTCCATCACCAGGGTTTCAATTCGCGGGAACCTGCTGGCTGCTGGTTCAAGGAGCCTGCTCTGCTCATACTTGAAGTCCCCCGTGTAGACCATGTTGTGCTGGCCGTCGCCTATGTGGAGGTGGGACATTGCTGATCCCAGGATGTGGCCTGCGTTGTGGAGTGTCAGCCGTATATCCGGTGCTATATCGGTCACCTCACCGTAATCCAGGGTTATGGTGTGTTTGACGCTCTTCTTCACGTGTTTAACGTTGAATGGAAGTGGTTCGTCCTCCCTGTGGGCTATGTCTATGTGGTCAAGCTGCAGGAGCGTCATGAGGTCCCTGGTTGGGGCTGTGCAGTACACGGGCCCATCGTATCCGTAGTGGTAGAGGTAGGGCAGGAACCCTGAATGGTCAAGGTGGGCGTGGGTTATTATCACCGCGTCCAGGCTGTCCAGTGTGAATTCAGGGACATTGAGGTAGGGGTAGGAGTTTCTGTCATCCCCACCGGCAACGTTCACTCCACAGTCAAGGAGGACCCTGCTGTTGGGGGTCTGGAGGTAGAGGCAGGATCTCCCCACTTCCCTGAAGCCACCCATGGCTGTAAGCCGTGCCCAGTCATTCTCATATTTTGGTTTCTGGTGTATTCTATTTCCAAGCTGCTGCAGAATCTTCTTCCTTTCCTTACTGTTCTTCCTGAGGGTTCTGCGTATCCTCTCTATTATTTCAGAGGATATTGGCGGGGTTCTAAGTATCTTGGGGGCCCATCCAGTGTTCTTGACTATCTCCCTGGATGTTGAGCCGTACTTACCTATTACGAGTCCTGGCTTTCTTGCCTCGATGATGACCTCACAGGTGACGTCGTCAAAGGATATGTTGGTTATCTTCGCCTCCTCGGGTACTATCTCATGGATCCTCCTTATGGTCTCCTCAGGGTCCATGAGTACCGAACGGTCGGACCTTATTATTATCCTCTTGCGTATGTCCTTTGCAATGTCCCTTATGAGGTTACCGTTCTCGGTTATTATCTCGGGGTTCTTGGTGTAAATGACGACCTCGGGTCCCTCAAATTCCACCTTTGCAACCTGGACCCTATCAGGAAGTCTCTGCATTATTGTTCTTTTGATTTCTTCAAGCATCTCTGAAACCATAAGATCACTTCTAAAAAATAGGGGATCAACAGTAAACGGGATGTTTACTGCAGATTAAAAAACAGGAAAAAATCAGTTGAGGTCTTCAAGCCTTTTCTGGATTTCCTCTGGGCTGAGCATCCTGAAGCCTTCCTCCTCTGTGACAGTCGCCACAAGGATGCCGTTGCCTGAATAGGTGTCCCTCTCCATGGCGGACTTTATGGCCCTTATGGCGATGTCAACCGCCTCATCAACATAGAGTTCATCGGTGTATCTGTCCTCAAGCACACCGTAGGCCACAGGTGAACCTGAACCTGTTGACACAAACTTGTCAGGTATCATCCCCCCTGATGGGTCAAGGGAGTATATCTTTGCACCTGTTTCATCAACACCACCAAGGAGTGTCTGGACAATGAATGGGTAGAAACGTGATGAGTGAAGTATGTTGGCAGCAAGTGCAGCTGCAGCTTCTATGCTTATCCTTTCTGAGTTCCTCATGCGGTAAAGGGCAGCCTCTGCCTTGAGGTATTTCATGAGGCTCTGGGCATCTGCAACTGAGCCCGCTATTGTGGCTGCTATGTGTTCATCTATTTTAAAGATCTTGTCTGTGGCCTTGTGGGCTATGAGGTTGCCCATGCTGGCCCTTCTCTCTGTGGCAAAAACAACTCCATCTTTACATGTTATGCCGACAGTTGTGGTGCCTTTCAGCGTTTTTTCATCTTTCATAAATACACCTCAATAAAAATAATAAAAAACCAGCTCCAGTTTTTAATTGTGTTTTATGATGTATGTGGCTGTCCATCGGGACATAAAAGTTCTGTACCTATATAAATTGGAGGTCCTTATTAAACTTTGCGATTTTTTTATAATAAAATAAGGTTAAGGGGGTTATCATTTCAGGATTTTATAGATCCAGAATGAAAGTTGGGGGGGCTATGTTATGATTTCAGGCAGGCGGTCTGTCTCTGAGGCCACCTTTATCTCCCGTGCAACACGCCGACCCATACTCATCCCCTCACCATGGAGGAGATAACTGTAGGTGGATCCATGCATGAAGGTATTTGTTCCCCCATCTGTACGGGCACTCATCTCGAAGGTAACGATTTCCAGGTTATCTGTACACATGGTCTGAAGGCAGAATGGGCCGTTCATACCCGGGGGCACGATCTTACTGGCAGCCTCAACCATACGGTCGCCCATCTCAAATGCCTGCGGAAGCAGTGATTCCCTCATTGCAACGGGGTGGTTACCTGTTATAACGTATGATGGGTCCAGGTTTATCTCAAGCTGGTCCCTTGCAGGGATCCTCACAAGGCCGTCGATGTTTGACTCGAAGCGGCTGTCCATACCCATGAGTTCCACTTCATCGTTCATGATTGAGTAGAAGTAGTGGATACAGAAGTTCGTACCTGATACATACTCTTCAATGTGGGCATCATCAACATCGTCCTCGGTTATCCAGCCCCTCTCAATCATTGAATCGATTTTATCGTTGAATTCCTCTGTACTGGACGCCACAAAGTATCCCCGGCCACCCCTGGCCCCCGGGAACTTGACCATCACTGGCCTGTCTATCTCTTCAGGGTCAGTGTACTTGAGGGGTATCCTTATACCAGCCTCCTTCATGAGTTTCCTTTCAAGGTCGCGCTCGGATTCCCATCTCAGTATGTCCCTGTTACCGAACATGGGGACATAGAAGTCGTTTTCGATGTGGTCAAGGCCTGCGTAGGCCACAAATGATCCGTGGGGAACTATTATGCTGTTCATGGACCTTAATTTATCCTGAACATCATCATTTACAATGTCACTGAACTTATCAACAATTATGAATTCATCTGCAACCCTGAACCGCTGGTATGGTACCTCCCGGCCCTTTTCACATACCACAGCGGTTCTGAAGCCCTCCTGTTTTGCACCGTTGAGTATGTGAAGTGATGTGTGGCTGCCAAGGGTTGCAACTGTTATGTCTTCCCTGCTGTATCCATCAAGGATGCTGAGTATCTCATCACGGTTTACCTTACTCATAAAAAAACCCCTCAAATTTATATATAAATGGTTGGATTTCATGCTAGTTATCTTTTTTGCCTTCAACAGAAGCCATTAAATACTTTGATGAAGAAGAACATTTATGGATTTATTTTTCAGAAAGCCCTCCATAGCAGTGAAAACATGAAATGGGTGAGGATAGGGGACATCGTAGTTCTAAACAGGGATGTTGAGGACCCTCAGAGATTCCTTGAAATACCTGGTGTGAGGGGTGTTCTCCTTGTTGAGGAGATACGTGGACCCCTGAGGAAGCCCAGGGTCAGGGTCCTTGCAGGTGAATGCACCGAGACAATCCACAGGGAAAACGGCTGCCTTTTCAGGATAGACCTTTCCAGGGTAATGTGGTCAAGGGGCAACATAAATGAGAGGGCCAGAATACCTGGACTTGTGGAGGACGGCGAAACCGTTGTTGACATGTTTGCAGGTATAGGCTACTTTTCGTTACCGGTGGCGGTCCACTCAAACCCCGGGAGAGTCCACTCCATAGAGATAAACCCTGACTCATTTGAATTCCTCAAATCCAATATAGAACTAAACAGGGTTGAGGGGGTCGTGAAACCACACCTTGGGGACTGCCGTTCCATCGCCCCTGAACTGGACGCTGACCGGGTTATAATGGGTTATGTTGGAACCACCCACCACTTCCTTGAAGCTGCGCTGGAATGCGTCAATGAGGGGGGCGTTTTACACTACCATGAAACTGTCCCTGAGGGTATAATGTTTTCAAGACCCCTCAAGAGGATTGAAAGGGCGGCACACCCGAGGAGGGTGTCTGTTCTTGACAGGCATGTTATAAAGAAGTACTCGCCGGGTGTCTGGCATGTTGTCCTGGATGTACGGATCCACTGAGGGTTGGCAGTGTCTGTTGCAGGTGTTGATCTGGCTGCATCTGATGGAAATGAGACAGGTGTGGCCATAATAGATGGTAGGAGAGTGAAGGTGTTCAGTGTCTTCTCATTTGATGAGATAATCCATGCAGTGAAATACGCAGATACAGTGGCGGTTGACGCGCCACTCTCACTTCCCAGAGGTCGCTGCTGCCTCAGGAGTGACTGCATCTGCAGCAGGCATGGCCACTTCAGAAGGGCGGACCTTGAGATCAGAAGATATGGCAGTGTTCTGCCATTGACCTGGAGGGGGATGAGGGAGCTCACCATGCGGGGTATCAGGATAAGGGAGGCACTTGAGTCCCATGGGGTGGAGGTTATTGAGACACACCCCAGGACAGCGGAGAGGATTATGAAAAATGCAGGGCTGCAGCTGAAACTCTGTGATACCTCCACAATGAGCATACACCAGAGGGACGCCCTCACAGCTGCACTGGTCGCCCTCCTCTATTCAGAGGGAAATTTCATTGAATTGGGGGATCCCTCCGAGGGAACTATAATACTCCCTGAGGTTGAAGAACAAAAACCAGAACAGTTCTAAAATCAGACTGAGGGAACCATAAATTCCCAGAGGCAGGTATTAAACAAGGAATTGGGGGTAAAGCCTTTCTATTGTCTCGATGACCTTTGGACTTAAAAAATCATGGTTGATGAACTTCCTGTAAACCGGTAACCTCTCCTTTAACGTGAAGCCCGCGGACTCTGTGAGCCTTCGAAGTTCATCCACCTCGGGCCAGGGGGCCTCCGGATTCACGTAGTCCCTGCTCAGCGGTGAAACACCACCCCAGTCATCTGCACCTGCAAGCAGGAAGACCTCACCTGTTTCCCTGTTGAGGTTTGGAGGCACCTGTATGCTCACATCGGGAAAGAGGAGCTTTGCCACCGCAACCATCCTCACCATTTCAAGGAGTGAGGGTTCCGGGTGGTGCTCCATGGGTATCCCTGGCTTCGCCCGGAAGTTCTGGATTATTATCTCCTGCAGGTGGCCATACCTGTCCTGGATACGCCTGAGTTCAAGGAGTGATTCAGCCCGCTCCTTCACTGTCTCACCTATACCCACGAGTATCCCTGTGGTGAACGGTATTTTAAGACGCCCAGCATCTTCTATCATCTTTATTCTCAAGGCAGGATCCTTACCAGGGCTTTCACGGTGAGCCTCTTCTTCCATCAGGCGGGGACTTGCAGACTCAAGCATGAGGCCCATGGACGCGTTCACCTCCCTGAGCCTCCGAAGATCCCTGTAGCCAAGCACACCCATATTTGTGTGTGGCAGTAGACCAAGGTCCAGTGTGGCGCTGCAGAGGTTATAGGCATAGTCAACCATATCACTGAATCCAAGTTCTTCGAGTTTCTCCATCACCTCAGGGAACTCATGTGCATTCTCACCGAAGGTGAAGAGGGCCTCTGTGCACCCCAGATCCCTGGCCATCCTGACATCCCTGAGGACGTCCCCCGGGGGAATGATAGGTGGGTCAGGGGAGTCTGACCTGAAGGTGCAGTAGCCGCAGCGGTTGCGGCAGGCCCTTGTGAGTGGTATGAAGACATTCCTTGAATAGGTCACCTCTCCCGGCTCACAGACACGCTTCATGAGGTCCAGTAGTTCAGGACCATCAACAAGGAGAAGTTTCAGGATTTCTTCCTTTCCAAGAACCATGGAAGCACCGCTAAAATAAGTTTAATCTGAAATATCAGAGACAACAACCTCAACAAAGCAGGGTCCCACACCACTCCGGTCCCTGTAGAGAACAACAAAGAGCCCTGTATCCTCTGTCATGCAGAGCCTGTAATCCACGCTGAAGTTCATATCCTCAAGGGCCTCCTTTAGCCTGTGGATACCCCCGATATCGGTTTCTGTCCCTACCTCAACACAGGACCTTATCTGCTCATCCATCACACCAATGAGGGCCGTGCCCTCCTCGGATATGAGCTCCAGTTCCTCTGCACCCAGTTTCTCTATAAGGCCATCAAGTTCCCTGCCCATTTCCTCCATGCTCATCCTCTTTCTTGACATTCCCCTTACTATTAGTATCTCCTTTGAGTCAAGGGCTGGTCTTGAGCCCTCAAAAGCTTCAAAGTAACCCATGATCTCCCCGGCTATCCTGTGCAGTTTCATCAAGGTTATCACTCCTCTGATCCGTTAAGTTCCTCTATCTCGTATCTGAGTTCCCCCATTGTCGCAACCTTCTCAGCGAAGGCGTTGTGTCTGTGTATGCTCTCCTCGTTTATCTGCCTTACGGTGACTATTGTGTCGTCGGGGAGGTGGGGGTACTCGCTGACTATCCTGTGCACCATGTTACGGACGCAGTCCTCAACGAACATGGGGTTCTCATGGGCACCCACAACAACTGCATTTTCATCGGGCCTCTTGAGGAGTTCATAGACAGGTGAACTCATGGAGCCCTCTATGATGTTTATGAGGTTCTCGGCCCTTATTGTCTGGTCCTCAGGGACCTCTATCATTATCATGCCGCGCCCCCTCTGGTTGTGGGAGGCGAAGGATACACAGTCAAGAACCCTTTCAACTGTTTCAGGGTCAAGGAATTCCAGGAGCTTCTGACGGGATGTTTCCTTAACTGATTCCTGTGCACAGGGGCACACGGTCATCCCCACCACCTCTGCCCCTATCATCTTGCGTATCACTATACCGTCATCGTCCCTGTAGCCGATGGCGTCTGCCATGATCTTTGTCATCTCCTGGCTCTTCTTGGCGGTGACAGGGGATTTCTTCATGAACATGAAGTCGCTCTTCATGCTCACCTCGGCTCTGCGGGCGTACCTGTGCTTTTTGAGGAGTTCATTGACTATCTCTGCACAGAGGGATTCCAGTTCAAGGGCGCTGTTTTCAACAACCTCCTCGAGGACGTCACTTATGGCCTCGGGGTTCCTTGACATGTGGATCCCCCTCTGCCTGCTCGGGAGGTCCACAAATGCATCGAATGTTGGAAGAAGTATTATGGGTCTTCTACCATCCCTTTCTATCTTCAGAAGCTTCTTAACACCTGTAACACCCACCCTTGTAAGGTGAACGGGGATGCTAGGAATCTTGTCCTGTGTATCTGGAAAACAAACTAAACCCAAATTTTACACCCCATAAGTAATGGTTACCTAGGTTTTAAGTATAGTATGAAAACTTTGCTTATATACTTGTCCGGTGATTATGAATCCCATGAAACAGAATATTACAGTGATGTCCCGGTTTAAGTGGGTATTGGTTTATTTGATGGAATTTCAGTCCGGTCTTTTCTGAAATGGTGCAATCACAGATTGTGTTGGGACCTGGCTCATGCTGTGTCTGAAGGCATCATTCTACCATCAAAAGATACGTCAGGCAATAATCAATCTATGAGAGGAGTTTCAGTATCTCCTCGGGGGTGAGGTCCCTGATATTCTCATCCAGTCTCACAACGGCACCATAAAGTTCTTCAGCCCTTGATGCAAGGAGGCCTGTGCTTTTATCGGGCTCCCCTATAACGAGGATTTCCCCAAGGTCTTCAAGCTTCCTTTCAATGTCATTCTTAAGGTGCTCTATCTTCTTCTCTATACCCTTAAGGGCAGCATCAGGGATCCGGGGGTTTATCTTCTTCATATCATCCACTGACAGGGGCGCACCTGCAACCAGGATATTTCCCGGTTCAACGCCCGCCTTAACAAGGAGCTTTTTAACTGAGGAATTATTCACAAGTATCAGTTTACCCTTCGAAGCTTCCTTTATCCTTTCAGATGGGTCTTCACGTTCAATGACACCGAAATCTGCAAGCATGCCGTCAATGGCCTCCCTGGCGGCCATGAGCCTCCTGCAGAAATCGTATGCATCTTCCCCGGTGAGCTCATGTGATGGAAGGCTGGCGTATATATGGTCCTCTGCTTCAATGAGTTCCATCAGGGCCTCCTGAAATTTCCTGGTGTCTATGACACCATCCTGGGGATCCCTGAACCCGGATTCCCTCCGGATATTCGTACATGATTTTCTTATAAGCTCCTCTGCCTGCTCAAGTCTGATTTTTTCCATTTTCTGACCCTCTCAGAAATTGAAGAATGGTGAAAACACATCGCTAATCTCATTGAAGATTTCAGCCACAGCCGGTGACCTCTCATATTCCACCTTAACACCGGAACCCTCAAGGCCCCTGATGAATGAGACATTCGAGTTTCCAAGGGCCTGGAGGTCATAGCCCCCCTCAAGTACAGCTGCGCATGGCAGCCCTGTTTCATGGATGAACCATCCCATCCATGAGAAGAACTCCTCATCCACCCTCATATCTGCCAGTGGATCCAGCCTGTGGGCATCGAACCCTGCAGATACGAATAACATATCCGCCCTGAATTCACCGACTAGCTGGGGGAGCACCTCAGAGAGTATCCAGATATAATCATTGTTTCCTGAACCCCTGGGCAGGGGGATGTTGAGGTTGAAGCCCTCACCATCACCCTCCCCCATCTCACCAATGAATCCGGTCCCGGGGAAGAGTGTCCTGGGGTCCTGGTGCACCGAGACATACATGACTTCCGGGTCGGTGTAGAATATGCTGGATGTTCCGTTCCCGTGGTGAACGTCAAAGTCAATCACAGCCGCCCTTGAAATCCCGAGGTTCCTGCGGCTGTGCTCAATGGCTATTGCGATGTTGTTGAATATGCAGAAACCCATGGACCTGTCATAGGTGGCATGGTGACCTGGGGGCCTTGCAACGGAGTATCCCCATCCACCCTTCAGTGCCTCCTCAGCCGCGACCATGGCGCCACCTGCGGCGAGCCTCGCCACACTGAAGCTCTCAGGTGTCATGTAGGTGTCATAGTCCAGCCATCCACCGCCCCTCCCTGAGAACACCTCCAGGTACTCCACATGGACGCTGCTATGGACCATGAGGATCTCATGGATACCCGCCATCCTCGGCTCCATGAACTTCAGCTGAAGCCCCGAGGACTTCAGGGCATCAATGATTGCACGTGTCCTCCCCTTGTTTTCAACATGGCCCTCATTGTTGTGGAGGTCATAGGTGCTGGAGTGTATAATGGCCATGGTTGAATTTTTGGTGCAGGGGAATAAATAATTAATCGCCTATCATCTTGGTGGAGGTCATGTCCTCCTTCACTATGTTGAGGACAGTCTGGGTGTAGGTCCTCTGAACGTCACCCTCACTCAGCAGACCCTTGATGAAGCCATCCAGCTCCCCTGTATCCTTGAATTTTCCTATGAGTATGGCATCGAATTCTCCTGTGACGTCGTAGACTGCAAGGACGTTTTTGTGGTAGGCTGTCCGTGTCTCCCAGTTCCTCAGAACTCCACCTTTGACCTTAACACCTATTATGGCTGTGAGTTTATATCCAAGTTTGGAGTGGTCTATCACCGGCACGAATTTCTTTATAACACCCTTCTTGACCAGCTTCTCAACACGGTTGTGCACAGTACCCACCGAGACATCAAGTATCCTTGAGATGTTCCTGTAGGACATGCGCCCGTCCTCATTTAGGAGGTCTATTATTTTCCTGTCAATATCATCGATTTTGACTAGATCATCATCCATTGGAATCACCACTAAACAATGTATACCTATGGAAGTTATATTATAAACTTTTTTAAATTATGGTGTTTTAGAAGAAGTTATTAACTTTTATAGATAGTAGGTATTCCCTTATAAATGTTTAGCTGAAACAGAAAAAAGTAAAAAAAGGGTTAATCTATTCGTAGGCGTACCTGAGTGCAAGTGCCCTGTTCCAGAAGAGCTGGATGTAGGGGTATATTATAAGCACTGCTATAAGGGTACCGATGATGGGTATTGAATTGAGGAGACCACCAATGAATGCAATAACAGCTGCGATGAGACCGACAACAATGTACCAGATAATGTAGTCGATCCATCCGATCTGGGAGATCACATCCAGTATTTCACCGAACCTGAATGCTGCTCCAAGTTCACTGTCATTGTAGGCCATGTGTGCTATTGCGATGGTCTCTATGAGACCAAGGATTATTGCAAGTATCACACCGATTATCACAGTACCCCCAAGTAGACCTGTGAAGGCTGTGGGGTTTGTGATAACCCCTGTATCTGGTGAAACCATTGCCAGAGATCCGAAAGTACCTGCAAATATTATTATCAGTGGAACTATCATGTATGCTATCTGGACAACGAAGACCTTTAATCCATCAACGAACATTTCACCCCATTCATCAAATTCTGGAAGCTCATCAAAACCCGCTATTGAGGCCTTGAGGGCTCTGAAGCCGTATCCCATGACCAGGAAGATGGGTATTATGACAACACTGGCTATCATAAGGACACCGAGTATTATGACCTTCTTCCAGTCACTGGAGGGATACCTTATGGCGTCGTTTACAATTTCACCTATATCCAATTTTCACACCTCCGCGGATTTCCGCAGCTAAAATTATATAAATGATTATATATAAAACTGCCTAATCTGTTTAGAGGAAGATATAAATCGCTGCACAGTTAATAATACAAAAGAGCGGGTGAATGGATGAAGAAGGGGATACTAATCGTTGCTTTGCTGGTGATCGTCGGGGGTTACTTTTACTTTACATCCACTTCAGGGGATTTTGAACCACTGGGAAGGCTGGGATTCGTTAAAATCGCAAACCCCGACATGTACCCTGGCCACATACACTCAAAGTTACTTGCAGATTATGCCCGGGAAAGGGGATCAAAGTGCATCCTTGTGGTCCACTATGGGGGAAGCTCCAATTACCGCTGCTACATGGAGGGGGATGTCTACATCCTTGAACTTGCATACGTAGAGAAAAAGCAGTACAATCCCGGCATAGACTGGAATGAGGTCTGGCAGGAGGGCATATATGGCGTTCCCGACGACAAGTGGACCTACCGTTCAGATGGTAAGGAATTTGATACCCTGGATGAGGCACTGGCTTATATAAAGGAGAGGGCCGCGGAGCACGGACAGGTGGGCCCCATACCAATGGTGTATCATGGGACAGTGAGGGAGGGGGACATTTTCATAAACCAGGGATGCGGTTTCCCGCTATATTACAAGATTTCAAGGGAAGAGTACGGGCCAATCGCAGCGTACTACTATGTTATAAGGGGAATAATCTTCCCCTACCTCAACAACCCCTACCGGAACTTTGAAATCAGGAATGCAAGGGCCCTCCAGTACTACTACACCCACAACATGCTGAACTATGAATGAGAACAATCGTACAGGCTACGAACGGGAACCGTGGAGGTCCATTATGACCTCCTCAATCTCCCTGATCCCCGCATCTGTTTTTATCCCTGTTGGCCTTATATGGGTCCTTGAAACCCTGAAGCCTGCCTCCTCAAGACACCCCATAACATCCATAAGCGGGGGGGCGCTCACACCCAGCTTGCTGCAGACCTCATGGACATCATAGAATCCCGGAGGCATTCCCACCTCACCCATACAGTTCTTGAGCAGTTTCAGGACATCCTCTGATTTATTGAGGGTTTTATTTTTAGCTTCAGCCATCATGGATCCTATAAATTTTTCATCATGCAGTTCCCCTACCCATAGGGGTCCGGCAGCATCCATTTTACCCCCGCAGATAGGGCACCTTCTGTTTTCAGGTACACCCCTCACATGTTGATGGTGAAGGCAGCTGAAGCAGTGGAGCATGTAGCCAATGTTTTTGAGGGTTTCATCGGCCCTCCTGGCACCCCTCCTCACATGGGCATAGATCCTCATGTAGTGCTGGCTGCTGTGTGATAGAATGAATGACGCGCCCTTACTGTACCTGGCAAGGTTCATTGCAGTGAAACCTGCAAGTATCCTCAGCCCGGTCTCATGACAGTACTCTGTTTTGAGGGGCCTTGATGAGTACTTCCTGAGGCAGGGTTTTATATAGGTTCCGCAGAGACCCGAGGTGTCTGTGGCGGTAACAGCAAGGAGGGATCTGTTTCTGGCGGATGCCGCCGCAGAGTCCATGAATGGTGCCGGGGTCCCGAAGGGGTCCACGTCAATAACATCAAAGCGGCCAGGGTTCCCTCTGAGGAAGATAGCGGCGTCCTCCCTGCTGACCAGGGGGGATACAGAATTCAGATCTGAGTTATGCTCTATGCATTCAACTGCAAGGGGGTTTATATCATTTGCAGCGGCCTCAGAGACACCATCAACCTCCACCAGGTACCTTATGGCCCTTATGCCGCTCCCTGAGAATGTATCCGCTACGCTTATCTCCCTATCAAGTACCCTCTGAAAGGCCTGAACCGCAAGCACAGACACATCCCTGTTGAACTCCATCACAGGGTTATAGAAGACAGGGGCCCTGGATGATACCTTACTGAAATCCGGAACCTCAATTGTGACTGAACCCTCATTTATGGTTATCATAGTAACACTTCCTTACGAAACACGATAATAATCCACAGTTATAGTTCGGGACTTACATCCAATAAATGAAATTCGATTAACATGCACATTGTATATTGGGATCACGTCCACTAAATGAATGCAGTCACATACAGGACTGGCATCCAACCTCGAGACTCACATCAATCTCAGTCACATATGGGATCAGCATCCAACCTCAAACATCAATATATTTATTAGTGCCGGATGATTTACTGATTACTGTGATACTCAGACAGGATTTGGTAAGAGGGCCGGTGACTCAATGAGGAATTTCCTGGACAATGTCTACACGGGAAGAAATGAGCCATGGCGTTATATACTGACGGTGCTCCTCAGCTTCGTGGTGTCCAATGTGGGCGCCGGTTTTCTCATGGGGTTATTCCTGGTGGCCATACTCATAATCACAGGGAGAATGGATGCAATTGAGGGCATCCCGGGCTTCAGCTGGCCAGCTTTACTCATCATGGTGGCAGTGGCCTTTTCTGCCTCAATGTTCTTTCTCTATGTTGGATTGAAGTTCATCCACAAACGCGATTTCATATCAGCCCTGAACTCCAGGGGCCGTGTTGACTGGAGGCGGGTACTCAGGGGAGGGGTGGCATGGTTTCTTATTGTCGGGATCCTTGACCTGATCTCGATTATCCTGGATCCTTCTTCGGTCAGATTTAAATTCACACCGGAATTCTGGTGGCTTCTAATCCTTTCATTAGCTGCATTTCCTGTGCAGGCTTCCTTTGAGGAGATATTCTTCAGGGGATACCTCATGCAGGGGATGTGGATGATCATTAAGAGGCCCATCCCACTGATGATCCTGAATTCAATGGTATTCTCGATCCTGCACTGGTGGAATGGCACGACCCTTACAATGAGCCTCTCAATAACAGCCAGCACATTCATCATTGGACTGGTACTTGCACTCATAACACTCACAGATGATGGTGTGGAACTCGCCATGGGGGTGCATATTGCAAACAACCTCTATGTCAGTGTTATACACAGCTCCCCGGAGGCCGGTCTTGGAAACCTTCCATCCCTGATGGTAAGCCCCTCGGATCCCTACACCTCCCCAGTGGCACTGATCCTCGCATCGGCTCTTCTCGTGGCCATACTATTCAGGGGACGTTATGGGGATGTGCTGGGTGTTCTGAGGTACCGTGGATGAGGATGAATAACCCATTGAATCGGATTAAATGGGGTATCACATGTCTGATTGCAATGGTTAGGGTATCACTTTTTAAGTTCCAGTGAGAAACTAATAACTCAGTAACTCTTACTCAGGTGTTCACATGATACCGGTTGCTACTCCCATAATCGATGAAGAGGAAATAGAGGAAGTCGTGAAGGTACTTAAATCGGGATTCATTGCCCAGGGACCACGGGTGGCGGAATTCGAGGAGAAGTTTGCATCCTATGTGGGTACTGAATACGCTGTTGCAACAAGTTCAGGGACAACAGCCCTCCACCTCGCCCTCCTGGCTGCAGGGATTGGAAAGGGGGATCAGGTTATAACAACACCATTCAGCTTCGCTGCAACGGCAAACGCAGCCCTATACGTTGGTGCTGAACCAGTATTTGCAGATATAGATCCCGAAACCTACAACATAGATCCTGAGGGGATCGAGGAGCTCATAACACCCAGCACAAGGGCAATAATACCCGTACACCTCTACGGGCAGCCCGCTGACATGGACCCCATCCTGGAGCTGGCTGCTGACCATGACCTCCTGGTGATTGAGGATGCTGCCCAGGCCCATGGTGCAGAGTATCATGGAAAGATGGTGGGTTCCCTGGGGGATGCCGCATGCTTCAGCTTCTACCCAACAAAGAACATCACAACAGGCGAGGGCGGGATGATAACAACTGATAATGAGGAAATTGCAGAGATGGCACGGATTCTAAGGGCCCACGGGGAGACAGAGCGCTACAACCACACCTACCTTGGCTACAACTTCAGGATGACCGATATTGCCGCGGCCATTGGCATAGCCCAGCTCGGAAAACTTGAAGACTTCAACAGAAGAAGAATAGAAAATGCAGGGTACCTCACAGATAACCTAAGGGACATGGAGGAGGTGTCAACGCCCCACGTTGCAGCTGGGGTTAAACACGTCTTCCACCAGTACACCCTGAGGGTTCCGGGTTCAAGGGACAGACTAATGGAATTCCTAAATGAGAGGGGTATAGGTACCGGAATCCACTACCCGAAACCCATCTACAGGCAGGAACTCTACAGGAGGATGAGTTTCAATGCCAGCTGCCCGGTCAGTGAAAAGGCTGCAGAGGAGGTCCTATCGCTACCTGTACACCCTGCCCTTACTGACGAGGACCTTGAAAGGATTGTGAATTCTGTCAGGGATTTCTTCGGGCAGAACTAACATTATTTATCTCAGGTTCAGTGTGGTGCTGACTAGCATAATTCTATTTTTCATGTTACGCCGAGATGTACATTTAAAAATTAAACTACTGATTTAAGGGAGTTTCAGCGACCTCAGCGTTATTAAGGAACATTTACTGGAGCTTTTTCTTTACAGATTCAACCTTGTCACTGAGGCCCCTGTCGGTGTCCCTTCTATCATCGATTTTGATGGTTGTGTAGACTCTCTCTGAGCCTGCCTCCAGGACTGCCTCATGGGCCGCCTTAACAGCCTCAAGGAGTTCGTCCAGGTCACCGGCCTCAACAAGAGTCCCCATACCTGAGATCTCATACCTCACGTTCATCCTCTCGAGGGCACTGACTGCAGCGGCCACGTAACCGCTGAGTGAGGTGCTGCCTGTACCGAGAGGTATTATGGTGAGCTCTGCGGTTATCATGGTGAATATATATGTCGACTGTTTTATATATACGGTTCCATGGATGTTCAGGAATTCAACCGGAGAATTATGGCCAGAATAAGGGGTCTCATGGAATCACATAAACTGGTAGAGAGGGGAGAACACGTTGCAGTGGCACTTTCAGGCGGAAAGGACAGTGTGCTGACACTCCATGCGCTCGCAGATTTAAGGGAGGAACTGGATTTTGAACTCACAGCCATCACGGTTGATGAGGGTATAAAGGGCTACAGGGGGGAGGGGGTCCTTGCAGCAAGGGAAAACGCCCGTATAAGGGGAGTTGAACTCATAGAGAAGTCATTCAGGGAGGAATTCAACTTTGAACTTGACGATGTTCTGGAAGGGTTCAGAAGCCCCTGCATACCCTGCGGTGTCTTCAGGAGGTGGATACTCAACAGGACAGCAAGGGAAATAGGGGCATCAAAGATTGCAACGGGCCACAACATGGATGACGAGGTTCAGTCATTCATGATGAGTCTTGCAAGGGGGGATGTGAGGAAGTTCTCCAAGTTCGGGCCGAAACTTCAGAGGATACACCCTGCGATGGTACCGAGAATAAAACCCCTCTGGAGCACACCTGAGGAGGATGTCAGGCTCTGGGCTGAACTCAATGATGTGAAATTCCACAGTGCTCCCTGTCCATACTCCAGCAGATCAATGAGGGCAAGAATAAGGGATTTCCTTAACAGGATAGAATCAGAAAGTCCCGGTATAAAGGAGAGGATCATGAAATCATTAACGTTTACATTCCAGCCTCTGGTGGAGGATGATGGAATCGGGGAGTGTTCAGTCTGTGGAGAACCAGCATCAGGGATTAAATGTAAGGCCTGTGAGTTCCTTGAAATTATAGAAGAAGCGGATCATTAGAGCATCCTTTTAACTTATTCCAGGATTCTGGTAACTGAGCCAATACCCTTGCTTCTTCCCTCACGGAAGATTATCTTCTGACCCTCCCTCACATGGTGGGGCCTGTACTTGAACCTCATCCGCACACGCCCCCTGTCACCGGCTGACATGAACTCTGCATCAAGGGGTTCCAGTATGGTGGTCTCTGCTATTGTTTCAATGTGGGTTACGCTCTCATAGCCTGCCTTTATGGTTGTGGGATGCACCAGTATGGCCACCTCGGCCTCAAACTCCCTGACGGCCTCAGGTTCATAGTCGGGGTGGGCCAGTATCATACCCCTTTCTATTTCATCTGCGGATGCCCCTGCGATGGATATTCCAACTATATGCCCGGGCTCTGCACAGCCTATACGGTAGTGGTGCATCTCGATGGATTTAACGGTGACCTCCCGGAATTTCCCGGTATTCATGGGGCCCAGGAGCAGCGTATCACCCTTCCTGACAAGGCCCTGCTGGATGGTTCCACTGACAACGGTTCCAACACCCCTGATGGTGTATACCTTGTCTATGTACATGAGGAACGGCTTCTCATCCCCGTTGATGTCACGCTTAACCTCCAGGTTGAGGAAGAGTTCATCCAGGACTTCAAGGCCCTCCCCTGTGACAGAGGATGTCTCTATTATGGGTACTATGTGCTGGTTCATCTTCCCTGCTATCTCCCGTGCAGAGTCCCTTCCGGCCACATGGAAGGGTATCCTCCCAACCAGTTTAAGGAGTTCAGATATCTTCTCCCGCACAGCCCTTATCTTCTCAGAAGTGGCCATATCGGTTTTTGTGAGCACAACGATCACAGGAAGCTCCATTGCAATCATTATACCCAGGTGCTCCCTTGTTATATGTGTTGGGCCCTCATCCGCGGCAACGGTCAGGAGGCCATAGTCCAGGTTCTGCCCCACAATCCCCCTTATTGTTGTCCTCAGCCATGGCTCATGTCCAACGGTATCAACGAAGGATATTACCCTGTCGGCCTTGTCCATGAGCCCTGATTTCTCCCTCCGGTCCAGGGGATTTTTGAGTCTTATGACCCTTCCCTCCCTGAATCCATATATGGCGAAGGATAGATCCGCTGACAGGCCCCTTTCTATCTCGTGTTTCTGGACATCAAGGAATATCCTTGTCTTCCCGCTTCCATCGTCGGGGGTTCCTGTTGTGAGTGTACCGAGTAGTGTGCTCTTTCCATGGTCAACGTGGCCGGCGACACCTATGAGGAGGTGTTCCCTCTCTGTTTTCTGTTTCCTTGAGATTATCACCTCGGCCACCCTACCGTGGGTTCCCTCATGGAGGTTAACCTCCTCCACAACGGCATCTATCTCCTCACTCAGTTTTCTGAGGACCTCAACTGACTCCCCGAGTTCCTCATCAGGGAGGCCAACCGGTTCACCGCTGTCCTCCACACCAAGGAGGTACACGGCCCTTCCATCACCCCTCTCCATACGGTACTTCATCTGGGAGATCAGGCTCTTCTTCCGGTCCATCTTCAGATGATACCCCGGTGAGAGTGCCTTCTTGAATTCTATGTTCCTCCTCTCACCGGGTGATGTGAATGATCGGATATCTTCTATCATATCTCGTTCTATTCCTTTTTCACGGGATTTGTGAAATGGCAGGTGCCATACCTTTCTTCCTGGAGTTTTCTCACGATTTCTGCGGCTTCCTGGAAGCTATCGGCCTTTCCAAATATGCGCCTTGTTTTAACCTTCAGGGTTCTTCCACAGACACACTTCCGGGTATCTGCGCCCTCCTTTGAGTATAGGGCCCTTCCACAGTCACATCTGAATATGACGTACATTCATATCACACTGCTCTTTCCACAGTAAATATTTTTATTGAACCGGTATTTAATGAATAGTTTTCCCCATCATTGCATTATTCTGAATGATGACTTGTAATAATTAGTTGTGAGCTTGTGGTGTGCCTGGGACATTACCCTATGATGTATCATCGTATTCAAATGAGTTCTTCAAGTGTTGGAAGTTCATGCGGGTTTCTGAGGTAGTGCTCTATCCCCCTCCTGTGGCCTGCACCCACAACGGCAACAACGCGGTCCTCCTCAATGGAGAGGAGCCTGTGGGCCATGAATGCATCCCTCTCCTCAACAAGCACACGGTATGCTGAGGGTGATATTTCTCGGAATTCCCCCATAACCTCCGCAAGGGTGTCGTCACTTTTAAGGCTCTCAATATCCCTTACATCCTCCCCCCCAATAAATGACCTCATGATTGCAAGGAAGAATCTAAGCTTTTCCCGGCGGCTCATGGATCTGATGGCCCGCTGCATGGTCACCCCTATGTCACGGTCAATGAGGGCAACCCCCGCACCAACCTCATGGGCGGCATCTATCGCTGCAAGCATCTCACTTCCCGGCTTAACACCTATATCCTCACCGATCTTCCTCTGGAAATAGGTTAAAAACCAGCCTGCAAGGATGACACCAATGTTTCCACTTCTGAGGGCATCCCTGAGGGAGGGTTCATCCCTTTTGATCCCCATTTTTTCTTCCATGAGCATCCTGTACCTTCCGGGGTCAAGTTCCACTGCAACAACGTCCGGTTTCATCTCAAGTATGGTTCTTCTCACCTCATCAACACTTTCTCCAGATACATGTGCGGTACCTATTATCTTCAGCTCATCCAGATTCATGTCCACTGCAGCCTCCCTTAGATCAGCGATATCCTGCCGTCCACGTATAAGGGTACTTTTTCTGTTATATTCCTTCTGAGGCAGTATTCAATATCACCGGAAAAACCAAGTTCCCTGAGCCTCCTGGCTGACCTGGATTTTCTTATGGCATCATCAACCATGGAACTTTCCTGTACTGCAAGTACTGAGGCCTCAGCGTACTCTTCAAACTCACCACCAATTGCACGTATTATTTCACCGGCACAGAGGAAATCCTCTATTGCAAAGCGGCCATTAACACCGGCCATGACCACCTCAACTTCATCCGAAAGATTCCTTGCAGCTGAGGCTACCGCATCCAGATTGTTGAGGCAGCCCACGAGGGCCTGTGATTCAACTGACTCAAGGATCCTTGTACCGTTACTGGTGGTTAGCACAAGGGCATCACCTGAATGTTCCCTCACCTCCAGTGGGGAGTTGGCCAGGAATCCCGGCAGGGTCTCACCACCACGCTCCCCTGCCACCAAATATCCCTTCCTGGAGTATTCCATTGCCTTCTCAACGTCCCCAACAGGGATAACCTCCCTGAAACTGTCCAGGGCAGCGGTTATGGTTGCACTTGCCCTCAGAAGGTCCACCATTATGCAGAGCCCACTGCCCTCCGGTTTTTCAAAGCTGAGACTTACCCTCATCAGCACACCTTATAAATGATTATAGAGAGATTTATTCATGAGGTATTTATAGACTTCACCGGTGACTCAATGAGGATTCTTACAACACCAATGTGTGAGGGCATACTGAGGATTGCAGGCGTCATGGGGTACCATGTGACCCGCAAACCTCAGGATGAGGATGCAGACATTTTATTTGTGCTATCTGAGACACCAGTTGGCGGGGCGGTTAAACTTAAACTCAACACATTCCCCCAGATAAGGGAGGCCATAGGAACCGTTTTCAGGACTGTTCAGGACCTGGATCCTGGAAGCCTCAGGTACTCCTCGGCTGATGAGATAGACTTTGAGGTCTGCTCCCCATGGTGGCATGATCCTGCGGGGTTGCGGGAGATGAACAGCAAGATAAAAGTAAGGGTTTATTCAGATTTCTTAAGGGAGATCGTTGGGGATATGGGATTCAACATTGTTGATTTGAATGAAGATTTCACTGTATGCCCCGATTACATGGAACTTGACTGCATCAGGGTCCCCTCCCACAGAAACCTTCCAGTGGACCCTGTTAAGAGGGCTTTATTCAGGTACACGTATCTGGAGAGGAAATTATGTACGAAACTTTAACCTATCAGGGCGGTGTGCACCGCCATGAGGAAATGAAGGAACTGATTGAGGACCTCGGCGGATTTGTTCTCCAGGAGAACATGCTTCAGATGGACCTCATACTCACACTGGCCGTCCCAATTGAGGACGTGGATAAGGTGAGGGAGAAGGCCCGGGAGCTCCTGGGGAAGGTTAAGGTTGCCCCTATGGCGGGTACCGAGATAGCCATCGTCTCACCGACCCTGGCAAGGCATCATTTACCCCACTCTGCCTGTGATATATCCGAGTACCTCCGAAGATACGGTGCCAAGGATAACATGATAGGCCTTGCCCGTGGGGCAGGTAAGGGTATATCCAGGATATCAGAGGACGAAAAGAGGCTCATAGAGGAACATGATCTTGCAGTTTTTGCCCTTGGAAGTTTTGAGCAGTGCATAAAGGATAAGGTCCATCTTTTCAGCGACATAAACATCCCGGTGGTGGTTACAGGGTCCCCTGAGAAGATTGACCTCAGCGAGCTTCCAGGTGCCGACGCATATGTTGGGGGCCTTGGGAGGATACCCCGGAGGCTGAAGAGGGGTGAGGATATAAGGGCCCTCAGAAAACTTGTTGAGGTGGTCGAGGATATACTTGACAGGAGGAGGCGTGAAATGGCGGCGGACCCACCTCTGGTCCCCTCAATACTTGTTAAGACCGAGATTGAGAATCAGGTGCCTGCCGTTAAGGAGGTCTACTCCCCCACACCTGTAACAAGTCAGCTTGATGGGGTCCGTGTGAAGCTCAACTATGACCGCTATCATGACGAGATAGCAGATGTGAGGGTTTCTGATTACCGGCTGGGCGACATATCTGAGATCAGGAAGTCAATGATGTACGACTACATTCTGGTTAAGTTACTGCCTGAAAGCTCCATACTGTGATCCCATGAGGAGGGAGTTCCAGGTCCTGATATTTATCCTGCTCTTCTCCTCAGGATACTATCTTCTTAATTTTACTGTCCTGGAATCTCTTGGTATGGGAATTCTGAGCCTCCCCCTTACATTTCTTCTACCGGCAGCCATAATCTCCGAGAGGGTATACCCATCATTTATCTCAAGGGCTGCCTATGTGGTTTCCATGATATGGGTGGGAATGGCTGTTTACATCCTCATTGGCCTTGGGGTAACCTTTGCAGCATCCCTTGTTCCAGGTATTCCGTTCTCCCCTATCCCTGCGGCGGCCTTCTCCGTTATAATGGTTTTCTATGGGCTTTTGAAGGGCTGGAATATTGAGGTCAGGACTGTTAGGATCCCATTTCCATGCAGCGATAAGCTGAGGCTGGTGCAGATTTCAGATCTTCATGTGGGGACTGTGAGGTCAGGGGGTTTCATCAGGAGGGTTTCTTCTCTTATCTCTGAAATTGAACCTGATGCCGTCCTCATAACAGGTGACCTCCTGGATGGTTCAAGGCCCGTTGAAGTTTCAACACTCTCCGAGCTTCAGGCAGATGTACCCGTATTTTTTGTTTCTGGCAACCATGACACCTATTCAGGGGACTTCAGGTCCGCAGTGGAGGGGGCGGGTATCATGTGTATTGATCAGCGCGTTGTTGATTTCAGGGGGGTGCAGGTTGCAGGTGTGGGTTATTCGATGGAGAGACATTCTCTTCCTGCAATCCTTGATATAATGGAATTTGACCCGAGGAGGCCCCTCATACTTCTTCATCACCTTCCTGTTGACTGGGATGACGCCAGGGAAATGGGTGTTGACCTCCAGCTATCCGGCCATACGCATGGCGGGCAGTTCTACCCCTTCAACCTCCTTGTTGGCATGATGTTCCCCTTTATCAGGGGCCTTTATGAGGATTCAGGACGTTTTCTATATGTTTCACAGGGCACAGGCACATGGGGGCCACCTCTTCGTATAGGATCATCCTGTGAGGTCACGGTTATTGAACTTATTCCCTCTGATCATGGCTTCAATGGAGATTAAGGATGAATTGAATGGTATTCATTATTTCGCTGGTTTTATGGTGATGGCTGGTTTTTTAGGCGACTGGCTTTTATGTTCTCTGACCCCCTGATGGGAAACTTTAAATACAATTTTTGAATATATATTCAAAACATGCCTAGACCAAGAAGATACAGGAGAATCCTGGGAGAACCCCGTGTGGTTGCATTTTCCCCGGAAGCCGGTGAAGAAGAAGTTGAGGTTGAGATAACCCTCGATGAATTTGAGGCTGTCAGGTTAAGGGACTACCATGACATAAAACAGAAAAAGGCTGCTGAAATCATGGGTATATCACAGCCAACATTTCACAGGACACTGACATCCGCACGGGCCAAGATAGCAGAGGCACTGGTCGAGGGCAGACCAATAATACTGAAAGGAGGTGATTACATCACAGACAGAAGAAGATACAAGTGCATGGACTGCCAGTTTGAGTGGATCTCACCTGAAAAGGAATACAAAAAGTGCCCAGACTGTGATTCAGAAAACATAACGCTGGTATCAGCAGATACACTACCAAGGATGGGAAGGGGAGGCTTCGGAAGAGGCCTTGGCGCTGGACGTGGGGCACCACGTGTCTGCAAATGCATTGAATGCGGATACGAGGCACCAAAAACACCTGGAGTTCCATGCAGAATGGAGAAATGTCCAGAGTGCGGCGCACCAATGTGTGGAGCCGACTGAAACTTTAACGCCAAGACCTGTATTCAGCGATTTATCATAATTACGCTGAATACCCCCTATCTATGATAAAATACATAACAGCTTGTTATATATGTGATTTGAGACTGTACCACCTCTACCTATTTTGATGAAGAGTTAAGGTGGTAATCGTAATTATAGTGATTGTACCGGAGGGGGGTTAGTTCTCAATCAGGGGCATGATATTATTAGCAGGTTACATGTATTTTACCAGATGATAACTCTTATTCTGGAAAAACAGATTATTTCATGTCTGCTAATAATAGAGAATCAGCAAACCGAAATTTCGAATGAAGCTGATTTAACGCCAGAATTTTCGATTAAATGATGCAGATTATTCTTCTCAGGGATTAAATCTACTTGGTTATGACCTAAAGTTTCCTCTTCAACATACGCGTAACAGTTTCTATATGCTTCTGCTGTTCCCTGGCCTCCTTCTGAAGTGACATCAGGAGTTCATTGGTCACAGGGATGGGCATGCTCCTGAATACGTATGAATCAAGCATGAAACTGAATGCCCTCTCCTCAGCCAGACTCCTGAACTTCCTGTCTGATGGCTCCATGAATACAGGGTTATCCTCATCTTCAAGGCCCTTAACCTCCTCACCAAGTTCCGTGCCTGGTATCGGTTCAGCGATGCTCACAAAGTAGTCGTCGAGCATGAGTTCATCTGCAAGTTCCAGGGTCTCCTCATAGTCTCTTTCATCTTCACCGGGGTACCCCACTATGAATGACCCTGCAACCTTCAGATTATGCTCCCTGGCAAGTTCAACAGCCTCAATAACATCCCCTGGTTTGATGCCCTTCTTCATCCTTCTGAGGATCCTTCTGCTCCCTGACTCTATACCATAGAACACCCAGCCATTGGAGTACTCTGATATGGCATCGAGGATCTCAGGGGTCACCATATCAACCCGTATATCAGGCACCGTCAGATTCCGGGGCCCTGTGATTTCACTTATGTCCCTGAGGAGCTCAGTGAATGCATCCTCATCAACACCCCTGAACCTGCTGCTCCCGTAGAGTGTTCCGGTTCCCCCGCTTATTGCAAACCTCCGGGCCCCGGATTTCCTCAGTTCCCTGACCTCCACCACGATATCCTCCAGGGGTCTGCTGCGGACCTCACGGCCGAAGAATTCCGGGACCTGGCAGAATGTGCAGTTACCTGGGCAGCCCCTGTGGGTTTCAATGTAGACACTGGCACTCCTTATGTTCTCCTGTGAGATATCTGCAGGAACAAGTGGGAGGGTCCTTTTCATGGAGCAGCGGGTTGGTTCATTGATTATAAACCCTTCAGGGGATTTAAATGCTGCCCCGGGCATTTCAGACGCTTCCAGACTTCCAGATGCAACCTCCATGGCCATCCCCACCTTATCCTCACCCTCGCCCTGAATTACAAGGTCAACGTCGAGGTGGCGGAGTACAAGTTCAGGGTCCATGCTCACGGGACCCCCCACCACCCTGAAACCCCGTATATTATTAATAATATCCCTGTACCTCAGGAGGTGGATGGTGGACTGGAGGCTTATGAAAACCACATCTGCGCCGGAACCCTCAAGGCCCTTCCTGAGTTCAACGCTGCAGCCAAGGTCCCTCAGGGCACCGGCAATGAGCATTGAACCGTAGGTGTAGTGCTCTGGTGTTAAAACAACCACACGAGTCATTCAGAAGCACCGAAGAAATTTATGGCCTGTATAAGTTCATAGAATGCTTCCATCTCCCGCTCTATAACATCATACTGGGACAGCGTACCGCTCATCTCCCCATCAACGGTGAGCCTTTCAGGACCCCTTATGACTATCCGGTCGGTACCATCCCGGCTTAGAACCTCCTTTGCCTGCATTTCATGGACAAATGCCCTGCCAGGGATTATCACTGTTTCCTTAAGTTCGCTGAGGTCCACAGCCTCGAGGTCCCTCCTGGTGATGAGGCATGCTATGTCCTTCTCAACACCAACAACGTTCACCATATCCTCTGCCCCAAGGTTCCTTATTATCCTCCTTATGTAGGGGGCTGCAATGGATCCTGTGATTATGGTTGCCTCTCCCCTGATTTCAGGGAGGATCTCAAGGTACTCCCTGCTTGAGTCATCTGCAAGGACAAAGGGTGTACCGTTTTCAGGGTCGCAGACAGGTGTCCCTGTAACCCTGAGATTGAACTCCCGGTCAACCATCCTCACAAGGTCCTCAAATTCCTGGACTGTGTGCGGCTCTATACCCTCAATTATTGGCTCATTGCCGAGTATCAGCCCCTGGTGCTCATAGTTTGCAAACCGCATCATTATGAATCCAGTGGCCCCCCACTCCTCAAGTCTGGAGCAGGTTTCAAGGAGGTCATCACCATCATTCACACCTGGTATGATCACTGCTGCAGCGTGGACCTCACAGGATTCACAGAATATCCTGAGGGCTTCCAGTGCATTTTCAGCGTTCCTATCACGCATCCACTCCCTCCTCAGGAGGGGGTTCGCTGAGAACACCGTGAAGGTTACCTCATCCACACCATTTCCAATGAGCCGGGATGCCAGTTCAGGGTCATCCATGCCCTTACCGCTTGTGTATCCCAGGTGTATGGGGATCCCAAACTCACTAAGCCCAGATGTCAGCTCCTCAAGGTGTGGGTAGCAGCTCACATCACCCCCACCGCTGATGTTTATCTTCAGGTCCTTATCCTGAGTGTTCTGCATCATCAGTGTCGTCTGCACGTTACCCATGACAAGGAATGGTGGTAAAAATTCCTTTCCCCTCTCTGCAACATCAGTTCCACAGGTTTCACAGCCCACCCTCCCCGGGGAGCAGTTCCTGCAGCCGAAGGGTTCAAATTCCCCCACCTTTCTGAAGTAACAGTACCTGCAGAATCCCCTGCAGTCCTTGCCAGGTATACCACCCAAATCCGCTATTATCTGCATGTCCCTTTTTCTGTGCCGCGCCTTAAATATAATTTATTACCCTGCAGCCATCATAATGGCGGTGTGCATGATCATAAAAATCAACGCAGCCGTACAAAAAATCCATAAAACCCGAAGAAAATGTGTTGATACATATAAATCTTTCGACTTGATTCAGAAAGAAATCTTAATTAATTATGATCAAGTTAAATATGCACCGTATACTAAAACGGGTGTTTTAACACCCTCCAAGGGCCTTCTTGCCTTTCCTGAAAAGGGGGGTCTTGGATGTTTAGTATACGGAACTGATTGTTAGGAGGGAAAAAATGGCGAAGTTTGAGGATAAGGTCGACTTGTACGACGACAGAGGCAACCTCGTCGAAGAACAGGTGCCATTAGAAGCTCTAAGTCCATTAAGGAACCCCGCCATTAGAAGCATAGTACAGGGGATTAAAAGGACAGTGGCTGTGAACCTTGAAGGTATAGAAAACGCCCTGAAGACAGCGAAGGTCGGCGGACCTGCCTGTAAGATAATGGGCCGTGAACTCGACCTCGACATTGTCGGGAACGCCGAGTCAATAGCAGCCGCTGCAAAGGAAATGATACAGGTAACTGAGGACGACGACACCAACGTCGAACTCCTTGGCGGAGGTAAAAGGGCACTCGTACAGGTCCCAAGTGCAAGGTTCGATGTTGCAGCAGAATACTCTGCAGCACCACTCGTAACCGCCACAGCATTTGTCCAGGCCATAATCAACGAGTTTGATGTTAGCATGTACGATGCTAACATGGTTAAAGCAGCCGTTCTGGGAAGATATCCACAGTCTGTGGAGTACATGGGGGCAAACATAGCAACAATGCTGGACATTCCACAGAAACTGGAAGGCCCAGGATACGCACTCAGGAACATCATGGTGAACCATGTTGTTGCAGCCACACTCAAAAACACACTCCAGGCAGCAGCACTATCAACCATACTTGAACAGACAGCAATGTTCGAGATGGGTGATGCTGTAGGAGCATTTGAGAGGATGCACCTCCTTGGACTTGCATACCAGGGAATGAACGCAGACAACCTGGTCTTTGACCTTGTTAAGGCCAACGGTAAAGAAGGTACAGTTGGCTCAGTCATAGCAGACCTGGTTGAAAGGGCCCTGGAAGACGGTGTCATAACAGTTGAGAAGGAACTCACAGACTACAAGGTCTACGGCACAGACGACCTTGCAATGTGGAACGCTTACGCAGCAGCCGGACTCATGGCAGCCACAATGGTTAACCAGGGTGCAGCAAGGGCAGCTCAGGGTGTATCATCAACTCTGCTCTACTACAACGACCTCATAGAATTCGAAACAGGACTGCCAAGCGTGGACTTCGGTAAAGTGGAAGGTACAGCTGTAGGATTTTCATTCTTCAGCCACTCCATCTATGGTGGTGGTGGACCAGGTATCTTCAACGGAAACCACATCGTTACAAGGCACAGTAAGGGATTCGCCATACCCTGCGTGGCAGCCGCAATGGCACTGGATGCAGGAACCCAGATGTTCTCACCAGAAGCAACCTCTGGACTCATAAAAGAAGTATTCAGCCAGGTTGACGAGTTCCGAGAACCACTCAAATATGTTGTGGAGGCAGCAGCTGAGATTAAAAACGAAATCTAAATAATCTCTCAGAACTGGGGGCAAAAAACCAATGGACGTTCAGATATTTCCTCACAGGCTGCTAGGGGCCGACACCACAGAGAAACTCCTTAACCGCCTTGAGGACATCCACGGCGTTAAGAGAATGGTGATCCACGGACAGAGACTACCACCAGAGGACCACCCTGACAGGCGCATAATCAACGTGAAAGGCCAGGAATTTGAACTTCAGGTTAAAACTGGCCGCGTGCTGCTTGAAGTGGAGGACGAGGAGACAATAACAGATATCAAGAGGGTTTGCGAGGATCTCCTGCCCTTTGGATATGATGTTACTCCCGGCAAGTACATAAGAACACAGAAAACCGTCACAGACGAGATAAAGTACGGCGAGAACCTTGATGAGATTCCTGATGAACTCATCGGTCTCACGGATCAGAACGCCAGGCTCAGTGAAAGGGCCACAATAATAAAAAGAAAGAAGGAGCATTAGATGATCGGAAAGTGCACTCACGTGGTTGACTGTAGAGAGACAATGGGCATGGGTGAAGGTGGAGGAATAGCCCAGAGGGGCACCTTTGCCCAGTGCGGAAGTGAAGTTCTGGCAGTGGCAATGTCACCTGGCAGGCGCCACATAACCAAGCCTGTCTGCGAGATAACATTTGCCCTGAGGGAAGCAAACATAATGACCAGTACTCTGGTACTCAACGCAGGCGCAGGGGTTCCACAGGACGCTCCAAGTGCCGGTGCAGGAAGCCTCTTTGGATTAACGCCTGCTGAAGTCGAGCAGATGAAGCGGCACAGACTCCTTGTGGTGCACCTTGGCGGAGTCAAGAACCACATCACCTACAAGGCGCGCCTCATACTCAGAAACGTTGACCGCCCATGCATAGTCATATGCGAATACCCGGTTGACTTTGAGGACTTTGCGAAGATAGGTGTCAAAACCAGGGCCGTAATGCCTGATGAACCAAAAACCAGGGGAACAATCGTCGACATCGTGAGTGGAGTTATTAGAGGAGAAACCTGTCCCCAGGAAAAACTGGATGAGATTATAAGAAAGGTTAAGTTAGCTTTAGGAGGTGCATGATATGGCACAATACTATCCCGGAACAACTAAGGTTGCTCAGAACAGAAGGAATTTCTGTAACCCTGAATACGAACTTGAAAAACTGAGAGAAATCTCAGATGAAGATGTAGTAAAGATTCTGGGTCACAGGGCCCCAGGGGAAGAATACCCAAGTGTTCACCCACCACTGGAAGAGATGGATGAACCAGAGGACGCAATAAGAGAAATGGTCGAACCAATAGACGGTGCAAAGGCCGGTGACAGGGTCAGATACATACAGTTCACAGACTCAATGTACTTCGCCCCAGCCCAGCCATATGTGAGGTCAAGGGCATACCTCTGCAGGTACAGGGGTGCAGACGCAGGTACACTCTCAGGTCGTCAGATCATAGAGACCAGGGAGAGGGACCTTGAAAAGATATCCAAGGAACTCCTTGAAACAGAGTTCTTTGACCCTGCAAGGTCAGGTGTCAGGGGTAAATCTGTCCACGGACACTCACTGCGTCTCGATGAGGACGGTATGATGTTCGACATGCTCAGAAGGCAGATCTACAACAAGGACACAGGCAGAGTCGAAATGGTCAAAAACCAGATCGGTGACGAACTCGACGAACCCGTGGATCTTGGTGAACCACTGGATGAAGAAACCCTGATGGAAAAAACAACCATCTACCGCGTGGATGGTGAAGCCTACCGTGATGATGTAGAAGCCGTGGAGATCATGCAGAGAATCCACGTTTTAAGATCACAAGGAGGGTTCAACCCAGAATAATCCGGGGGAGGTGTAGATTATGGCTGACAAATTGTTCATAAATGCTTTAAAGAAAAAATTTGAAGAATCCCCTGAAGAGAAGAAAACCACATTCTACACACTTGGTGGCTGGAAACAGTCAGAAAGAAAAACCGAGTTTGTGAACGCTGGTAAAGAAGTGGCAGCAAAGAGGGGTATACCCCAGTACAACCCTGACATAGGTACCCCACTTGGTCAGAGGGTGCTCATGCCCTACCAGGTTTCAACAACCGATACCTATGTTGAAGGGGACGACCTCCACTTCGTAAACAACGCTGCCATGCAGCAGATGTGGGACGACATAAGGAGGACCGTTATCGTCGGTCTGAACCACGCCCACGCTGTTATAGAAAAGAGGCTGGGTAAGGAGGTCACACCCGAGACCATAACCCACTACCTTGAAACAGTGAACCACGCAATGCCCGGTGCAGCTGTCGTCCAGGAGCACATGGTGGAAACCCACCCTGCACTGGTGGCAGACAGTTACGTCAAGGTATTCACAGGTAACGATGAAATAGCAGACGAAATCGACCCTGCATTCGTCATAGACATCAACAAACAGTTCCCAGATGACCAGGCAGAAACCCTCAAGGCAGAGGTTGGTGACGGAATCTGGCAGGTCGTCAGGATCCCAACCATAGTCTCAAGGACCTGTGACGGTGCAACAACCTCACGATGGTCCGCCATGCAGATCGGTATGTCAATGATTTCAGCCTACAAACAGGCAGCAGGTGAAGCCGCAACAGGTGACTTCGCATACGCTGCAAAACACGCTGAAGTCATACACATGGGTACATACCTGCCTGTGAGACGTGCAAGGGGTGAAAACGAGCCTGGTGGTGTACCATTCGGTTACCTTGCAGACATCTGTCAGAGCTCAAGGGTCAACTATGAGGACCCTGTCAGGGTGACACTGGACGTTGTGGCAACCGGTGCAATGCTCTACGACCAGATCTGGCTAGGATCATACATGTCAGGTGGTGTTGGATTCACCCAGTACGCCACAGCAGCCTACACAGACAACATACTTGACGACTTCACCTACTTCGGTAAGGAGTACGTGGAAGACAAGTATGGACTCTGTGAGGCACCAAACAACATGGACACAGTCCTGGACGTTGCAAGTGAGGTCACATTCTACGGCCTTGAACAGTACGAAGAATACCCAGCACTCCTCGAGGACCAGTTCGGTGGATCACAGAGGGCAGCAGTCGTTGCAGCTGCAGCCGGATGTTCAACAGCATTCGCAACAGCAAACGCCCAGACAGGTCTCAGCGGATGGTACCTCTCAATGTACCTCCACAAGGAACAGCACTCAAGGCTCGGATTCTACGGTTACGACCTCCAGGACCAGTGTGGTGCATCCAACGTCTTCTCAATAAGGGGCGACGAGGGACTGCCACTGGAGCTTCGTGGACCTAACTATCCAAACTACGCCATGAACGTGGGACACCAGGGTGAATACGCAGGTATATCACAGGCACCACACGCTGCCCGTGGAGACGCCTTCGTGTTCAACCCACTGGTGAAAATAGCCTTTGCAGACGACAACCTCGTCTTCGACTTCACCAACGTCCGTGGCGAATTCGCCAAAGGTGCTCTGCGAGAGTTCGAACCAGCCGGTGAAAGAGCACTCATAACACCCGCAAAATAGATTAACGAAGGTGCATTACACAAACTTTTTAAGTGTAATGCACCTAATTTTTTTTATTCAAAAAAAATAAAAGGAGGAAGAAATATGGACCCTATGATAACAGGTTTAGGTGTTGTAGCTCTCATGGGTGCAGCTGCAACCATAGCAGGAGCCGCAGAGGACTTAGAGTCTGACGTAGGATCCCAGAGTAACCCCAACTCACAGGTTCAGCTGGCACCACAGATGGGACACCTGCACCGAATAATCAACAAGGCCGTTTCAGGGGAACCCGTTGCCTACGGGACCTGGTGCGGAATTGCTGGTTCAGTTGCATTTGTCCTTATGAATTCAATGCAGCTACCTGTGATAATGGCCATTGCAATCGGTTCCGTAATCGCTGCAATGGTACACACAACATACGCTGTAACATCCCACATGGGACGAATTGTCAGCCAGTCCCAGTTCAACCAGCCACTCTTCATGGACATGCTGGTTCAGCATTTAGGCCCAATCGCAGGGCATGGCTTTATTGTGACATTCTGTATTGTAGGATTATCATACCTCATGACATTACCAATCCCTGGATTTGCACACCCATTCCCACTGCCACTTCTTGCAGTGCTCTGGGGTATAACCATAGGTGCAATCGGTTCATCAACAGGGGACGTCCACTACGGTGCTGAAAGGGAGTACCAGCAGTACCCATTCGGTGGAGGTATACCTGTTGCGATTCACGGTGACATAACAACAAAGGCAGAGCTCGGAGCAAGGAACTCAATGGACGTTGTTCACTTCTGTGCAAAGTACGGCGGACCCCTGACAGGATTCGCATTCGGTGCAATAGTATTCCTCAGCTTCTGGAACACAATAGTCTTCGGCATAACCGGCGGAATAATATCCGGTCTCATAATAGTCTTGTTACTGATAATCCTCAACAACAGGCTTGAAGTCTTTGCAAGGAACAAATATGGACCATACAAGGAGGAAGAGTAAATGGATCCATTATTACTGATAGGAGCTATAACCGCTGGAGGAGTACTCATAGGTGGAGGTGTCCACTTCGTACCTGTGGGTGGTGCACCAGCAGCTATGGCAACAGCAACAGGTGTGGGTACCGGTACAGCTATGCTGGCTGCAGGTGCAGGTCTCACAGGACTCATAACAGCCGCAGCAATGACCGGACAGTCACCCCTCATGATAATGGCTGCCGGCGCAGTTGGTTCAATGCTCATGATAGGTATCACCATGCTTGTGGGTAACATGGTCTACGTCTTTGGTGTGGGTACCGTTCCAGTATCTGCAAAGGTCAGTGTGGACCCAATCACAGGCATGGAACAGGAGAAATACGTCACCCCAGGTACCGAGGGACATGGTCTTCCAACAGTCTGTTTTGTCAGCGGTATAATAGGAGGAGCCCTCGGTGGAATCGGCGGCGGGCTCATCTACTGGGCACTCAACGAGGCCCTCAAAACCCTGTCATATGGTGCAATGGGTGCTGCAGGTGTTGCAGCAATCTTTGCCGTGGGTATATTCTTCATAAACGCGGTTATTGCATCATATAACATTGGAGGTACAATAGAAGGTTTCCACGATCCTAAATTCAAGAGGATCGGAAGAGGAATAATTGCATGTCTCATAGCCTCCATTGTTGCAGGGGCCCTTTCAACATTACTCGTATACGGAGGTGTCTTCTAATGTCAGTAGCAGCTGGAGGACCGGCTGGTGCAGCCATACCTGAGAGCAGGCTAATGGCACTTGGAATACTGGGCGGACTTGCAGGCATATACGCATCTGCAGTTAACCCCGTCATAGGACCGGTTCTGGCCTCCCTTGGAGCGGTCTGTGCAATAGTATGGGGTGCAGACGCCATAAGGAGGGTCGCAAGTTACGGTCTCGGTACCGGTGTGCCATCAATCGGGTACATGTCAGTTGCAATAGGTATAGTTGGTGTGGTTGCTGGACTGGCAGCAGCTTTCGTGGTACCTGCCATTGCAGTACCTGTCGTTGCACTGATACTGGCAATGATACTCGGTGTGGTTGTGGCTGTACTGGGTAAGAAGATAGTTAAGATGAAAATCCCAATTCTCGAGAAGTGCACCGCGGAGATCTCAGGTGCAGCAGCACTTTCAGTACTTGGATTCTCAGCAGCCATTGCAGGTAGCTACACACTGCAGGCAATGCTCACATCAGTCATAACAACAGGGTTCATCGGACTGCTATTCATCCTCAACACAATGGCAATCCAGCACCCATTCAACGCATGTCTTGGTCCAAATGAGAACCAGACAAGGACACTGAAACTTGCAGCATCAACAGGGTTCATCTCCATGGCCGTTGTGGGCCTGCTTGGAATAGGGCTCAACCCTGGCTGGTGGGTTGTTTCACTTGTCGGTGCACTCTGCTGGATACTGGCATTCAGGGCATTCGTGAGCGCATCCTTCGAGGAAGCAGCATCCGTAAAATGGTCAGGTCTCTGGCCTAAGGAGGAAGAGCACTAGGAGGCTTCAAAATGGAAATGTTACCACTTGTTAAGATCGCTCCGGAATACAACCTGACCCTTGATCCTTCCACCGGTATGATAGGGGCTGCCCTTGGAAGGGAAGTCATAATATTATCCATGGACGAAATAAACGAACAGATAGCTGCATTAGAGGCTACAGCAGATGATCTGATTAACTCACTGGACCCAACAACCATCCCCGAGGGTTCCTACCCTGGAAGGGAAGGAGTATACCTGACGGCAGGTAAACTCACCAACATGGTTTACGGGTTCATACTTGGTCTGATCATCCTGTTTGCCCTGCTCTTATAGGAGGTGTTATAAGTGGTTGAAAAGAAATCACCTGCTGAAGGATGGCCTGTGGTCAACGGTGACTACATCGTGGGCGACCCTGAAAGTCCTGTGGCTGCCACAACCCTCGCCTCACACATCGAGGACATACCTGTTGAGGCAGGAGCTGCCATCGCAGGGCCATGCAAGACAGAGAACCTCGGAATCGAAAAGATGATCGCAAACCTCATATCCAACCCCAACATCAGGTTCCTTATACTCTGCGGCTCAGAGGTACAGGGACACATCACAGGTCAGAGTATAGAGGCCCTGCACCAGAACGGTGTGGACCCTGATAAAAGGAACATCATCGGCGCAACCGGCGCAATTCCATACATTGAAAACATACCTGATGAGGGTATTGAGAGGTTCCAGAAACAGCTCGAGATCGTCAACCTCATAGACGTTGAGGACGCCGACGCCATCAAGGCCAAGGTCAAGGAATGCATCGAAAAGGACCCCGGTGCATTTGAAGAAGAGGCCATGATCATAAAGGTCGAGGAAGGCGGAGAAGAAGAGGAAGGCGAAGAGGTCAAACCTGTGGCACCAGAAACAGCCCTTATTGAGGCCAGGATGAGGAACATCCAGACACAGGTTAAAATGATAGGTTCCACCAACAGAATGTTCGCCGGTATGTACTCAGGTAAGGTTCAGGGTATAATGATAGGTCTTGCCTTCACCCTGACACTGGGTATACTTCTACTGGTCTAGGGAGGCTTCCAGATGATTATACTATCCAACAAACCCAATATACGTGGCATTAAAAACGTTGTAGAGGACATAAAATACCGAAACCAGCTCATCGGTAGAGATGGCAGGTTATTTGCAGGTCTCATAGCCACAAGGATTTCAGGTATAGCCATAGGGTTCCTCCTGGCTGTCCTCCTTGTTGGTGTGCCTGCAATGATGAGCATATTAGGGGTGATCTGATGTCAGAGGAAGAAAAAACCACAATACCCCGCATACTTGTCTCTGCTGATGAATTCAACAAGGCCAATGAGAAACTGGATGAAATCGAGGAAAAGGTGGAGTTCACAGTCGGTGAGTACTCACAGCGCATAGGACAGCAGATCGGTAGAGATATTGGTATTTTATATGGTATTGTGATAGGTCTGATTATCCTTGCAGTAACCAACATACTGTTTGCAGGATTGTTAAAAGGACTTTTAAAATCCCTATTCGGACTATAGCTTGGAGGTTTACATATGTTTAGGTTTGATAAGGAACAGATCGTACTGGACATAGCTGGAACCAAGATTGGTGGTCAGCCAGGAGAGTACCCAACCGTATTAGCAGGAACAATATTTTATGGCGGACACAACATCATTGAAGATGAAAAGGCAGGTGTCTTTGACAAGGACAAGGCAGAAGCTCTCATAAAGACACAGGAAGAGATGTCCGATGTCACAGGTAACCCACACATCGTGCAGACCTTCGGTCAGACACCTGAGGCAATAGTCAAATACCTGGAGTTTGTGGGTGACGTCACAGACGCACCATTCTTCATAGACTCAACATCAGGTGAGGCAAGGATCGCCGGTGCAGAGTACGCCAGTGAAGTTGGTCTTGAGGACAGGGCCATCTACAACTCAGTTAACATGGCCGCCGACGAGTCAGAACTCGAGGCACTCAAGAACACAAAACTCTCAGCTTCAATCGTCCTTGGATTCAACCCAATGGACCCCACAGTTGAGGGTAAAATTGGAATCTGGGAAGACGGTGCCGGTACAATAGACAAGGGTCTTCTTGAAATGGCCGCTGACTGCGGTATCGACAAGTACCTCATGGACGTTGCAGTCACACCACTCGGTCAGGGTGCAGGTGTTGCTGTGAGGACCTCATTTGCAGTTAAGAGCAAATGGGGATACCCTGTTGGTAGCGGTATCCACAACGTGCCATCAGCATGGGACTGGCTCCGTGAGTACAAGAAGGAACACAAAGAAGCCTGGCCTGTATGTGACGTTGGATCCAACCTGATCCAGCAGATGGCCGGCGGTGACTTCGTACTCTACGGTCCAATAGAAAACGCCAAGATGGCATTCCCGGCCTGTGCAATGGCTGACATATTCATAAGCGAAGCAGCCAAGGATATAGGCACCGAGGCTGTGGAAGACCACCCATTCTTCAAGCTGCTCTAGGAGCAGCCATAAATTTCTTTTTTTGGCCATTATTATTACTAAAAATTTTATTTTTATTATAACGAAATAATTTAAATATAAGAAAACGGCAACATATTTCCGACACAAAGGTTTAAGTGTCAATATTCAATTAATATACTGGTCTTGAGGGAATGAAGAAAGGTTTTTCAGTGGTGATAACTTGCTTGAAAGGGTCTTGATTCTTATAGCGGCACTGGTGGTCTCACTGATTCTGGTTATAAAATCTGCAGATATCTTTGTGGATAACCTTGTGGATCTTGGATCCTCACTGGGCATATCCGAAGTCATACTGGGTGTTACAGCATCTGCCATCGGAACGTCCCTGCCTGAATTTGGTTCGGCACTCATAGCGTCACTCTCAGGCAGCACAGACATAGGGGTGGGTTGTGTACTAGGTTCAAACATATGGAACATTGCAGGTATACTCGGGATATCTGCACTGGTTGCAGGAGTCATAGAAACAAACGCCGATGGCCTTAAAAGGGACTTCAGCGCCACCCTCATAACAGGATTGATACTGCTCTTTTTCATGTTCATGGGAGACATAGGTAGAATGGCAGCGATTGCAATGGTCCTGCTCTACTCTGTTTACCTCTGGAGACTCATAAAGGCCCAGAAATCATATTCTGATGAGAATTCCGATGACACCCAAAGGGAACCACTTGACCTTAAAAAACTTGCCCTGACGGTTTTAGGGTTTACAGGTCTTGTTATAGGCTGCAGAATCCTGGTATACAGTGGCGTGGAACTTGCAGACATTGCAGGGATACCCCCCATGATAATGGGTCTCTTCACACTGGCCATAGGTACAAGCATACCGGAACTTGTGGTTACACTCTCATCTGCAGTGAAGGGGCTTCATGAACTATCAATAGGCACGGTACTTGGAAGCAACACCTTCAACATACTCGTGGGTATAGGTGTCCCTGCTCTCATAGCCCCGGTACCCGTTGAACCGCTTTCACTCAGCTTTGACGCACCAATCATGATACTTGTGACGGTACTCCTGGTGCTACTTATAAAGCAGGGTGACATGAAACTTAAAAGGAGTGGGGGCATAATTTTACTTGCAGTATACATATCGTACGTTGTCATGAGACTCTTTGTACTGGCGTGATTGAAATGTACAGGAAAATTCTGGTTCCAACAATGGGAGAATATATGGATGAACTCATAGAGCACACCCTGGACCTCCTCCATGGGAGGGAGGCGGAGGTTATATGCCTCTACGTGGTTGATACCTCTGTACCATTCCTCACCCCAAAGAAGGTTAAGGAGATGATGGTTAAGGAGTTAACAGAGAAGGGTAAGGAGATCCTCAGGGACATGGAGAAGGGACTCACAGGTCCAGAGAACCCCAACGTGAAGTTCAGGGGGGTCATGCTCGAGGGTGACCCTGCAGATGAAATAGTTAAACTTGCAGAGGAGGAGGACGTTGACGTCATCATAATGGGTACAGGTAAGAGCCTGGTTGACAAGCACCTCCTTGGCAGTGTGTCAGAGAAGGTGGTGCACTACGCACCCTGCACCATACACCTGGTGAGGACGGTTTAGTTAAAGCCCACTGGACACTCCCTTTTATTATTTTTCATCTGGATTTATTCATAAAATTTATATTATCCCCCTGGATACAATATTACATTAAATCAGGGGGTAATCAGTTGTCATTTTTGAGCAGACTATTTGGTCCAAAGCCAATTATTGCAAAGAGCAGATTCATAAGCATAGAGGATACAAAAACAGCACCATTCACAAAGAAAACCGTGGGGTCCGGTTACTCAATGCGCCCGGACGTCTACTATATAGTGGCATCGGTTGAACTGGGTAACACAACAACCAAGTGCATACTGACAGCCACCAACCTCAACACAAGCAGAACATACCTCCTTGACAAGACCGTGAAGATGACCCGTGACATAAGACCCCCTAAGGAGGGCGAGGAGGTATTCGGTAAGACGGTATGGGGTGTTGAACTCACAAAGGAATCTGTCTCTGAACTGGTGCGGGACACAATACATGAGTCCCTCAGAAGGGCTAAGGTTGACATAGAAAAGGACCTTGACTTTGTGGTGAGGTCAACTGGTGTTACAGCCGGCTTTGGATCACCTGAGGAGGTGGGTAAACTCATAATAGCCCTTGCAGATGGCTGTCTCGCAGCAGGAATACCCCCAAGGAAAATGGCCCCAGCCCTCTCCATAGAGAACATCCCCAAACGCCTCAGGGACTTCTCATACCTTGACAGGGTCATATTCGATGGCGCGGTTGCAAGTGTCATACCCCCGACGGGAAGGGAGGTCGTTGCAAATGAGATGGAGGGTGAACTTGTAACCGCGGGTATCAAAGTGGGCTCAAAGTGGACAACTGTTGATTACAGAAACCCATGCGTCTCCCTGGACTTTGGGACAACCCTTGCAGGCAGAATAGTCAATTCCGATGAACCCTACGCAAGGACCATTGGAAACTTCTGCGGCCTTGCAGGTGCAATATCCGATGCCATAATCAGGGGAACCGAAATGGTGGACTGCAGGGGTGGGGCCGCACTTGACCTCTACAAGAAATCCGTTCTAAAGGGTGCCAACTGGAAGAAGGCAAGGAAACACGCTGAGATGATACACGATGAGATAATCGGTATAAGGAAGGTACCGGTCAACAGGAAAAGGTTCGGCACAGTCCCGGTGGATACAGAGGCTGCATACAGCGCAGGGACAACTCTGATAGGGTGCGACGCCGGTAAAAACGGGGATAAACTTCAGGAACTGACAGAGATTGGACATAACATATACCAGGAGGACGGCATACACACCCTCTTTGCCACACTGGACCATGTGAGTGCACTGATAGTCAAGAGGCTGATAGATGAGGCCTTTGATGAGGGCGTCATCGAGGAGGGCTCGGTCCTCGGGGTTACAGGAAGGGCAGGTATAACAGGCACAAAACCCAAACTCATACTGGAATATGTGGCTGATCGCTTCAAGGACTGCATATTTGTATCCGATGCCCTTGCACTCGGGGCGGCTGTCATGGCGAGGTGCATGAACTCCATGGGAACACCCCACACCCCTCTAGGCGGAAGACAGAACGGCCCATGCATACTGGGAATGAGGAGAAAGCTCCAGTCAAAGAAAGAGGATAAATGGATTGAATGATCATGCTGGCCCTTGTAATGGCTGGTGGGAAGGGAACACGTCTGGGACTTGAATGTGAAAAACCCCTCCTTGAAATATCTGGAAGGCCGATGATAGATCATGTCCTTGGTAGCCTTGATTCTTCCGGGAGTGTCCATGAGATAATAGTTGTAACGAGCCCAAATACACCCCTCACAGAGGAACATGTGAAGGGGAGGTACGACGTATTCAGGGCATCAGGGAGGGGTTACGTTGAGGACCTTCAGGAGGTTCTCTCGTACCTTGAGGAATCCCGGAATGAACCTGTTCTGGTTATAAATGCAGATCTACCGCTGATCTCCCCATCAACCATTGACTGGATAATAGGGGAGTACCTGGCGGGTGGTGAGGAGGCCCTCTGTGTGGCTGTACCTGAAAAACTCTGCAGAATGCATGGGCTCGACTTTTCAGATTCAATGGATGGATTAGTACCCTGCGGGGTAAATATATTAATGAGTAAAAACAGAGTACAAGATCAGAGAATCCTTGAGGTTTCCATGCTGGAGCTGGCAGTGAACATAAATAGCTGCAGTGATCTGCATGTCCTGGAAAAATTAGGTGAGAATGATGGAAGAGAAGAAACTCATAAAAGGGGAAGAGAAGTACTGGAGTGAAATAAAGGGCTACCAGGTTGCAACCAACAATGCACGTATCCTTGGGGAGCTTGAGGAGCTCATAATCAACGATAAAACAGGAAAGATAACAGACGTTGTCATTAAGGTTGACAGCGGGAGAAACGTTACAGTCAAGGGCGCCAAGAAGAAGGGTGACTATCTCCTTGTCCCATTCGGGAAGGTTGAGAAGGTTGGCGAGTTCATAATAATTGCAGAATAAGCTGATATTATCTGATTCGTTAGCCCTGCCTCTTAACTTATTCTTTAAGAAATAGATGGTTTAATATCTGTTCATTCTCTTAACTTATTACTTAAAAAATGAGTATTGCTGGAAATCCCCAGCAATATCACATACCCTTGAGGCTCATATCAAGCATCCTCTTTGTTTCAGCCGCCAGTTCAGGTGGAAGGCCAGTTATATCCATACTCAGGAATCCCCTCACAATCATTGAGGCGGCCTCCTCCTCTGTGAGACTCCTTGATGTCAGGTACATGACCTCCTCCTCGGCTATCTTACCCACCGCAGCTTCATGCGACATTTCAAGTTCTGTTGCACTTCCCTCAAGTTCAGGGACCGCATATATCATGGAGTCGTCTGATAGCACAAGACCATGGCATTCAAGGTGCCCCTTGACCTCAGGCACACGACCAGCCAGGTGGCCCCTTGAGTATATCTGGGATGAATCCTTTGAGACTGCACGTGAGACCATCTCTGCACTTGAGCCCCTGCCCTCAAGGATGACCCTTGATCCCATATCAAGGACTGAATCCTTCTGTCCACCAAGTATTGACTGGAAAACAACCCGTGAGTTCTCACCGCTGCAGTAGGCCGTTGGGTAGGACTGGATGCTCTTAACCGGGCTTGTGAGTATATAGTTGCTTATGTAGGTTGCGTTATCACCCACCATTATACCGGTCCGTGGGCGCACATCAACCTGTTCAGCCCAGTTGTGCACCATTGTGAATGTTATCTTGGCGCCAGGTTTGAGGTAGAATTCGGATACACCCACATGTAGAGCTGAACTCACATCCTCACCAGTTGCACAGCCTGTTATTATGTGGAGCTCGGAATTTTCCTCGGCGATTATGATGTTATGGGCAGTCTGCATTACCCTCTCATCGCCTATGAACATGCATGCCTGAAGCGGGAAGACCTCACGTGCACCGGGCTTTGACCTTATGAAGTAGCCCCCCATCTCTCCCTCAGCCTCCCGGAGGGCCGTTGTGGCTGTGTACTTGTCGGTGTCAACTGCGACGGCCTTCCACATGTAGTCCTTGAGCCAGCTGTACTTATCAAGGGCAACATTCATACCCATGATCTCGATTGACTCTGAGGCGCATGTTGTGCAGATGCCTGACTGGTCAACCTGTATGAATGTACCTGCACGTTCCCTCTCCTCAGGGTCCACGCCGACCCTCAGCAGGGTCTTCTGGACATCCTTAGGGACCTCCTTGGCCCTTGTCACCTCCTCGTGTTCACCAGCCTCTTCCTTTATGAACCTTTCAAGGTCGATGTCCTCACCGTAGAGCGCCTTCTTGTCCTTTGCCTTCTCAGCCTTCTTCAGTGTATCCCGCAGCATTCAACACACCCCTTGAATCCATCCTTTCTTATATCCTCAATTATCTCCTGGGGGTTACCTGAACATGCAATACGGCCATCCATGAGGACATGGGCCGTGTCGGCATTCACAAAGTTCAGTATGTAGCCCAGGTGGGTTATGAGGAGCCCCGCCTTCTGCCTCATACCTGGCTTCTTATCCTTGTCCAGGAGGACGTTGATCTCCTCTGCAAGGAGTTCAACGTTTTCTATATCAACACCGGAGTCTGGCTCGTCAAACATTATGAAGTCAGGTCTCTGTGCAAGTAACTGAAGGATTTCGGACCTCTTCACCTCACCCCCTGAGAATCCAAGGTTAACATCCCTTTCAAGGAAGCTCTCATCGAATTTCATCCTGGCTGCAAGTTCCCTGAGTTCGGGTGTCAGCTCATCATCTGTGCTGAGGCCACTTTCAACCTTGAGGAGGTCCATGAGCCTCACACCCCTTATGGAAGGGGGGTTCTGAAAGCTCACACCTATACCCATCCTCACCCGCTCTGTTGTACTCATATCAGTTATATCCTTCCCCTTGAATAGTATCTGACCATCTGTGACCTTATACTTTGGAAAACCAAGTATTGTCATAAATAGGGTGCTCTTACCTGAGCCGTTGGGGCCCAGAAGGACATGTGTTTCACCCCTGTCGATGTATAGGTCTATGTCTCTGAGGACCTGTTTTCCGCTAACCTCGACCGCAAGGTCGGTTATTTCAAGAAGCAGTCAAACCACCACCTATTATTTTTCCCTTAGAATAGTATAACGTGATACAATAAATAACTTCTGATATTATGGGGGGGCGATAAATGACTCAAATAACTCCAGCGCCCTCCTTATCCCTGATTCCTGCCTTGCAAGGATCTCATCCGTCCCTGAAAATCTGAGGTCTGCCTCCACATCAGAGTTTATAACCTCCTCCCTATCATCTGATACAACGGCAATACCACCCCGCCCTGTACCCGCAGTTGTACCTATACCTATATCCGCCTCTGTTAGCCTTCTGACAGAGCGGGCCATCATGAGGGCCACCCTTTCATCCTCCTTTTCAGTGTAAACCTTTATGTCGTTGAGGGTGGCAGAGGGTTCTGGAGGCTCAAATCTGAGGATGCTCCGCACACCTGAAAGGGTGGGTATGAAGAGACCAGCCACGAGTGAGACCTCAGCATCGACCCTCCAGTGGTAGTTCATGGGGTAGCCCATGGAGTAGGCGTGTATCTCCCTTCCAACGATGCCATGGGTGAAGCACTCTGCCGTGGCAACCCTTATCATCTCTGAACACCCCGAAGGAGTTTGAGTATCTCTGCCGTCATAACCTCTGAGACCCTGTCCAGGACATGGGGCGTTACAGGCTCCCAGTCCCTTATGAGTTTACCTGTACCCACAAGTACGTGCTCATGGATACCCTCAGCCTGCAGATATGCTGCAATGGGGTTTTCAGGGTCAGCTTCATCTATATCCAACACTGAGACGTCCTCTTCACCTATCCCGAACACACCCATGGTGCTGATGGTGGCAGCACCTTTCTTCTGGGCGTATCGAATTATCTCTGCGGTGGTGGGCAGGGTGTCACCTCCTGCAATCTCCACACAGACCACATCCCCACCTATGAGGTCAAGGTTATTGGCTGTGATGTACTCGGGTATGCCCTGAACGGTCCTTGAAAAGCCATCGCAGGCGAGGGATTCAATGAACTTCACCTTGTATTCCCCTATTTCTGCCCCCATGAGGCGGAATATCAGGTCATCTGCAGATACCCTCTGGCCGTCGATGACCTTTATCCTTTCAGGGCCCCCACGGTGGATCTGCATGAGGTTGAGAGCGGTGCGGAAGCCCAGTCTCCCGGCACCGACAAGCGTGACCTCTCCGTGGGGCACCTTTTTACCTTCAAGTTCAGAGATCTCCAATCATATCACCAGCTTGTGCAATACTAGAATGTTTCATAGCGGTACTCTGTCCAGGGGGTACCTGTATCAATAAGGTCCACCATCAGCCCGAGGTCCTCTATCATATCAAGGAGCCTCAGGAGTCCCGGCATTTCCGTTGCATGGTGACCTGCATCGATGAGTGTCATGTTGAGGTTTCTTGCAAGAACTGCCGAGGCATGGGTGAGGTCACCTGATAGGTAAACATGGGCTCCCTCAGAGAAGGCCATTCTTATGAGGTCCCTGTCTGAGAGACCGAAACCTGCTACAACAGCCACCCTGTCCAGGTATTCCCTGGGGTTTACGACCCTAACCACCCCCGGCATCAGATCATGTATTCTTTCCATGAGCTCCTCAAGTGTAATGTCCCCATGACATATGCGCCCCAGTCCGGTTTCGGGGTCAAGGAAGGATTCAACGTCCAGTCCAAGGGCGTCTGCGAGGGCATCACAGGCACCACCATCGGCAACGTCCCAGTTGGAATGTGCAACATAGTAGGGAAGCGGAGGTTCAACCTGGGGTGGGTGGTGGAGGACCAGGAGGTCATACCCATCCACAGGCACATCCTCCAGGTAGTCCATGAGTAACAGGACGGATTCAACCTCAATTTCAGGGCCATGGTATCCTATCCTGTCACCGGGAAGTGCAAGTTCAGGCGGGGCCAGGCTCTCCATGAACTCTATAAATGACTCTATTCTGATATTATCACCTTTGACCTTTTAGGTGCTTACGGATGCAGTGAGGAGTTCGTTGATTTTATTCTGATATTATCACCTTTGACCTTTTAGGTGCTTACGGATGCAGTGAGGAGTTCGTTGATTTTATTCTGATATTATCACCTTTGACCTTTTAGGTGCTTACGGATGCAGTGAGGAGTTCGTTGATTTTATTCTGATATTATCACCTTTGACGATGATGGATGAGCAGTATGTGGTCTTGCTGGTTAACTGCATCACCTTCAAGTGGGCTTAGGAGGTTTCACCGGTTATTCAGGAATTATCCTTGATTTTATCATCCCAAGGTTCCCTTCTATGATCCCATCACAGTCCAGCTCTTCAAGTGATGAAACCACGAGGGAGGGGGATTCAAGGCGTCTCAGGAATCTTTCGGGATCTCCCTCCTTAAAGAGTATCCTCTCAAAGAATTCAAGGGTTGCTGTTGCATAGAGCACGCCCTCAAATTCAAGTGCATCGGCCATGGACCTCCTCATGACCTCCACTGTAAGCGTCATTGTACCTGAGGTCTTGGCGCCAATGCCATCGGTGTGGAGGGCCCCTGAAATGTCTGATTCAACCATTCTGAGTCTATCATATGTCCTGTTGAATCTCCTTATAGTCTCATCGCTGCCATCTGATGTTGGGTCCTCAACGATGAACGCTTCTGCAGTGATGCCTCTCATTTCATCCTCGGTGACACCCCCGAGACCCGTGGTATCAACAAGGAGGTCCCAGTGACCCCTGAGGTCCCTAACACCTCCATGGAACTTCACGCTGTCATCAAGGATAAAACGTGTCTGGGGGTTTATGTCTGCAACGGTCACATCGCAGTCAAGTGAACCTGCAATTGCTGCACCTGTGAAGTATGAGCCGATTATAAGGGCTCTTTCAGGTTTCATATCGATTTCAGTGAGCCATTCAATAACTGCGGTCGATTTGACTGTGGATATGTGCTTGATTATATCATATACCCTGTATGTGGAGAAGAATGTTTTAACCGTCTCTGTTATGCCTGTTTCATTGTGTTTCATTCTGATCCTCTGCTGAAGCCTATCCTCTCAAGGGCATTGGTTATCTCGGATCTCACGGCATCCTGAACGTCCATTTCGTGTATAACGTGTGGTGGTGACATGGACGCTGAAAGGATCCTCCCCCTCGAGTCCATGATCACTAGGAGAGATCCGGAACCAGGGACCCCAAGCCGTCCCCGTGCAATAACAAGATCCGCCCCTGATATGTCAAGTGCCATGATGGCCTTTGTAACGGCAGGCATCCTTGTGAGGTCCGCCCAGTTGGTGTTGAACTGAAGGTGCTCTGCCTCCCGCAGGTTGAAGGATCTTAGGACCTCATTTATCACATCAACCTTTTCCTGGTTCCAGTTTGGCACTACAATCCTTTGAGCGCCGCTAATGTAGTCCCTTACAGCTCTAACTTCCTCCTCACGGTCTCCTCTTCGACGATCCTCTGCAGACTCAAGGTATGCACTGGCTATTATATCCTCTAACATGACCACACCACTGTATATGATAAGACTTGGGGTATTCAAGGGCTATTAAAGACCAGACCACTGTATTGATAAGATTAATGGTATGCACAGGCTATATGACTACACCCGTCCGTATTGATAAATCAGAGCAGGACAACCCCATCAGCTGCGGGGTTTGCTGATATCTGGGGCTTCAGTCCCATCTCATCCACAACCCTAAGCACATCGTTGAGGTTTCCGTACCTTGGGGACCCGACCCCCTTAACATCATGGGGGTAACCGTCGGGTATAACCGTTGCAAGGTTATCTGCCCCTGCCATGAGGGAGAAGCGGACATTTTCGGGACCTATGGTGGGTGTTGGAACCGTTATCCTTATATCCGGGTACATGATACGTGTGATGGCTATGGTCTTCATCTGTTCCTCAAGGGGGCAGGGTGGATGGTTCTCCATGGGAGTTCCAGGGTAGGGGTTGAATCCCATGATGGGTATCTCTCCAAGTGTTTCAAATTCACCAAGGAATCTCAGGTGTGCAAGGCGGTCAGCGTAACTCTCACCAAGACCTATAAGCAGACCGCTTGATAATTCTATTCCACTTTCACATACAAGTTCACAGACTCTTATCCGATCCTCTATCTTCTCGCCGGGTTTAACCCGCCTGAAAAGATCCCTGTTGACGGTTTCAAGGTTACAGCATATCGTGTCAGTACCATAATCCGCAAGTTTCTCCACTGAGGTCCTGTTAAGGTCGGACCCAACGTTTATGAGCAGTTCAAGTGAGGTGTTCTCCTTCACTATCTCCGTGGCCTTGACGGCGTGTTCACCGTTGAATCCATGGGCTCCTGAGCAGCTGACCCTGGGTATTCCCGATTTTTCTATTATTCTGGCGGCTTCGAGGATCTCCTCATCGGTTTTGAAGAATGAGGTGTAGTATCCATTACGTGATGTTCCAGCGGCAAATCCACAGTAGCCACACCTTGGCCTCACCTGGCAGATATTTGTTATGTGGACTGTGGATGTGAGCTTGATAACCCCCCTGCGCTCCTTCATGATGCTGAATGCTGTTTCCATGAGAAGGGCAAAATCTTTCGGGTCATTTATCTGGAATAGCCGTATAATCTCTTTATCATCGAGGGGGTATCCCTCAGCCGCCTTTTTGAGTATTTTGTCCATCAATTTAACACCAGTTTCAGCTGCTTGGGAACATAAAAGTCAGTTGGATCAGTATAAATCAGTTGGTTAAAAAAATAAATAAATTTTTTGGGCTGGCGCCCGGTTATTTTTTCCTCTTCTCGAGGATTTCAAAGACGGTTGGGAGTATGTCTGCTGATGCTCCGAAGTTCATGGAGTCAGCTGTACCCAGGAGTGCACCAGGGTCGAGGTGCTCCTCCATTTTGTCTATTCCAACCTTTTCCATGAGGGCTGTCATCTGCTCCAGGGACTCCTTGGCCATCATCTGTGCGAAACCTGCAGGTGCGCCGAGTACCTGTGTAACTGAGTCCCTGTAGGAGAGTATACCTGCGTAGGTTATTGCTGTCAGTGCTGAGCACATGTCACAGACAGGTCCGAGGAGTTCTGCTGGTAGCCTGTATGCGTTACCTCTGGCCTTCTGTCCGAGCTCAAAGAGGGTGTTTATTGCGTCCTCTGAGGCGTAGCCCTCTGCAATGTATACCTGTCCCTTCATTTCAGGAACGGCACCTGGGTGGTAGGATGTTACGTTGAGTGTTTCAGGTTTGGTTACCAGGTCACCGTGTTTCTGTTCAAAGATCTTGTAGAACTTGGTGGTTGGAATTGTGCAGGCGTGTGTGACGATTGCACCAGGTTTTATGTCGTCTATGAACTTGTTTATTATGTCTGGCTGCATGTCACCCTTTGGGAACCAGGTCATGATGAAGTCTGCGTCTGCTATGGCCTCTTTGTCATCTGTTGTTATTTCAAATCCAAGGTCTTCAGGGTGTGTGAAGTGTATTGCACCTTCTGGTGGTTTTGGAAGCTCCTTGGCGACTTCGTTGACCTTTTCCCTGATCTGTGGCATTATTTTTTCAGGGTCCTCCTTGTGGGCCTCTATGACGTCCTCGTAGGCGAAGTCGTCTATGACTGTGAACTGGTTGTCGAATACAGGGTCCGCAACAACGACTTCGTCGACACCTGCGAGTTCTTTAAGCTCAGCACCCATTGTTATCGTGGAATGGGTCATGGCTATTTCTGGTTTTCCAACCATTTCAGCGACTTCGCATGCCCTGGAAAAGTTTGTTATTCCACTGGCCGCGTGGGTCCTGTAACATCCTGCACCTAGTATTGCAAGTTTCATATCTATCACTCCATTTCTGTAATACTACTTATATTATTAGTAGTACAGATTAATCGGTTTCCACTATAAATATATTTTTTGATAATTTTTAAACCAAAAAGCTTATAAGTGGAATTATTTTATCTGGGGGCAACCTTTACATACGGGGTCCTGATTAAAATCCGCAGGAACGTTATTCAGTGTGTTTTTACGGGGGCACCATACTCTATTCATAATTATTAAAATATTAATATTAAACTTTCCCAAATCCCGGTTTCTAATTTCATTCGGAAGATTGAAGAGGCATCCTTAAGGTTAAATTGATGTGCTGTTCCCTTATTTTGCAGTATTCTCCTCGGGAACACCATAAATAATAAAAAATAAATATTTATTATGAATTAATTAAAGAGACTTGAATATTAATTCCAGTTTTATAACTCACTCAAATACTATTTTTTAATTTTTAAACGTTTTAAAAGTATTAAATTAAAAAATAAACACAAAAATATTTTATAATTCTTTTTTAAGCATTTTAAACGCTTTTTTATTTTAGAAACATTTATATATGTAATACTTATTAGCAGATACTTATGATAAACATAAAACTGGAGGTTGTGGTGAAAGTATGGAAATCCAGATTCAGAGGATTGGACTTTTTCGCCCGGGGAAAAATCCAAGATCGTGTACCCTGAGCCTTGACATGGACTGGAAAATTGACTACACAGATTTTGGAAATAACTCGGTGGGATACATATTTTATGGGGAATCAGGAAGTGGAATACCCCTGAAATTCAAGCTAGAGGGAAAGATTGTTCTTGAAGATTCTGAGAAACTTCCCGGAAACCTATCAGAACTTCTGATCGACCTGGGACTTAACATCATGGTTGGGTTGTTCAACATAAGCCGTGATAGGACCATCACGGTCCAGAATGAACTTCTCAGTATTGATGAGTTCCAGGGTAAGGTGAAAAATCTGGAGGTGTAGATAATGATGGTGAAACACACTTTATGCCCTTCCTGCAGCGCAGGCTGTGGCGTGAACATTGTGGAGATTGGCGGCGCACCTGTGGGAACCTACCCCCACAGGAGACACCCTATCAATGAGGGAAAGACCTGCAGAGCGGGCAGGGATTGCTATGAAATCCCATTGATGAACAGAGTAACATCCCCTGGAGTTAAAAAATCAGGGAAACTAGCTGAAGTGAAATGGGATGAGGCACTGGATAAATTAACTCAACTTCTTTCATCAGAGGACATATCCATCCTGACAACAGGAACCCTCACCAATGAGGAGGCACTTAAACTCAAAGAAATCATAGAAGAGTTTGATATAAAAAAATCAGGTTTAATAACGGCCTTCCCTGAATTTGATTATCCTGAAATTGATATCAGAAAGATCAGAGACTATGATAACATAGCAGTCATAGGGGATGCCATAACCTGCGCCCCACTCATAGGTAGGAGGATATTCCATGCAATGGCCGCCGGGGCAGAGGTGAGGTCCTATGACAGAAGGGACGACACAAGGATGGCGGTAAATTCAGGGTTTCACAGAACCTTCTCAGATGACAGGGAGATCCTGGATGATCTCCGGCAACTTCCAGGGGGGTCTCTGATTATAATAACCCATGAAATACCGGAAATCATAGGACCCGTTCTTGAGGTCTCATCTGAAAATGAATTCGATGTTCTCCCCATCTTTGAGGACTTCAACACAAGGGGTGTGATGCAGCATCTACCCCCTGTTCATGAAGGGGAGTTTGATTCTGTCTGGTTAATAGATCCCGGTGCAGCTGCAGAGCCAGTGGAATCAGGAAAACTCATTCTCCAGTCCATAAGAACCGGAGGCGTGCTACCTGATATTTTCCTTCCAACGGCAGCATGGTGTGAAAAATCGGGTTCATATACCAGCACAGCAGGATACACGGTGAAACTCGAACCCGCACTGCAGGCACCCGAAGGGGTCCTCTCAGACATGGAAATATTTGAAAGAATACTCACGGCAGGTGATTGAAATGAAGTACCTCCTTGCAAGGGCTACAGATGAGGAGATTCAGAGAAGAGGAGAATGTGGCGGAGCGGTGACAGCCATATTCAAATACATGCTGGATAGGGAAGTCGTGGATGCGGTGCTAACACTGGAAAGGGGAGATGATGTGTATGATGGGATCCCCATCCTACTTGAGGATTCGTCAGGCATAGAGTCAACGTGCGGTTCCCTGCACTGCGCACCCACCATGTTAGGGGACCTCATCTCCCGCTATCTAAGTGACATGAGGCTGGCTGTCGCTGTAAAACCCTGTGATGCAATGGCCATAAGGGAACTTGAGAAGAGGCACCAGATAGACCCGGATAAAGTATACAAGATAGGATTGAACTGTGGCGGAACCCTTGCCCCTGTATCTGCCAGGGAGATGATAGAGACCTTCTATGAGATAGACCCTGATGATGTTGTGGGTGAGGAGATCGATAGGGGTAAATTCATAGTGGAACTCAGGGACGGAAGTCACAGGGAGATATCAATCGATTACCTTGAGGAGGAGGGTTTCGGCAGACGGGAGAACTGTCAGCGCTGCGAAATAATGGTTCCGCGTAACGCTGACATAGCCTGTGGAAACTGGGGTGCAGAGGATGGATGGACATTCATAGAGGTTAACACTGAAAGAGGTCAGGAGATCATTGACGGTGCCCGCAGCAGCGGATACATTGAGGTGCGGGAACCCTCTGAGAAGATGGTGAAGATAAGGGAGAAAATCGAAAACGCAATGATCAGCATGGCAAGGAAGTTTCAGGATAAATACCTTGATGAGGAGTACCCCTCACTGGATGAATGGGATGAGCACTGGAAGCGCTGCATAAACTGCTTTGCCTGCAGGGACGCCTGTCCGGTATGCTTCTGCAGGGAATGTGAACTTGAAAAGGACTACCTCCTGGAATCAGATGAAAAGGCACCAGACCCCCTCACATTCCAGGGAGTGAGGCTCTCGCACATGGGTTTCAGCTGCATAAACTGCGGTCAGTGCGAGGATGTCTGCCCAATGGACATACCCATTGCAAGGATCTACCACAGGATACAGAAAAAATACCGTGACAGAACAGGATTCACAGCAGGGGTGAGTGAAGAACTGCCCCCAATGTACAGCGGGGAGAAAGATTAGGGTGATATGATGAGTTTCGAGCCAAAGATAGTTGGATTCTGCTGCAACTGGTGCTCCTATGGCGGAGCAGACACCGCGGGAACAGCGAGGATGCAGTATCCACCCAACGTCCGTATCATAAGGGTGATGTGTTCAGGCCGTGTCAACGCCTCGATGATACTCAAGGCCTTCAGTGAGGGTGCAGACGGCGTATTTGTGGGCGGATGCCACATAGGGGACTGCCACTATGATTCAGGAAACTACAAATGGAAAAGAAGGGCCCGGTTCATTGAGGACATACTCCCTGAATTTGGCATAGATAAGGAGAGATTCAGGTGGGAGTGGATATCGGCATCGGAGGGTGAAAAATTTCAGAAAACAATGCAAGAGTTCTATGAGACTGTAAAATCCCTCGGGCCACTGAAGAGGGCAGGAAAATAGCAGGTATTAAAATTATGGGTTAAAGCAGCATTTTCTTATTAACCCATAATTTTTGTCAAAATTTATAACATCCAGTATCAGAGTGAATCACAGTGACCTATAAAGGTGAAACAATATGCACGATATCATCAGGGAAGCAGTGGATAATCCTGAAACTGCATGGGAAATCATGAAAATGGACAGGGATGTCACCGAGGTGGTGGATGCAATTTCTGACCTTTCAAGGGAGGATAAGATTAAGCTTGGAGCCACCTTCAAGAGGTTCCCCCTGGGCTGTGACCTCACAGAGATCATTGTGGGCACCTGCGCATCTGACCTTGAGAGGATGGACCTTATTGGAAACTGCATCCTTTCAGACACAATAGGTGCAACAATACACGTATGTGCCTATGCATTCGCAGATATAGCCGAGAACTACGGCATGAGACCTGTGGAGCTCATGAGGGAGGTGCGGGAGACCACAGAGGTCCCCCTGGACCTTGACCACTTTGGAAGATACGGTCCCATGAGGTTCCCCAGATCAATAACAGGATGTGGAGGGCAGTGTTACCTTGAAGGACCCCCATTTGAGGGCTGTCCACGCGAAAGAATACACTCAAGACTCCTTGAAAAGGAAAGGGAGGGCCTGCCTGACAGGGATGAATGGGTTGAACTCGCATCCTCTGTGGCGATTAACCTGACACCGGTTCAGGGGGCTGAGACCCATGCAGCACCCCTTGATGAGGCACGTGAGGTTTTTGAACTTGCAAGGAAGCATGGTAAGGGTGTTGAGGCCATAATGTTTGTTGGAGACGGATACGATGACCTCATATCTGGCTTTGAGGCAGGACTTGATATGGGTGTCGATGTCTTCGTACTTGAGGGTGGCCCCTTCAACCTTGCATCTGATAGACTCGACGCCTTCGCAGGGGCTGTTGCCGCAGCAAGAATCCTTACACCAGGTAGAATCGTTGCAACCAACGGTGCATATGAGGACGAGTGCCGCATAGGGTTGAGGGCAGGGCTGAACGCCATAATAACAGGATTTCCAAAGAACCACCATGGCTACATGTGTGGTTACAGTCCCGGCACAGCAAGAAGGGGTAAGTTTGGCCTGCCGAGGGTCATGAAGATAATGAGGGAGGAGGTTGAGGCTGCCCTAACACCCGTGCCAGTACAGAAGCCCCAGCTCGAGGCCCTTGCAGCTGCAGTGAAGGCTTCAGGAAGGGAAAATGTTTATCCGGAAACCATCGGGCATACATATGTGGGTGACGCCCACTGGGCATGCCTGCCATCAACTCCACTCTATGAGAGAGTGGAGATAAAGAGGGACGTGGATATGCTTGCTGAGATGGCCAGAAACGGCGAGGTACATGGGACAGTGGCAATCTTCGGAGCAAGATTCGTATCATGGGTGATTGCAAAGAAACTTGATGGAATGGTGGATGAATTCGTACTTGTGGACAGTGACCCCTGGGTTGAATGGGTTAGTGTGGACAACCTCCGATCAGAAATTAAAACAGAGGTCCGATCTGGTGGTTCCAGTGATGCAGATGCATACAGGGATTCGGATTCAGCCATAGTTTCCACAACCATTCCGGAGATAGCTGCAAAAATTTCCGGGAAATTCAGAGACGCGGTGACCCTTGTATGAACATCATCTGAACGGTTTAATGGGGAGATGGCGGTATTAAAAATAATAAAAATTTTAACCACACATATAAAATTTTCGAAATTGTTTCATAAGTAACCTTTATACTTGCCACTCCTAAACCATATACCAAGTACAATTATAAGTACAACCCAAGCAAGGAGGAAACTCTATGGCTGAAGATGACATAAAGATTGTGATGTTCTGTTGTAACTGGTGTTCCTACGGTGGAGCAGACACTGCGGGAACAGCAAGGATGCAGTACCCTACAAACATTAGGGTTATCCGTGTGATGTGCTCAGGAAGGATAGAGCCACAGTTTGTTCTCAAGGCATTCAGGGAAGGCGCTGATGGTGTTCTCGTAACAGGATGCCACCACGGTGACTGTCACTACGACGCAGGAAACTACAAGCTCGACAGGAGAATGAGGCTGATCTACAAACTGGCAGATGAGCTTGGAATTGGCAGGGAAAGGATCCACCACGACTGGATATCCGCATCAGAGGGTGAAAAATTCGCTGAAACCGTCAAGATGATGGTTGACAGGATAAGGGCTCTTGGCCCATCACCAATCAAGAAACAGCTAGCTGAAGCATAAGGAGGATGTCAAATGGCTGAAAAGGCAAAAATAGGAACAATGTGGCTTGGAGGATGCTCCGGCTGCCATCTGTCCATTGCAGACTTACACGAAGCACTTCTGGATGTCATGGAACTCGCTGACTTTGAATTCAGCCCTGTTTTAATGGACACAAAATACGATGAAATCCCCGAACTCGATGTGGTGATCATCGAGGGTGGAATCGTAAACGATGAGAACAGGGAATTCGCAGAGGAGCTAAGGGAAAAGGCCAAATTTGTCATAAGTTACGGTACATGTGCGGTATACGGCGGCATACCCGGCCTCAGGAACCTCTGGGACAAGGAGGAGGTCATAGAGGAAGCCTACATCAACTCCATATCAACACCAAACGAAGAGGGTGTCATACCATCCGAAGAGGTACCCCACCTTGAGGGAAGGGTTAAACCACTGGGTGAGGTCATAGACGTTGACTTCGAAGTTCCAGGATGCCCACCAAGATCAGATGTTGTCGCTGAGGTTGTTCTTGCACTCCTCAAAGGAGAAGAAATAGAACTACCAAGCACAAACCTCTGTGAGGTCTGCCCAAGGGAAAAACCACCAGAAGGCCTTGCAATGGACTTCATAAAGAGGCAGTTCGAGGTTGGTAAACCAGAGGATGACCTCTGTCTCATACCACAGGGACTCATCTGCATGGGCCCAGCAACAATATCAATCTGTGGTGCAGAGTGCCCGAGCATAGCTATACCATGCCGTGGCTGCTACGGTCCAACAGCACGTGTTGAGGACCAGGGTGCTAAAATGATAAGTGCTATAGCCTCTGACTACAAGGTCGAAGAGGACAAAACCGTCGACCCTGAGGAAGTGGCTGAACAGCTGGATGACATTGTTGGAACATTCTACACATTCACACTTCCAGCAGCACTCATACCAATGAAAATAAAGAAGGAGGGTAAATAGATGGTTAAACTCACAATGGAACCTGTGACCCGTATTGAAGGTCACGCCAAGATTACCGTACACCTCGACGATGCAGGTAATGTTGAGGACACAAGGCTCCATGTTATGGAATTCCGTGGATTCGAAAAATTCCTCCAGGGAAGACCCATAGAGGAAGCCCCAAGGATAGTTCCAAGGATCTGCGGTATCTGTGACGTGCAGCACCACCTGGCAGCCGCAAAGGCTGTTGACGCCTGCTTTGGATTCGAACCTGATGACATTCTCCCTGCAGCCTACAGGATGAGGGAGATCATGAACTGGGGCTCATACATGCACTCACATGCCCTGCACTTCTACTTCCTCGCAGCCCCTGACTTCATAGCAGGTAAGGACAGGAAGACAAGGAACGTCTTCCAGATAATAAAGGACGCACCTGATGTTGCTCTTCAGGCCATAGAGTTACGTAAAAATGCTCTGGAAATCGTCAGGGCCACAGGCGGAAGGCCAATTCACCCAACCTCCTCAACACCAGGAGGTATATCAACAGAACTGGACGATGAAACACAGAAGGACCTCCTTCAGAAGGCCCAGAGGAACGTTGAACTGGCAGAGGCCACCCTGGAACTTGCAGTTCCAATATTCGAGGAGAACATTGACCTCGTGAACTCACTGGGTAACATCGAGACATACCACACAGGTCTTGTCAAGGACGGTGTATGGGATGTCTACGATGGTATAGTGAGGATAAAGGACAAGGAAGGAAACATGTTCAGGGAGTTCAAACCAGCAGACTACGCTGACACCATCGCTGAACACGTTAAACCATACTCATGGCTCAAATTCCCATACATAAAGGACCTGGGCTACCCTGACGGCGTCTACCGTGTCTCACCACTCTCAAGGCTCAACGTCGCAGACAAGATGCCCGATGCAGCTCCAAAGGCACAGGAACACTTCAAGGAGTTCCAGGACAACTTTGGGTACGCACAGCAGACACTCCTGTACCACTGGGCAAGGCTCATAGAACTCCTCGCATGTGCTGAATGTGCAGCCGATGCACTTGAAGGAGACCTATCAGGAGAAAAATTCCCTGATTCACTTGAAAGGCAGGCAGGCGACGGTGTGGGTATAGTTGAGGCACCAAGGGGAACACTCACACACCACTACACCTGTGATGAGAACGGCCTCATAACCAGGGCAAACATCGTGGTTGCAACAATCCAGAACAACCCTGCCATGGAGATGGGTATCCAGAAGGTTGCCCAGGACTACATCAAACCTGGTGTTGAAGTGGATGATAAGATATTCAACCTCATGGAGATGGTCATAAGGGCATACGACCCATGTCTCTCCTGCGCAACACACACCATTGACAGTCAGATGAGACTTGCCACCTTGGAAGTATACGACAGTGAAGGCGACCTTGTAAAAAGGATCTAATTTCACCCGGGTAAAGGTGGTAAAATGATAGTTGTCAACAAAGAGGACTGCATAAGGTGTGGTGCCTGCCAGGGGACCTGCCCTACCGCAGCCATTGAGGTAACACCGGAGGATGTTATCTACTGTGACATCTGCGGCGGGGAACCCAAGTGTGTCGATGCCTGCCCAACAGGTGCCCTCAAAATTGAGGACCTGGTGGTTGACGAGGCAGGCAACACACAGGGCAGGATAGTTTTCAACCCTGACAAGTGCAATGAGTGCGGGGACTGCGTGGAGGTCTGCCCTCCACAGATCCTCAAACTTGACGAGGGCAAGGTCAAGAAGATTCCACTTCAGGGCTTCTGTGTCATGTGCCAGAAGTGCGTTGACATCTGCCCTGTGGGTGTCATAGGCGTTGAGGGCATCAAGGAACCAGCTAAGGTTGAGCTGGAAATCGAAGGACCCATATTCATCGCCGACTGTGTCGGCTGTGGAATGTGCGTCCCTGAATGCCCCGTGGACGCAATAACCCTTGAAAAGGTGGGTGGAGTCATAGAGATCGATGAGGACACATGCATAAAGTGTGGTGTCTGTGCACAGACCTGTCCATGGAACGCCGTCTACATCTCAGGCAAAAAACCAGAGAAGAGGGCCAAGGAAATCAAGAAATTCGAGCTGGATGAAGAGGCATGTATAGGATGCAACACCTGTGTGGAGGCATGCCCTGGTGACTTCATAGTTCCAAAGTCATCAAACCTTACGGTGGAACTCCCAGCCATATGTACAGCCTGTGGACTATGTGAACAGCTCTGTCCAGTGGATGCCATAGACCTTGAGGTGGAACTAGGACCTGCAAAACCTGCAAGTGAGGAGGGCCTTGTCTGGGATGAAGAAAAATGTGACTTCATCGGTGCATGTGCCAACATCTGCCCCAACGATGCAATAAGGGTTGTGACGAAGGAGGGCATGAAGCTACCTGACAATGAGAAGGTGGATGAGGAGCCATCCTTCGCCATGTGTACACGTTGCGGTGCATGTACCATGGCCTGTCCAAAGGGCGCCCTCAGCCTTGTGGATATGGACAAGGTCATTGATGGCGAGGTTGTCAAGAGGAAGAGGGTCCAGTACAACCCTGCCCTCTGCGACCAGTGCGGTGACTGTATAGATGCCTGCCCATACGACATGCTGAAACTCACCGATGAGAAGGTTCCACTTAAAGGGTTCTGTATACTCTGTGACCAGTGCATACCCGCCTGTCCAAAGGGTGCACTGTCACTGAAATAAACCCCCTTCTTTTTTTGTTTTCAGGATGATCCTGAATTTCATATGCAATATGTTATTATTCAGAATATTATTTTTATGAAAAATCATTTTTCATATTTAAAATTTTTCTTTTTTTTCTTTTGAAAACATTTATATTATCCTTCTTTCTTATTCAATAGAGTCATAGATGTCCAGAAAATGAAGCATAAGCCGTTATATCAGGATTAATACTGGTTAATAACGATATGTGTAGTATGGCTTGTTCTATAATGAGCTATGCTCTGGAGGTTGGAGGATGAACTTCGGTATAACTTGAAGGCCCATTTAGAGACATCGGATCTGAGATGAACACTGTTAAAACCATGAAACCCTCTTAAGTCACTTAAAACCCTGATTCCATAATCCCCTCACATTCAATAATAAATTAATAAATTTTATTAATAAATAAATAAAAACCAAGAGGTGTGAATACCATGCCAATGTATGAAGACAGAATAGATCTCTATGGGGCAGATGGTAAGCTCCTTGAGGAGGATGTTCCTCTTGAAGCCATAAGCCCCCTTAAAAACCCGACAATAGCAAACCTGGTAAGCGACGTGAAGAGGTCAGTTGCAGTGAACCTGGCCGGAATCGAGGGAAGCCTCAAGAAGGCAGCCCTTGGAGGAAAGTCCAACTTCATCCCGGGAAGGGAAGTTGAACTGCCAATCGTTGAAAACGCAGAGGCAATCGCTGAGAAGGTCAAAAAACTCGTCCAGACCTCAGAGGACGACGACACAAACATACGCCTCATAAACAACGGCCAGCAGATCCTGGTGCAGGTCCCAACAACAAGGATGGGTGTGGCAGCAGACTACACTGTCTCAGCACTTGTCACAGGGGCAGCCGTTGTACAGGCAATCATCGACGAATTCGATGTGGACATGTTCGATGCAAATGCAGTTAAAACAGCTGTCATGGGAAGATACCCACAGACAGTGGACTTCACAGGAGCCAACCTCTCAACACTGCTCGGACCACCTGTGCTCCTCGAGGGACTTGGATACGGCCTCAGGAACATAATGGCAAACCACGTCGTCGCCATCACAAGAAAGAACACACTCAACGCATCAGCACTATCATCCATACTCGAACAGACAGCAATGTTCGAAACAGGTGACGCTGTCGGGGCATTCGAAAGGATGCACCTCCTTGGACTTGCATACCAGGGACTCAACGCCAACAACCTTCTCTTTGACCTGGTTAAGGAGAACGGTAAGGGCACAGTCGGTACAGTGATAGCATCACTGGTGGAAAGGGCAGTTGAGGACGGAGTCGTTAAAGTGGCCAGGGAGATGAACTCAGGCTACAAGGTCTACGAACCAGCCGACTGGGCACTCTGGAATGCATACGCAGCAACAGGACTCCTTGCAGCAACAATAGTCAACGTGGGAGCAGCAAGGGCAGCCCAGGGCGTTGCATCAACAGTGCTCTACTACAACGACATACTTGAATACGAGACAGGACTCCCAGGCGTGGACTTCGGAAGGGCCATGGGTACAGCAGTAGGATTCTCATTCTTCAGCCACTCCATCTACGGCGGTGGAGGTCCAGGTATATTCCACGGAAACCACGTCGTAACAAGGCACAGTAAGGGATTCGCCCTGCCATGCGTGGCTGCAGCCATGTGTCTTGACGCAGGAACACAGATGTTCTCAGTTGAAAAGACATCAGGACTCATAGGATCCGTTTACAGCGAAATAGACTACTTCAGAGAACCAATAGTCAACGTCGCAAAAGGCGCCGCAGAGATAAAGGACCAGTTATAGGCTGAAACGGGGAGTTTGAAATGCCAGAAACAGGATTCGTCGATCTTAAGATATTCCCCCAGAGGCTTCTGAAACCCGAAACCGTTGAGAAACTGCTGAACAGCATCTACGGACTTGAAGGTATAGTCAGGGTACTGGTTCATGGACCATCCATACCCGACAGGGTGTACTATGGACCCGCCAGGGGCACGGAGGTTAAACACAGCGACCGGAGAATGATAAAGGTACGTGGAGAGGAGGTTGAACTCCGCGTTAAGGTCGGAGAGGTCATAGTGGGGATACTCCCGGAGGCCCTGGAGGAGAACATGGACAAAATCGATGAAATCCTGAAGGAAGCGCTCCCCTGCCCCTATAAGGTATTCATAGGTGCCTTCACGAAGAAGGACATCACCATATCCGATTACCTCAAATACGGTCTCAACTTTGAGGACAAAATCGATCCCAGGATAATAGGTATGGCTGATCCAAGTTCAAGGGTGAAGGACACCGTTGTTAACATAAAATGATTGTGAGGTTATGATATGTCTTACAAAGCCCAGTACACTCCTGGAGAAACCCAGATAGCTGAAAACAGAAGAAAACACATGGACCCTGATTACGAATTCCGTAAATTAAGGGAAGTATCAGACGAGGACCTGGTCAAGGTCCTGGGACACAGAAACCCTGGTGAAAGTTACAAATCAGTGCACCCCCCACTGGATGAGATGGACTTCGAGGAGGACATCGTCAGGGACATGGTTGAACCCATACAGGGTGCAAAGGAAGGTGTGAGGGTCAGGTACATCCAGTTCGCAGACTCCATGTACAATGCACCTGCCCAGCCCTACGACAGGGCAAGGACCTACATGTGGAGGTACCGTGGTGTTGACACAGGTACACTCTCAGGAAGGCAGGTCATTGAAATGAGGGAACTGGACCTTGAGGGAGTCTCAAAGGAACTTGTTGAAACAGAACTCTTCGACCCTGCAACAACAGGTATAAGGGGTGCAACAGTTCACGGACACTCCCTCAGGCTAGATGAAAACGGCCTCATGTTCGACGCCCTCCAGAGGTACGTCTTTGATGAGGAGAAGGGCCACGTGGTCTACGTCAAGGACCAGGTTGGAAGGCCCCTTGACGAGCCAGTGGACATGGGCCAGCCCCTCGGTGAGGATGAACTCAAGAAGATCACCACAATCTACAGGAAGGACAACATCGCTATGAGGGATGATAAAGAGGCAATTGAAGTTGTTGAAAACATACACACCGGCCGTACCCTGGGCGGATTCGGTATGGACGTATTCAAGGATGACCTAAGAAAAAGGCTAGGTGATGATTAATGGATGAAAAGAAACTATTCCTTAAGGCTTTAAAGAAGAAGTTTGAGGGGGAGGACCCTGACGAAAAATACACAAACTTCTACTGCTTTGGCGGATGGGAACAGTCCGCACGTAAAAAAGAGTTCACAGAGTACGCCAAGAAGGCTGCTGAAAAGAGGGGCGGAATACCATTCTACAACCCTGACATAGGTGTGCCACTGGGCCAGAGGAAACTCATGGCATACAGGGTCTCAGGAACAGACGCCTACGTTGAAGGTGACGACCTCCACTTCGTGAACAACGCGGCCATCCAGCAGATGGTGGACGACATAAAGAGGACAGTCATAGTGGGTATGGACACAGCACACGCAGTCCTTGAGAAGAGGCTGGGTGTGGAGGTAACCCCTGAGACAATCAACGAGTACATGGAGGCAATCAACCACGCCCTCCCAGGTGGTGCTGTGGTCCAGGAGCACATGGTGGAGGTCCACCCGGGACTCGTGGAGGACTGTTACGCCAAGATCTTCACAGGAGACGACAACCTGGCAGATGAACTGGACAAGAGGATACTCATAGACATAAACAAGGAGTTCCCTGAAGAACAGGCCGAGCAGATCAAAAGCTACATTGGAAACAGGACCTACCAGGTTAACAGGGTCCCAACAATAGTTGTGAGGACCTGTGACGGAGGTACAGTTTCAAGATGGTCTGCAATGCAGATCGGTATGAGCTTCATATCCGCCTACAAACTCTGTGCAGGTGAAGCAGCAATCGCTGACTTCTCATACGCTGCAAAACACGCAGACGTTATAGAGATGGGTACAATAATGCCTGCAAGGAGGGCAAGGGGACCAAACGAGCCAGGTGGAGTGGCATTCGGTACCTTTGCAGATATAGTTCAGGCTTCAAGGGTTTCAGATGACCCTGCAAACGTTTCACTTGAGGTCATAGCCGGTGCAGCCGCACTCTACGACCAGGTATGGCTCGGATCATACATGTCAGGTGGTGTAGGATTCACACAGTACGCCACAGCAGCCTACACCGACGACATCCTGGACGACTTCGTCTACTATGGTATGGAGTACGTGGATGACAAGTACGGAATCTGCGGAACAAAACCAACAATGGACGTAGTCAGGGACATCTCAACAGAGGTCACACTCTACAGCCTCGAACAGTACGAGGAATACCCAACACTCCTCGAGGACCACTTTGGAGGATCACAGAGGGCAGCTGTTGCAGCCGCAGCAGCAGGATGTTCCACAGCCTTCGCAACCGGAAACTCAAACGCAGGTATCAATGGATGGTACCTCAGCCAGATACTCCACAAGGAGGCCCACAGCAGGCTCGGATTCTACGGTTACGACCTGCAGGACCAGTGCGGTGCATCCAATTCACTCTCAATCAGGAGCGACGAGGGACTCATACACGAACTCCGTGGACCTAACTATCCAAACTACGCAATGAACGTGGGTCACCAGCCAGAGTACGCTGGTATCGCCCAGGCACCACACGCTGCACGCGGAGACGCCTTCTGTACAAACCCACTCATAAAGGTTGCATTTGCAGATAAGGACCTCGCCTTTGACTTCACATCACCAAGGAAGTCAATCGCAGCAGGTGCCCTCAGGGAGTTCATGCCAGAGGGTGAAAGGGACCTCATCATACCAGCTGGAAAATAATTCCAGCACAAACCCCTTTTATTTTTTAAAATAAGTTTCAGAAATTACTGATAGACTTCTGTATTAGAGTTTAAAAATTAACTGGTTCTGATCGTTTGTGGTTAATGGACCTAGGAATAAATAAGAAAAACGGTTATTTCTGTTTTATGTAAATTCTGTGCTTATCCAGGTCCAGCCTTGTGAGTTTTCCTTCAAACTCCTTTGTTGAGTTGAGGACATCCGTTGCTTTGATTCCATCTTCAAGGACCTCAATTAATATAACGTCCTCCATGAGGAGTTCTCCATCCTCTGAGTACAGGTTTGATTCACACATTCTTTCACCATCCAGATGTATTGAGGTTTGGGGTATCTTTATTATCAGATATAAATTTTTTCATTATTAATCATGTTCTTTCTGGTTGTTGCATGGCATATACCTTCCCCTTCCCCCAAGGACCTCACCATCATCCATGACAACCTCCCCACGGACAATGGTCATCACGGCATCCCCCCAGTACCTGAAACCCTCAAATGGCGTGTAATGGGCCCTGCTGTAGAATTCATCGGCACGTATCTTCCCCTCCCTTCTCAGATCGACAACGGTGAAATCAGCGTCCATCCCCTCCCTTATGAATCCCTTGGAACCCAGTCCAAAGATCCTGGCTGGCCCCTCAGCAAGCATTCTCCTTATGGTTGAAATGTTCATCCGGCCATCTGAAACAAGTGTAAGGAGCACTCTTAGCACAACCTCAAGGTTGGGTATACCGGGTGGCGCCTCCCAGACACCCATCTCCTTTTCAGGGAGTGTATGGGGGGCATGATCTGTTCCAATTATATCTATACCAGGAATATCCCCGGGGGATAATCCGCTTTCAGCTGACCGCAGAGGGGGATTGGTCTTTGCAAGATTACCGAACCTCCTCAGATACCCTGAGTCCAGGAGGAGGTGGTGTGGTGTAACCTCACAGGTCACATACTCCCTGAAGGGTTCAATGAACCGGAGGGACCTCCTGGTGCTGAGGTGACATATGTGGACCGGGTGCCGGTAATGGTATGCGAGTGCAGCGGCCTCTGCAACCGAAACCTCCTCTGCAAGGGGTGGCCTTGCCAGGGAGTAGGCGTAGGGGTCCTCCACTCCCCCAAGATTTTCACACTGATGCCTTATTATCTCACGGTTTTCACAGTGCAGGGTGATGGGCACCATTGACCCGAGCTCCCTGAGTCTTCTGAAGAGGACATCAACCTTACCCATTGTAATGGAGTCCATGAAGACCTTGAATGAGGCCGGACCCAACCTGAGTATCTTCTCAACCTCTGAGGGGTCAGAGTAGCCGGCGTGGAGGCCAAAATCAACCATACTCTTACGTTCACCAATCTTTATCTTCCTTTCAAACTCAGATGCGGTATCCGCTGGTGGCACGGTGTTTGGCATGTCAATGACGGTGCTGAAGCCTCCACGGGCAGCGGCCATTGAACCGGACCTGAAGTCCTCCTTGTACTCCAGTCCAGGATCCCTGAAGTGCACGTGGGCATCTATGAGTCCCGGGAGTACATGATAACCCTTAAGGTCAATCCTCTCAGAGGTATCCATCCTCCCACGGGTTATCTTCACTATCCGTCCATCATCAACACCTATATTGAAGGTTCCCCTCTCGGTTCTGCAGTTCTCAAGGAAGAGGTCAACTGGCATGGTATCATCCACTCAAATTATTTATCCATGGATTTATATTAATTAACATGCCTTCAGAGGAATTTCTAGGGAGTATAATTGAAAGGGACCTTGAACTCATCACGGCGGACGCCATCAATAAACCGGAATACGGTGACCATGCATCTGAACCCGGGATCATGGCGGACTTCACAGAGTACTCCCCCTTTCACAGGGGCCACAGGCACTGCATGCTGGAGGCCAGAGGACTCAGACCCGGCGCCCTCTTCGTGGCTGTAATACCAGGACCCCTTGAGAGAAGCGGGAGGGGCGTACCATACATAATGACCCGCCAGGCCAGGGCGGAGATAGCCATCAGGGCAGGGGCTGATATAGTGGTTGAGGGCCCCCCTATGGGTGTTATGGGCTCGGGCCAGTACTCCCTCTGCCTTGCAAGGATGTTCAGGGCCCTCGATGCTGACTGGATACCCCGCGGCTACAGGCCGTTTGATGGGTTTGATGAGGTCCTTGAAAGGATCAGGAGGGGCCACAGGGTTGTGCCAAGGCCCTACAGGATAGTGGACCTTGACACCTCTGAAACAGTACTTGAGGGTAAACTTGAGGAGGACAACTATGTCATAGCGTCCCTTGCAGGGGCCCTCGGCAAGATCGGATTCAACTTCAGAGATAAGTTCATATTCATAAAAAGACTTGAGGGTGTGAGCGGAACCAGAATACGGGATGCGGTATCCCGGGGTGAAATTGGGGAAGTCGCGCACATGCTTCCCGCCGAGACGGTTGAGGTCCTTGAAAGGGAAATCACAGAGGGCAGGGCACCCCTGCATGATCTGAGGCTCTCAACCGAGATACTCATAAACGCAAACAGCCTTGAAATTGATGAACTCAAGGGCCTCAACCTCTTCGATGATCTAACAGCATCTGCAATCGTAAGGAAAAGGCCGTACCGTTCACTTACTGAGGTTGAGGCAGCCATACCCCCATCATTCAGCAGGCACCACAAACAGCGCATAATTTCGGTCCTCGAGGCAAAGGTTCATAAGGGACTGGTCCATAAATATATAGAAAATTATCCATCTGTAATTCGAATTCTTGCATTTAAGGATAAAGAAATCCTTAGAGAATTTAAGGATAGAATACCACACAGGAGGCTAGAGATATGGCAGTGAATAAAGGAGACTTTATAAAAATCGAATTCACAGGTAAGGTCAAGGAGACCGGCGAGGTCTTTGACACAACAGACGAGGAAGTGGCTAAGGAGGCAGGACTTCAGATAAAGAAGACCTTCGGCCCCATACCGGTCGTTGTTGGAGGCGGACACCTCATAAAGGGCCTTGACGAGGCTGTTATCGGAATGGAGGAAGGCGAGGAAAAACACGTTGAAATTGAACCAGAGGACGCCTTCGGTAACAGGGACCCAAAGCTTGTCCAGCTCATACCCATGGGCGAATTCAAGAGGCAGGGAATAAAGCCCTACCCTGGAATGCCCCTCACTGTTGAGGGACATGAGGGCAGGGTCCTCAACGTCTCAGGTGGACGTGTCAGGGTGGACTTCAACCATGAACTTGCAGGTAAAACCCTCGAATACGACCTGAAGGTCACTGAGATAATCACAGATGATGTTGAAAAGGTAAAGAGCATGATACAGCTCCACTACCCATCCCAGAACATGGACATCGACAAGACAGAGGTTGAAATAGATGATGGGCGTGTGAGGATCTGCATGGATGAGATGACCCGCTTCGATAACAGGTCCTACATGGATGTTACCCTCACAAGGTTCAGAATAGCAAAGGACGTCTGGGAGAACATTGAGGGCGTCACCAAGGTTGAATTTGCCGATGTATTTGAGAAGAGGGAAGAGGAGACAGATGAGGATTCAGAGGAATAACTTCCTCAGAATCCACAAATACTTGATTGATTCTTGTAGAGAACTTAACTTCATATTGCTGATTCTATTTTTATTTCACTGATGAGTTCACGATAACTCACTTTTTCCAAAAATTATTAGGACCCCCGAATAGAACAATATAATATGGATCCCCAGAGAGACGCACTCAGGATAGCAATCTCTTATGCAATCTTCAGCCTTCTCTGGATATTCTCATCAGACTACATCCTCTATCTCATAGCACAGCCCCACGCTGTCATCCAGCTTTCAATCATCAAGGGGTCCCTCTTCATAATCCTGACCTCACTTTTTCTTTTCGCGGTTCTGCGCCTCTACCTGCGGTCACTGAGCGATAAGGAGGAGTCCCTGAGGATCAGTGAAAAGAAGTTCAGGTCCCTCTTCATGGAACTCCCTGTGGGGGTGGTTCTCATGGATGCCAATGGAAGGATACTGGAGTCTAACCCCACCATCCGGGAGATCTTCAGGCAACCGGCAGACAACAGATTTATAGGTGAACTCCACGGGGACCTTGCAGACGTCAGAAAAACTCAGGGGGAGTTCATGATAAGGCAGGGGGATAGATGGATACGGGTTCTAATAAGGAGGATTGACGGGGGATTCCTGGGAATATTTGAGGATCTAACAGATATAAAGAGGTCCGAGGAGACAGCAAGAAGGTCCCTTGAGACCAACAGAACACTCCTATCAGAACTCCACCACCGTGTCAAGAATAACCTTCAGATCATCTCAAGCCTCATAAACCTCCAGGCACGGGGAATGGAGCATGATTCCTGTGAACTCATGAGGGCTCTGCAGCTTAGGATAAGGGCCATGGCACTGGTCCATGAGCTGCTCCTCTCCAATCCAGAGTCAAGTACAGTGAACTTTGCATCGTACACAGAGAGGCTCATATCCTACCTGCGTGACATGTACAGGTCCAGTGTTCACATTGAGGTGGACATTGGTGAGGAGGAATTCGACATTGAGACGGCAGTTCCACTGGGACTCATTTTAAATGAACTTATATCAAACAGTCTGAGACACGCATTCGATGATGTAGGAACTGTCAGGGTATCCCTTGAGGATACCTCTGATGGTTTCCTTCTCAGGGTCAGTGATAATGGGAGGGGTCTTCCAGAGGGATTCAGCCTTGAGGAAGACGCAGGACTTGGGCTGGATATTGTTCTGGGCCTTGTGAGGCAGCTTGACGGGACACTCACATTTGAGTCGAGGGAGGGAACATCCTTCCTGATAGAGTTCAGGGAGCCCAGCTACCCCCGGAGGGTTTAGGTGAAGATCCTTCCCCAGGAACTCGATCATGGCTTATTAAATATGTTTCACTTCTGATCAGTTAACTGGAGATCCTTGTTCCCAGGAACCGGATTATCCTTTCAGGGTCATTCATGAGTATCCCGAGCACGTTTTCAGGGCTGCCATAGTATGGTGCAAGGTACACACTGTAGATCAGGTATGATAGAACAGCAAGGATACCCAGGATTATGAGGATGGAAATGAGTATCTTAACCCCAAGGCCCATACCCTTCCTTTTCTCTTCACCGGACTCAACCCGCTCCCTGAAGAGCTTATCAGCACATCTCTCACAGTAATTTTTGCCTCCAAGCTTCAGACGGCACTCCTCGCAGAGTATCCTCCCGCATATTATGCATGACGCCACACCTTCACGTTCAGGGTGCCTGTCACAGTTCAAATGACCACCTCAGATCAGTCCTTGCCGGGCCAGGTAACTATACGGGGGGCCTCAACACCCTCAACCCGCTTCCTTATGAATTCTGGCCATTTCTCAGTATCAAAGCCCTTCTGGGCCAGGAAGCCGTATATCCACCTTGAAAGACCTATACCTGTGCATCCGGTCCATATGTTCATGTTACGGGCCTCCCTAATTGAAAATCCTTCAATGAAGTGTGTCCCGTGTACATTGGCAGATACAACTGCCACTCCCTTCTCCTTCCCTGGCAGTGAGAGCCTCATCTCATATTTGGGGACATCAGGAAACTCTATTCCCCTCTCCTCAACCCTTCTGCCCTCAAGGTAGAATGGGTCATCCCCCACCTCAGTGTACCATTCAAGTTCCAGTTCATCGGCGGCGTCATATGAGAGTTCAACGGTGCGGTCACGTATCTCCTCGGTGTCCCGGGGGGATGCCAGCCACACAAGTTCTATCCTCTGGAACTCATGGACCCTGTCGAGGCCCTTGGCTCCCCCCGCCTCCCACCTGTAGGTCCAGCCGCTCCTGTCAAAGAACTTTATGGGGAGATCATCCAGATTCACCACCTCATGTGAAAGGAACTGGTAGAATGGCTCGCACTGGGCCGGTGCAATAACATAGCCGGGATCCTTCAGACCCCTCTTGAGGAGGTCCATTGGCACCTCCCTGTTTATGATGAGTTCATTCTTGAACTCCTCAAAGGTTTCAGGGTCCCTGCTTGGGGCGCTGCAGTAGTACATCCCCTCAGGCAGGCCCTCAAGGTACCTCATCTTATTCATAACATCGAGGGGTATGAGTTTCGGGAAGAGGCACTCAACGAATCCCAGGGGCTTCACTATCCTTTCAATGAGAAACTCCTCCAGGGCACGGTGCAGGGCGGTTATCTGGGGCCCGTAGAACCACTGTCCACGCCCGGGAAACTTCTTAACCCACCCGAGCCTCATGGCCTCCTCCGTGGGGTCTCCATCAAAGAAGAACTCCCTTTTTTCGCTTCTTGCAACTATCTCACCGGGGGTTGCCCTTGTGACCCTGGCTGTGAGGTCCTGTGAGGATTCAACGAGGCTGAGGGCGTGCTTCACAACCCTGTCCACAACGTGTTTCCTGAGCTCTGATTCATCAAGGGGCTGGAATCTAACCCTTATGGTGCCCTCTGAGATATCCGCGTCCTCCACAAATGGCAGCTCCCTGAGACCGGGTATTTCTGATACCCCCGGTGCGTCCATTTCAAGGGTGTAGTCCTCCACATTAACGCCCCTGACACCGACCCTGTAACGGGGTCCAAGGAGCTGTCCCAGGGGCTTTTTGAGTCTCAGAAGGCCGTCATGGGCCCTCACACGTCTTCCTGATTCCATTTCAAGTTTCAGTGTGTCCCCCGTGAGCTCCCATGATTTTACATGTGAAGCCTCCTTCTCCTGGCCCTCAGGGACTCCCCTCCGGAGAATGTCTTTTTCAGCATCTTTCAGGAACTCTTCAATGTCCTTCTCTGCCTCTGGAACCTCTTTACTGAGTTTTATTATTCCCTTAAGTTTGAACTTCATCCAATCACCACATGCTAAGCCTGATTAAATCGGTTCTTTAATTCTCTGAATCCTTTGATTTAAAGCCCATCATATTTTCGACTATCATCTCGGAGAATATGAGGTCATCTGCGGTGTTCAGGGCTGTTCCAATGGAATCTGATTCCATGGTGAACCTTAATGTTGATCCGTCAATTTCAGATTCAACGTATGACCTGTTTTCGGGTTCAAGTGCCTTCATAACTATCCTGGCTTCCTCCTCTGATTCGTATTCCGCTTCTATGGTTACTGATATCCTCATTTCAGCCCTCCGTCTGTGTGAAGTTATCTCCTCATTAATTATCACTCCGTTGAGGCTATCCTCTCGGAGATTTCTCTTATGGCCCTGAAGGCAGCCGATTCCGGGTGCATGGCAAGGGGCTCGCCCCTCATATCGGCCGCCACAACGGTCTTATCTGTGGGTACACAGCCAAGAACGTCAATTCCAGCCTCCTCCAGCCTTTCACGCATGAATTCCTCATCCTCTTTGCCCGATACCTTGTTGATTATGGCCATTAACCTCTTAACGCCGATGTCTGCTGCGAGTTTCTTTATCCTTGACGCTGTTTCAAGTGATTTGAGGCCGGGTTCAACAACCACCACCATCAGATCAACGGATTCCGCGGTCCTCCTTCCAAGGTGCTCTATTCCGGCCTCCATGTCAAGGATCACCATCTCATCCTTTCTGAGTATCAGGTGGCGGAGCAGGGCCTTGAGGAGCACCGAGGCAGGGCAGACACAGCCGTCACCACCATGCTCCACGGTACCCATCACCATCACCCTGAGGTTGGGTCTCTGGGGGTGCTGGATGGAGAGTGAATCTGGAAGGTCACTTATCCTGGGGTTGAGCTTGAATACCTCACCGAAGGATGAACCAGGCTCCGCTCCAGTGCGCTCCCTTATCACATCCCTCATCCGGGATATGGGTGTTATCTCCTCTTCTATACCTATACTGGATGCAAGGTTCATATCGGGGTCGGCGTCAATGGCAAAGACCCTGAATTTTTCGGAGAATATGCAGGCCAGGGTGCCGGCTATGGTTGTCTTGCCCACCCCTCCCTTACCGGTTATGGCTATCTTCATGATGACACCATGGAAACTTTTAAAAACCATCCCTGCTAATTATATGTATCCTTATATTTTTCAGGTAGGATTTATTAACTGTTTGGCTTCCAAGACAATATTTATTAATGGTTACCGAGATACTCATTTCATAGTTATTCTCATGGACATGATCACAGGAGGATTATTTATGGTTCGTGCATACACAAGAAGAGAGTACATCAAGAAAATTCCAGGTTCAAAGATAGTTCAATATGATATGGGTAACCTCTCAGCTGAATTCCCGATTTCACTGAGCGTTGCTGTTAAGGCACCAACCCAGATAACCCACAATGCCCTGGAGGCAGCCAGGATAGCCTCAAACCGTTACATGCAGAGGAAGGCCGGTAGGATGGGTTACCACCTTAAGATAAGGGTATACCCCCACCACATAGTCCGTGAAAACCCCATGGCGACAGGGGCAGGGGCTGACCGTGTCCAGGACGGTATGAGGAAGGCATTCGGGAAACCAGTGAGTACAGTGGCCCTTGTTAAGAAGAACCAGAAGATAATCACAATCGAGACAAACAAGAAGAACTTCAAGGATGCCAAGGAGGCCCTGAGGAGGGCTGCAATGAAGTTCCCTGTTCCATGCAGGATTGTGATTGACAGGGGCGAGGAGCTCGTAAAATAAAACTCTCATTTTTTTCACATTCATATTTTTCATGACACCAACTAGTTCAGGGGATAAAATGGTTAAGTATGTGGCGTTTTTTGAGGAACTCGGTAAGGATGATGTGGGAATCGCTGGCGGAAAGGGTGCAAACCTTGGTGAACTTACCCAGGCAGGCATACCAGTTCCCCCGGGGTTCGTGGTGACAGCGGCAACCTATGACAAGTTCATGACAGACACGGGACTCCAGACCATTGTAATGGACATGCTTGAAAACCTTGATGTCAATGATACAAAGGAGCTGCAGAGGGTATCAGCTGAGATAAAGGACATAATAACATCCACAGAGATACCTGAGGATATACAGACACTCATAATAGAGTCATACAATGCACTCTGCCAGAGGATAGGAAAGGATGATGTGTACGTCGCCATACGTTCCTCAGCCACAGCAGAGGACCTCCCTGAGGCATCATTCGCTGGTCAGCAGGACACCTTCCTTAACATAAGGGGCGCCGAGGATGTCATGGAGTATGTCAGGAAGTGCTGGGCGTCCCTGTTTGAGGCCAGGGCCATCTTTTACAGGGAGGAGAACAACTTCGACCACTCCAGGGTCTACATAGCGGTTGTTGTCCAGGAGATGGTTGACGCTGAAAAGGCAGGGGTCATGTTCACCGTCCACCCATCAACCGGGGAGGATAAGATCCTCATTGAGGGCTCCTGGGGTCTCGGTGAGGCTGTGGTTTCAGGTTCAGTGACCCCTGACACCTACTGGGTTGATAAGAGCACAGGTAAACTCCTTGAATTCACTGTCGGTGAGAAGAACGTCATGTTCACAAGGGAGGATGGCAGGACAGTGAAAAAGGAGGTCCCCCCTGAACTTCGAAACAAGAGGGTCCTCTCTGATGAGGAGATAGCTGCCCTTTCAGAGATGGGTAGAAGGATACAGGAACACTATGGCTCACCACAGGATACCGAGTGGGCCATAATGGATGGTGAGGTTTACATGCTACAGTCAAGGCCCATAACAACCCTCGGGGAAGTCGTGGAGGAAGGAGAGGTTAAATCGAAGGATGTGATACTCAAGGGCCTTGGGGCAAGTCCTGGCCTTGCATCAGGTAAGGTCAAGATAATAAGGGAGATCCATGAACTGGATAAGATACAGCTCGGCGACATCCTCGTCACGGTCATGACCACCCCTGACATGGTCCCTGCAATGAAGAGGGCCAGCGGTATAATAACCGATGAGGGTGGTGTCACCTGTCATGCCGCGATTGTATCAAGGGAACTTGGAATACCCTGTGTTGTGGGTACAGGCAATGCAACCGAGGTTCTAAAGGAGAACCAGGTCGTCAGCATCGACGGTAACAAGGGACTCGTCTACGAGGGCCGTGTTGTAGAGGAGGAGAAGAAGGAGTCTGCCCAGGAGTCTGTCACCGTCGAGTCACCCATCCTTACGGTTACAGAGGTCAAGGTTAACGTTAGCATGCCTGAGGCTGCAAGGAAGGCCGCGGCAACAGGTGCGGATGGTGTTGGACTTCTGAGGACCGAGCACATGATGCTCACAACAGGCGTCCACCCGAGGAAATTCATTGAGGACGGACGTGAGGATGAACTTGTGAGGATCCTCGCGGAGAACATCCTCAAGGTTGCAGATGAGTTCTACCCACGCCCCGTATGGTACAGGACCCTTGACGCGCCAACAGATGAATTCAAAACCCTTGAGGGTGGTGAGAATGAACCCTACGAACACAACCCAATGCTGGGCTGGAGGGGTATACGCAGGGAACTGGATGAGCCGGAGATCCTCAGGGCAGAGTTCAGGGCCATAAAGAAACTCCACGAGCAGGGCTACACCAACATAGGCATAATGATACCCCTCGTACAGCACCCTGATGAACTGAGGAAGGCCAAGAGGATAGCAGAGGAGGCGGGCCTTAAGCCCCACAGGGACGTTGAATTCGGTATCATGGTGGAGACACCTGCGGCGGCACTCATAATCGAGGACTTCATTGCAGAGGGCGTCGACTTTGTGAGCTTCGGTACAAATGACCTCACCCAGTACACCCTTGCAATAGACAGGAACAATGAACACGTGGCAGACCTCTACACAGAGGGCCACCCAGCGGTCCTCAAACTCATTGAGAGGGTTATAAAGAAATGCAATGAGGCAGGGGTTAAAACCAGTATCTGTGGTCAGGCAGGAAGCATCCCGCGGATAGTTGAGAAACTGGTGGAACTCGGGATAAGCAGTGTATCCGCCAACACAGATGCGGTTGCCGAGGTGAGGAAGACCGTTGCAAGGGCAGAACAGAGACTCCTCCTTAAGGCGGCAAGGAAACTTCTCTAAAACCTTTTTTCACATATAAATTAATTTTCTGGGCGTAAAAATGGATGAAAAGGGCCTCCCCGAGGAAAGGGTCCTCGAACTTCTTGAGGAATTCAGGTCAAGGGACATGACCTACACCTCAGGCAGAATACTTGGATCCATGTGCACATCATCCCACCCCCTCGCAAGGAGGGTTTACTGTGACTTCCTGGAGTCCAACCTTGGAGACCCCGGACTCTTCAGGGGAACCAGGGAACTTGAATCCCGCGTTATAGGGATGCTCGGGGAACTCCTATCAGAACCTGATGCAGCGGGCCACATAATAACCGGGGGTACCGAGGCCAACCTCATGGCCATGAGGGCCGCCAGGAACATGGCTGAATTGGATAAACCCGAGATAATAGTCCCTAAGTCCGCCCATTTCTCCTTCAGAAAGGCCTCGGATATAATGGGTCTTGAACTCAGGGAGGCGGAACTGGACAGGGACTACCGGGTCGATGTGGGGTCCGTCAGGGAGATGATATCCGATAACACCGTGGCCATCGTAGGGGTAGCAGGGACAACTGAACTCGGGAGGATAGACCCCATAGCCGAGCTCTCAGATATCTGCATTGAGGAGGGCATCCACCTCCACGTGGACGCAGCATTCGGGGGATTCATAATACCCTTCCTACGGGATGCTGGTTTTGAACTCCCTGAATTTGACTTTAAACTGCCGGGTGTCTCATCCATCACCATAGACCCCCATAAGATGGGCCTTGCCCCGATACCCAGTGGTTGCATACTCTTCAGGGACGAAACCTACCTGGACGCCATGAGCATAGAGACCCCCTACCTCACAGAGAAGCAGCAGTCAACGATAGTCGGCACAAGGACCGGGGCCTCTGCAGCTGCAACATGGGCGGTCCTCAGGCACATGGGCCGCAGCGGGTACCGTGAACTCGCCATGAGGGTGATGGATGTGACCTTCAGGTTGGATGAGGGCCTTAGGGATCTGGGCTATGAACCGGTAGTTGAACCGGAACTCAACATAGTCGCATTCAATCACCCATCCATGAGTCCAGAGAAACTTGCCTCCAGACTCGAGGAGATGGGATGGGCAGTCTCTGTATCAGCATGTCCGCCGGCCATAAGGGTTGTTGTCATGCCCCACATAAAGGCAGAGCACATTGAACTATTCCTCGAGGACATCAAAACCCTTATTTAGAAGATTAAAGTTGATATTTCTATGGATATTAAAGATCTGGAACTCATGTGTTCCTGATGGTGATTATGAGGATATCTGCAGCTGTTAAATGACTCTGGATGGTAGTAATTATGAGGATATCTACACCCACAACTAGAATGGAACTTGAGGGGCTCAGTCCCGGAGACCGTGTTATCATAGATGGTATCATATACACTGGAAGGGATGCTGCGCTCCCCAAACTTGTGGATGCCCTCAAGAGGGGTGAGGAGCCATTTGATGTGAGGGGTGCTGCGATAATGCACACAGCAGTAAGCCCGGCCGGAATAGCCCCCACAAGCAGTAACAAGGAGGACATAGAGGAGAGCATGCCCTACCTGGCATCAAGGGGTGTGCTGGTCCACATAGGTAAGGGAAAACTTAAGGATGAAACCGTGAGGGCACTCGGTGATGCCGGGGCGGTTTTCATTGTAACACCACCCGTCGCGGCACTCCTCACAAGCCGTATTAAATCAAGAAGAGTCGCTGCATTTGAGGAGGAGGGTATGGAGGCCATATTTGAGCTCAGAGTCCAGGGGATCCCCGGTATAGTGGCGGCAGCCGGTGGAAGGTCAGTCTACGATTGATGATCAGTCACTCCTGCCATATTTTTCCGGGATCAGTTCATTCTGGTGGCTGGGATGTGATAGGGTCCCCACCACCATAGGTTTATTGTTATCTATTCTGATGGCCTTCCAAATGCAAGGTCCCCTGCATCCCCCAGTCCCGGTACAATGTAGCCCCTGTCGTTGAGTTCCTCCTCCACACTGCAGGTGTAGACCTCCATATCCATTTCAAGGACCCTCTCAAGGCCGGGCCTTGAGGATATAACATTGAATAGGACGGTCCTCTCAGGGGTGCCGCATGACTCAAGGGCCTCAAGGATCCCCATAACCGTGTTACCCGTTGCAAGCATGGGGTCAGCTATCACCATTATCTTACCATCCAGTTCAGGGACCCTCAGGTAGTCAACTGAAACATTGAAGGGAGGATCATCTGACCTGCAGGCCCCCACAATACCCTGTTCTGCCTCAGGGAAAACCCTCATAACACCCTCTGTGAATGGAAGTGATGCCCTGAGGATGCTCAGCACAACGATCCTGTTTCTATCTGTGATCTCAACACCCGATGCAACCCCCAGTGGTGTTTCAACATCAACCTCACGCCACTTAAGAGTGTCTGCGAATTCATAGGCCAGGTAGCGGCCTATATCAGATATGCCCTTCCTGAAACTGGCGGGGTCAATTCCCCTCCTCCTTATACCTGTTAGAATCTCCCTTACAACCAGGTTATCTATCACCCTGAGCATCGACATCACCTCCCCTCTCAATCAATTTCTTTCCATGGGCCTGGGGCACAACCTCTATCATGGGGTTCTCAAATTTGAGGTCGAATTCACCCCCATCAAGGAGCATGTGGAGGAAGACTGCAAGGGATGAGACCTCTGAGTGGGGCTGATTCGTCACCCCAACATTGTAATCTGCAAGCCTGTAGACCTTCCCGGGGACCCTAGCGCCCCCGACAACCACGAGTTTACCTGCCGGGCTTTCCCTTAGATCAGGTATAACGTCCCTTGCAGGGAGACCGTACATTGTGAGGTGCACAACCTCCCCACCCATCTGCTTCCAGGACTCAATGACGCCCTGCCAGTTTCTCCTGTAACTCACCCTGAAGGGTCCGCCCCACCTCTTAACAACATCATCAACGCCCTCCATGAGTTTAGGGTCCTCCTCACCACTAAGTATGACCTCAGATGCCCCGAAGGCCCTTGCGGTGAGGCACACGTGTGTCGTGATCCTCGCATCCCGTGACTTTCTGTGACCTAACCTTAAAACCCTGATATCCATTATAATGACCTCCATAAATCAGTATAAAATCATATTAACTGGATGGCTGCAGCAATCCCCAGGAGACCAGTCATCCTCCCAATCTCATTTGAGGCCCCGAGAACATCACCTGTGCTCCAGTAGAAGTTTCTCCTCGCGGTAAATCCGATGAATACTCCCGAGGCAGCGGCCACAACAACACTAAGAGCCCCCGGAATCCCAAGTAACAGGTAGGCTGCAGCTGACCAGAGGAACCACACAGGCGCGATGAGGGGGCTCCTGGCCGCATTTATAAAGTGCCTCCCTGTGCCACTGTCAAGGGGCCTTGAGACCAGTGCACAGCCAGTAAGGCATATCTTTGCAGAGACCTCTGAAATTAAAAGGCCCTGGAATATGATATCTGATGGAATGGAATATACTGATGCCACTGTCAGTGAGGAGACCATAATGAGAAGCCCCAGTCCACCGGTACCGATACGAGGGTCCCTCATTATCTCTATCTTCCTCTCGAAGCTCCCATGGGACATGAGGGCGTCCCCCATGTCTATGAGGCCATCAAGGTGGTGGAAGCCGGTGAACCATATGGCAAGGGCATATGCGGCACAGGCAACCACCGGGTAGGGGAGTATGAGGGATGCTAAAAGACCCCCTGAACCCACAATGACCCCTATGAGGGCCCCCACAAGTGGCCAGTGCAGTGTCAGGGAGGCTATCTCCTCAACGGTCGCCTCTGAACCCACCGGGAAGACGGTTGAAAATGATATGAGTCCAGCGAATTTCCTCAGAAAATCCATGAAAACCACCATCACTCAAAGAGCCTTGACATGCAGCCTGCTATGAGCCCAGCCACTGCATCATCCACCATGGGTCCGAGTTCCCCTATCACACCTGGTTTCTCCTCATCGTAGCGCTTGAAATTGAATACTGCCTTGGTGCCTGCGACCTGATTGGCAACCGCCATGCCTATCACCTCATCACTGTAGAGGTAGGCCGGGTCATCTGTGAGGTCCACTCCAAGCAGCCTCCTTCTTCTGATGTCATCCTCAATATGCAGTGCCGCGGCAAGAAGCACACGAACGTTCAGGTCCCCCAGCGCACGGTTTATCTCGGAACGCAGCCTCTCCCTCAATTCCTCTGTGACCTCAGCTCCAACCACGAGCTCCATACCAGCATCGACCATGGCCTCAGCTGTCACACCATGCAGCTCCAGGAGTTCCTCAACCCCCGGGCCCTCAAGGAGTAACCTCTGAGATGAAAGCCTCAGGGACTTCCTCAGGTCAGGTGCACTGAACCCTTCATCACCGGGCATGGAGACCACGGTTACCCTGGGCTCCAGGATTTCTGTGAGTAACCCCAGGGCTGATGTTACTTCACTTACAGAAAGCTGCAGGATTTCAGGTATGCGGTCACCGCACCGCTCCCCACACACCACGAGGACGTGGAGGAAATCTCCAGCAGAGAATACCGAGAGGACTTTACCTGCACAGGCAACCTCAGGGGGGCTTGGGAGTTCAAGGGTAACCTCAGTGGATGTGCTGATGGTTCCTGAGGCAGCCACAAGCCCGGATTCTGCCATCACCCTCACAAGATCAGATTCGATTACAACCTCTGCACCGTTAAGATTTAACTTTTCATTCAAGGGTTTCACCTTCAGATAAGCACCGTTATTCTATGGGATTCATTATCTGCACCCAGCATCAGTACAGTTCTCTTCCTCATCAGATTTATTATCTACACACCACATATCTATATAGGGTGATATTAATGAAGGTGCATCTACGGGTATTCGTGGAGGTTGAGAACCTGGGCCGCGTCATGAACATACTGGCAGATGAGGGCGTCACAGGTTTCTACATAGTTGAATACAAGGGCGTCTCCCCAACAGAGTGGAGGGGATTCTCAATCAAGGAGGACCCCAAGTCAGCAATCTCACTCATACATGACTATGCAAGGGACGCGGTCCTGGTATGCTCGGTGGTTGACGAGGAGCTCGTTGACCCCATCGTGGCCAGGTTCAGCAGGGAGCTTGGTGATGAGAAGTACACCATAATAGAGATACCTATAAGGAGAATAATAGTCAATTCACCACCAGAGTGATCCAGACGGTGCTTGAATGGTAACGGTCATAGACCCCCAGCTTGCAGGGGTATCAGGTAACATGATGGTTGGGGCCCTCATAGATCTGGGGGCCCATCCTGAGAGGACAGCGGAGGTCATGGAGGAGGCGGCATCCCACTTCGGCGGGGCCAGCGTGGAGGTTTCAGAGGTTAAGAGGTCAGGCATCAGGGCAACCCACGTTGATGTGAGGGCAGACGACTCCCTCAGCATAGGTTACATGGAATTTCTAAAGCGCCTTGAGAGGATCAGCCATCCTGGCATTGACGATGAGATGCTCTCAATGGCAAGGGCAGTGTTCCATACCATGGCACAGGCAGAGGCCACGGTTCATGGCGTGAAACTGGATGATGTCCACTTCCATGAAGTTGGGGCCGCTGATGCAGTTGCAGATGTCCTTGGGACTGTATTTGCCTACTTTGACCTCAACCTTCAGAGGGATACGGTCTACACACTACCCGTGGCGGTTGGGGGAGGTACAGTGAGCGGTGCCCATGGAAAGACACCTGTCCCTGCACCGGCCACAGTTGAAATACTCAGGGGTTTCCCTGTGAATGGAGGGCCGGTTGAGATGGAACTTGCAACACCCACAGGGGCCGCGCTCCTTGTTAACATGGTTAGGGGATACAGGAGGTTCTATCCTTCAATGGAGATCCAGGCCACCGGTTACGGTGCAGGGGACATGGACCCTGACTTCCCGAATGTCCTGAGGGTGGTGAGGGGCTCAGAGGCGGTGCACCATGACATGGTAACGCTACTTGAGACCAATGTGGATCACCTCAGCGGGGAGGTCCTGGGCAACCTCTTCGAGAGCCTCATGGATGCAGGTGCCCTTGACGTTACACTCACACCGGTTATAATGAAGAAAAACCGTCCAGGACAGCTAATAAGGGTCATATGCAGGGAAAATGACCATGAAATGATACTCAAACACCTATTCTCTGAGACAGGAACACTTGGTGTGAGGATATTCCCCCAGGTTCACAGGGGCGTCCTTGAGAGGAGAATCATGGAGGCAGAGGTTGATATAAAGGGGAGAAGAAGGGCCAGGTTCAAGGTTGGCCTCCTGGGTTCAAGGGTTGTGAATGCAAGGATAGAATACGAGGATGCAAGGAGGATATCACTTGAAACAGGGATACCCCTCAGGGATGTCATGGAAATGGCCGAGAAACAGTTCAGAGATTTCATGAAGGATAATGATGAATAACATAAGAGATGGGGAAATCTGAGATGAGAATGTCAATAAGAACATAGGGAGGCTTCTGATGATTAGGTTGATCAGAATACTGGTAAAAATAAAAGCTGGGGAGATCTGGAATGAGTAGGGCAATCAGCATACTATCAGCTGGCATGGACTCTGCAGTTGCAACAGCACTGCTGGCATCTGAATATGAGATCCACGCTTTAACATTCGATTACGGCCAGAGAAGTGCCGCAATGGAGATTGAACACGCCAGAAAACTTGCTAAGCACCTTGGCATTGAACACACAATCATTGAACTCCCCTGGCTTGGAAGACTTGGTGGTTCAGCCCTCACAGCGGGGGGTGAGATACCCTCACCAGCAGATCTTGATGACAGGGAGGAGTGCCTTGAGACGGCAAGGAGGGTCTGGGTACCCGGGAGGAACATAGTCTTCACAGCCATTGGTGTTTCCTTTGCAGAGGCCCTGGATGCAGATGCGGTTATAGTGGGGTGGGACCTTGAAGAGGCCGAGACCTTCCCTGACAACTCTGCAGAGTTTCTCGATGCGTTCAACAGGCTTCTGGGTATAGGTACGCTCCGGGGTGTTGAGGTGAGGGCGCCGCTTATAGGTATGACCAAGAGGGAGATAGTTAAGGCTGGCTCTGCTCTGGATCTGCCCTTTGAGTTGACCTACTCATGTTACAGTGGAGGTGAGGTCCACTGTGGTGTCTGCGAGTCCTGCCTGAGGAGGAGGAGGGCCTTCAAGCTTGCAGGTGTTGAGGATCCCACAGGATACCTTGAATAGAGGGTTACCCCTCACACTGGCGGCTTATTATAGTTTTTTCCTGCCATAGACTTTTTTAACTGAGGGAAGTTGGGGGAGCGTCTGTTTTTCTTAACACCAGACTTCTTTAGATGAGAGAATCAGGAATACTTTTTTATGTATTCATATTATATTATCACCTTGAGGTGATGGTGAATGCACATACCTGATGGTTTTATCCCTGCCTGGCAGCGGGTCTTCTACAATGTAATTGCAACTGTGGTACTCGTCCTGAGTATTGCATGGGTGATAAGGGGTCTTCTGTCAATGAAGAGGGATGAGGGAGCATAGGTAGACCTTACAGGTTCTCCTGATCATGTTAACTGCACCACCTTTAATCTTCTTAATTCAGGCTTTGCATACCTGTGCCCTAGGCGTACCGCTTACCCTTAACGGGGCCGCACTGCTTTCAGTAATTCTTAAAAACCCCTTCCCGGCATTTATCCTCATGGCTGCTGTCATGCTTGTACAGTCCATCTTCTTTGGCTTTGGTGGGGTAACATTACTTGGCGCAAACATGATCGTTATGGGGGTTCCTGGGCGTTTCCTTGGATTCTACATCTACAGCAGGGCAACTGGGGGTTTGGGGGGAAGGCGGGTTCTTTCAGGATTCATCGCTGGTTTTGCATCATATGTACTGGTAGGTATCCTCACAGGTATCCAGCTTGGGGCTGCAGGCGTATTCCCCATCATGAGGTCAGTGGTGAGCATGGGGGCCTATTCAGCAACATGGGGGCCTCCTTGAGGGTTTACTCACGGCCGCTGGCTGCATCATCATGTCATCATGGATTGAGCGGATCTGGGATCTTCAATGATAGCTCTTTCACAGATTTACCTGAATCAGCTGAATGCTGAGGTCCAGGATAAAAAATAGAAGAAGGGTCCTGAGAATAGATGAGTACAATCCCAGATGGCTTAAGGATACAGAGGAATCTCCGGGACATAAAAGCAGGCAGGCTCCCCATGAAGCAGAACCCGCGGGGGTCTGCTATGGCCACGCTGTGATAAAAAATGTAAAAATTTTATTTTATGACCATGAGGATGTCACCTGTCTCAACCCTTTCGCCCTCGCCTGCGTATATCCTCTCAACAACGCCACCGTGGGGTGTCTGGATGTCGTTCTCCATCTTCATGGCCTCAATAACAGCCACAACATCCCCTGCATTCACATGGTCACCCTCACTGACCTTCAGCTTCACAACCATCCCCTGCATCGTTGACCTGACGGCACCCTCAACATCCAGGGGTTCTGGTTCAGCCTCCTCGATGGTCATGTATCCTGTGGGCACGACCTTTACGTTGAATTCGTCACCGTCCACCTCAACATGGAAGACCGTTGGCACTTCACCGGCGGGTGCCCTTTCCTCCACGGGGGGCTCTAGCGGTTCCTCCTCAACCTCTCCCCTCAGAAACTTGGGTGCTATGGCAGGGTAGAGTGCGAGGGTCAGTATGTCCTCCTCCTTCTCTATTATGCCCATCTCCTCACCCCTCTTCCTGCACTCCTCGTACTGGGGCTTGAGGATGTCTGCGGGTCTGCAGTCGATGGGCTCCTCATCGCCAATGACCTTCCTTGCGACCTCCTCATTTACAGGTGCTGGTGGCCTACCATAGAGTCCCCTGAAGTAGTCCTTCACCTCATTGGTGACCATACTGTACCTTTCACCACTCAGGACATTCATAACAGCCTGTATACCCACTATCTGGCTCGTGGGGGTTACAAGTGGCGGGTAACCCATGTCCTTCCTCACGCGGGGCATCTCCTCAAGGACCTCCTCGTACCTGTCAAGGGCGTTCTGTTCCTTGAGCTGTGCAACAAGGTTTGATAGCATACCCCCGGGTATCTGGTAGATAAGGACATCTGTGTCGATCTGCTCAGCGATGGGGTCCAGTAGGCTGCTGTACTTCTTCCTGATCTCCTCGAAGTACTTCTTGATGTTCTTCAGGATCTTGAGGTCGAGTCCGGTATCATAGGGAGTGTCCCTGAGGGCAGCAACGAGGCTCTCGGTCGGAGGCTGTGAGGCACCCCAGGATAGGGGGGATATTGCTGTGTCAAGGATATCAACCCCCGCCTCACAGGCCGCATAGTAACTCATGGGTGTCATACCACTTGTGCAGTGGCAGTGAAGATTTACCATGAGGTCTGTTTCCTCTTTAAGGGCACTTACAAGTTCGTAGGCATCGTGGGGTGAAATTAAACCTGCCATATCCTTAATGGCAACCGAGTCACATTCAAGGGCCTCGAGTTCCCTTGCAAAGTCCACGTAACTTTCAAGTGTATGGTATGGGCTTATGGTGTAGCAGATAACCCCCTGGACATGGGCGTCCTGTTCCCTGGCAACCTTTATGGCGTACTCCATGTTCCGGAGGTCATTAAGGGCGTCGAATATCCTGAACACATCAACGCCGTTTTCATATGACTTCTCAATGAACTTCCTCACGATGTCATCGGGGTAGTGCTTGTAACCCACCAGATTCTGACCACGGAGGAGCATCTGTATGGGAGTCCTCTTTATGTGCTCCTTGAGTTCCCGCAGCCTCTCCCATGGATCCTCGTTCAGGTAACGTATGCAGGTATCGAAGGTTGCGCCTCCCCATGCCTCCAGTGAGAAAAAACCAACCCTGTCCATCTCCTCTGCGATGGGTATCATGTCCCTTGTCCGGAGGCGAGTTGCAAGAAGTGACTGATGCGCATCCCTGAATGCTGTTTCAACGACCTTTATCCCTTTCATCGTGACCCTCTCATGAGATCAGTTAATTCTTTATATACATAGTAGGAACTTCCTTAAATACACAGCAGATGTATTAATTCTCTATGAATTTATCCCACGCCTGAAATGGTTATAAGGAATGAGATACTAATCCTAACCATTAAATTTACAACGAATTTTAAGGGAGAATCAAAATGGCAAAGATAATCATAGATTATGATGAATGTGATGCATGCGGAGAATGTGTCGATGTATGCCCGATGGAGGTACTCATAATAGTTGACGGTAAACTCAAGGTCCAGCACCCTGAGGAATGCAATGAATGTGAGGTATGCATGGACGTCTGCCCCAATGAGTGCATAGAGGTTGAGGAGGACTGACCCTCAACCCAGATAACTCCTTTTTATAAAAATAGTTTTGATTGATTGTTTATTTCTTCGGATTCATCTACAAAATTAAAGATTACAGGTTTATCTCTCTCTTTTACCCTCAATGAATTCATCCACCATACTGGCGGCCACATCATCGGTGTACTGCACCGGCGGATGCTTCATTGTGTAGGCTGATATTGATGTGAGTGTTCCGCCCACTCCACGGTCAATTGCAAGTTTGCAGCACCTTATGGCGTCGATGACGCATCCGGCAGAGTTGGGCGAGTCCTCAACACTCAGCCTCAGCTCAAGGTTCATTGGGACATCCCCAAAGAGCCGGCCCTCCATCCTTAGGAAGCAGATCTTATTATCCTTCTGCCATGGTATGTAGTCGCTGGGGCCTATGTGGATGTTCTCCTCATCCAGCCTTTCATCACCAAGTATTGATTGAACTGCTTCAGTCTTGGATTCCTTCTTTGAGTCAAGCCTGTCACGGTTGAGCATGTTGAGGAAGTCAGTGTTCCCACCGGTGTTTATCTGGTAGGTCCGATCAAGTCTGACACCCCTCTTTTTGAAGAGGTTTGCAAGGGTTCTGTGGGTTATGGTGGCTCCAAGCTGGGCCTTTATATCGTCACCAACAATTGGTATCCCCCTCTCCTCAAATCTGGCGGCCCATTGAGGATCACTGGCTATGAAGACCGGCATGTTGTTTATGTAGGCAACCCCGGCCTCGAGTGCGCACTCAGCATAGAACCTTGCGGCCTCCTCTGATCCCACGGGTAGATAGTTGAGGAGTATTTCAGCCCCGCTTTCCCTGAGGACCTCCACAACATCAACGGGTTCGGCGTCTGCTACAACGAATGTCTGGTCTTCAGGGTAATCCTTCATGTGGGGCGCCACACCATCAAGGACGTGCCCCATGGATACCTCAACACCCATCAGGGGTATATCATCACAGAATACCGTCGTGCAGTTGGGGGGTGCGAATATGGCCTCGCTCAAGTCTTTCCCGACCTTTCTCTTATCCACATCGAAGGCCGCCACAACCTCAATGTCCCCTGGCCTGTAACCCCCAATATCCCAGTGCATGAGTCCTATTGAATCACGGGCATCCTTGTTACGGTAATAGTATATCCCCTGAATCAGGGAGCTGGCACAGTTTCCCACACCGACTATTGCAATCTTTATCTTATCCAATTGAAACACCTTTCAGAGATTTGTGATAATCATAAAATCAAGGCTATAAATTGATCAACTTACTTTTTAAGATTTGCATATTAAACTATTAAATGTTTCGCCCCTTTTCTGGTGGGATCACCAATTCAGAATTGAGGCCCTCAGAATGAGTAGAATTATCCATGAGGCAAGGAGGATACTTTCCCTGAACTTACTGTATTCTGGAAGCCCCTTATCAAACCTCCAGGTAAGTATAACTATTAAAATTAGTGAAAGGTTAATGAAGTTTCCCATTATATTCAGGGGGTTTCTGAGGTGGGTGGGTATCCACCCTGCAACGATTAAAAGTATTCCTGCCCAGAGCATCCATCTGATGTCCCGGTGTTCATCCTCTAAAAGGTAACCACGCCATGAGAGGAGGAGAAGCACAAGGAATGACCCCATCCCCATGGCCATGCCCAGAAACTGGAGGATGTTAGGGAATACCGGAACACCAAACACCACTGACTTCAGGATGGGGAGAAGGAAAATGGCGTTCAGGGCCTCATCAGGGGGGAAGGATTCCTCCTCCCCCACAGCAAGGACGTAACTTCCCCTGTTATCCTGATTACTTACCATGAGGTAGTATGTGCCCGCCCCAACGGTCCTGTTGAATTCAGGGCCCTTAAAGTAACTGTCACCACCAAACTCCTCGAAGTAGGGGCTCCAGGAACTCAGGTTACCATCAAGTGTCCCTATAACCTTGCCATCCCTTATTATATCCACAGAAACGGCCTCTGCATCGGGGGAGAGCGGTACCAGAATATTAACATACAGTCTGAAGGGTCTCCCTGAATCCACCCTGAAGTAGACGGGTTCCCCCTCAAGTTTACCATAGAATGCCTGTGACACCTCTGGGTTCTTGACTGTAACCTCATCATCACTCACAAGGCGGGGCTGGTGGGCATGTGCGCCCTGAATGAGTATTAATATTAGTATAAGGAGGATGACCCGCTTCATTGTATTAATATCTGCACATACTCTTTAATAAGGCCTCTCATGTGATGATCTCCGTCCCTGTATGTAGTGGATTGACATTAACCAGACTCTCAGCCAGACTCAGTCGTGCCTCCTCTGATGTACAGTGGCCAGTGTAGACGGGGCCTTTAACAAATTCTCCAAGCCTGGATACAACCTCTCTGGGGGACCTCTCAAGGTGGAAACCACCCACAAGGAGATTCAAAGGCCTGTGAAAGATATCATAGGCCTTACTGACAATGTTGAGTATGCCGCTGTGGGAGCAACCCGTTATGAGGTTAAGATGACCATCTTCTTCAATGGCAATGGCCAGTTCATCGGAAAACCTGTCAGGAACGGGTTCGCCATTTAAACATTCAAAGAGAGTCATGTTACCAGCTGGTTTCTCGAAAAGATCTCCAAAGTCCCGGATCACCGTGAAGCCCGGAAAACTCTTAGTTTTACCCAGAAATTTTATTCTAGCATCGTGGATTTCCTCGAGGCCTATGAACCTCCAGTCACCATTAATGGCATAGCGTGGTGTAAATGCCCCCTCCCCCATGAGGACATCTGCCGAGTCATTGATTTCGAGGAAATGTCTTAGTCCTCCTCCATGGTCATAGTGGCCGTGTGAGATAACCGCCACATCCACCTCCCTGAGGTCAACGCCCAGTCTTCTGGCATTCTCTGCAAAGAGTCTGCTCTGCCCCATATCAAATAGTATCCTGATGTCAGACTCGATGTACAGTGATAGGCCATGTTCACCCATCAGCGGCGCTTTTGAGGTATCCTCAACAAGGCAGATAATTTTCAGAAACATCACCATCCAGGAGGTCAAGTATTTCGTCTATCCTTCGCTGCACATCAGCTATGGGGTCCTCTGTGTTTATTATGTACCAGCCACTGGCAAGTCTGAGTGCCTTCTCCCTAGTTTTTGTGAGGTCCTCCAGGTTCTCGAACATCTCATGTTCATCCCTCTCCCTTAACCTTCTCAGGGACTCCTCGGGGGACACGTCGAGGAAGAACATGTACTCCGTGGTGGGGAGGACCCTTGAGAGCAGGCGGTACAGTATTGATGCCAGGGGCCCCGGGAGGTAGGCCACTCCCATGAGGTACCTTGAGAATATCAGGGTGTCGGGGCCAGGATTGGAGCGCCAGTGGTACTTCCAGAGGGACCTTATGACGTCCAGGGCATAGAACACCGCGGCCTTTATATGGTTAACCTTTCCACCCATGAGTAGGGCCCTCTTGGCTCTTCTACCGTAGGGATTATCCTCCTCAGGATGGGACCTGAATATTACGCGCTCACCACGCTCAAGGTACCTCCTTCTTATTAGTTCGGCGTGGGTGTCCTTACCTGCCCCGTCAAGGCCATCAATGACTATGAACCTCAAACAGCCATTCCCCCGAGGATTATGTAGGCTGCAACTGCCCCGAAGCATGCCGTGAGGTTGTCAAGGCCCCTGGGGGTGAGGGCCTCCAGTACCGTTGATACCAGGGCAACCCCCACTATGACCAGCGGGGCTATGTTCTGTGAGTAATAGAGGAGGACGACGGGCAGCGTCACAATGAGTGTCAGGAACATCCCCAGGGAGCCCTCCAGGCTCTTCCTATCCCCCAGTACACTGAAGGTTGTCCTGCCAAACCTCTCACCTATCAGGCTTGCAAGGCCGTCACCATAGGACATGGCGGCTATCCCTATACCCGTGACCCAGGGGGTGTTAAAGAATAGGTAGGCAAGCACGGTCCAGGATATGGAGTAGTAGACGAGGCCAAGGCCGTGACCATAGGAGGAGGCCCGGTGTTTTATCTTCAATGGGGAATAGGGGCTTATGAGGAATGTTAGGAGTATGAATGGCGCCGCCGCCAGGAATGTTATAACCAGCCGGCTATCAAAGAGGGGTAATATAAATAGGATGTTACCAACCATTATATGTACAAATTTCCGGCTGAGGTTTGGTCTATCACCAAGGAGCCTCTCAGATACAATCAGTAAAACCGCAACATACAGATATACCATCAGGAGTCCAAGAATGTCACTGCCGCTCATAGGAATTATGGAGTAGTTCAAGGTATAAGTGGCTTTTGATTTATCATGATTGATACATGTAAAAGCTGGGAGTAGTTTAAGTATAGTGGCCTTTTATGATAGAACTGATGGAGGTTTTTCTGCATGAACCCTTACATTGAAATACTGAGACCCGTAAACGCTGTCATGGCTGTAATAACTGTTATACTCATGGCCCTCATTGCCGGCAGGTTTGATGTTGATGTTCTCCTCGCATGCATAGTTGTTTTCACCGCCACAGGCGCAGGTAATGTGATAAATGACTACTTTGACCATGAAATTGACAGAGTTAACAGGCCATCACGCCCCATACCCTCAGGGAGGATCACAAGAAGGGCTGCTGGTATCTATTCTATCTTACTTTTTGTTTTGGCCTCAGCACTGGGATTCTACCTGGGCCCTCTACCGGGTCTTGTGGTGGCTTCAAGTTCCCTGCTCATGGTATACTATGCCTGGAGCCTCAAGAAGAGGTGCCTTGTTGGCAACATAACCATATCCTTCCTCACAGGGCTGAGCTTCGTCTTTGGGGGCATAGTTGTCGGTGAGATCTCTGCGTCCGTCTACCTTGGAATCTACGCCTTCCTCATGACCATGGCCAGGGAGATAGTCAAGGACATGGAGGACGTTGAGGGGGACCTGGTTGAGGGTGCAACCACACTCCCCATAACACATGGTAGGGGGGTTTCAGGGATCCTTGCGGCTGCCTTCATGTTATCAGCAAGCCTCACAAGTCCCAGCCTTTACATTATAGGGATATTCTCAATCCTCTATATCCCGGTCCTTGCAGTTGCAGTGATTTTCTTCCTGCGGGCGGCCTTCATGATACTCAAAGGCCAGGATAGGGAAACCGCATCACGTGTCTCAGGGCTCATAAAGGTGGGGATGGCGGTGACGTTTCTGGCATTCGCTGCCGGAAGCGGCACCGTAACAGGGATGGCCGGCATGGTACCTTAGATGTCACAAAAAAGATGATAATGGGTGAAATTATTCACAAAAAACCTTTAGTGTATGTGAATAGTAGGAAATGATAGGGTAGGTGAAGGAGTAGATGTTCATCCCCCCAACCTTCATTTAACTCCTTCAACACCCTAAACTTTTTCTACCTTTAACCCCCCTAACCTGTTCCAGGTGGACAGCCGCCTGGAACCACTCATTCTATGAAATCTCTAAGGAAACTTAAAACTGCGATTATGACATGGAACCACTCATTCTTGAGGCCTACTCACCGCTTTTTATGCCCACAATGTCAACCACATCGACCAGCTTCCATACATAGGAACGGTCCATCTCCACAAGGCATGTCAGGGGATCCTCAGGCGAATGACCAAGGGCCTTCAGGATGTTCCTTGATAGGCCGTGCTTCTCTATGAGGTCGGCGAACATCCCCTTAACCCTCTTCCTGGTTGATGGGTCCTTCTCCTCGACTATCTGCCCCTGCAGTGTAACGAAGCGGTAATCTGATAGGTCCTCCTCATAGTGTTCTATCTCCACTGCGACATAGGGGTTTTTCTTGAGGAGTTCTATCTTTCTGCCGTATCTTGTTGATAGGAAGTAGATGTGCTCCCCATCGAATATATAGAGGAAGGGGGCTATGTATGGATAGTCACCGTTGAAGGCTATCCTGCTCATGAAGTTCTCCCTTATGAACTCATCATACTCCTCCCTGCTCATGAGGGGGATCTTAACTATACCCATCACTCACACCTCCACCACGGGGAAACCTGCCCTCAGCCAGGCCCCGATACCCCCAAGTACAGTTGTGGCACTGAAACCATGCATCTCAAGTATACTGGCGGCTATCGTTGACTTGTAACCTGAATCACAGTATATAACCACGTCCTTCTCGGGTATCATGTCAATGTTATCAGGGAGATCCCCCACCCAGATGTGCTCTGAACCCTCAATGTGGAACCTCTCCCTGTCTGTGATCTTACGCACATCAAGCAGGAAGAAGTCGCCCTCCAGTTCTCTGAGTTCATGGACGCTCATGGCCCTTATGGCATTGAACTCGAGTCCAGCCATGTACCATGAGGGGAATCCACCTGCAAGGTACCCTGCCATGTTATCATAGCCGAGCCTTATGAGGGACCTCCTGACAGATTCAACGCCACGCCCATCATCCACCACAAGTACAGGGTCATCGTAGTTGAGGAAGTACCCTGCAAAGGCCGCGAAGCCGTCCTGCCAGATGTTCAGACTGCAGGGTATGTGGCCAGACGAGAAGCTTGTGGGGTTCCGGACATCAACCACCTGGGCGCCTTCATCCATGAGTTCCCTGAAGTCAGGAACAGGGAGGGCTTCAAGGTTGGGGTTCTCCACAGGAGCACCCCTCAGGTTGTTCTCCTCCATTCTCCTGAAGTATGGTGGTGTGTAGAGCCTCTCGGAGATCTTGTGCTCAATGAACTCATCCCTTCCCATCTGGAGGTATGGGTTTGTGAGCCTCTCATACCCCACAGTTGTCGTGTCCATGTCCCTTATGTCAGCCCCGCAGACCGAACCCGCCCCATGGGCCGGGCAGACCACAACATGGTCCCCCAGTGGCATTATCTTCTCATGTATGCTCTCATAGAGTAACCCCGCGGTTTCAGGGATTTTTTCAGGCCCAAAGAAATCAACACGCCCTGTTTCACCGGCAAAGAGTACATCACCCACAAATACCATAAGGTAGTCATCTGAAACGCTCCTGTCCCTCACAGCCACCGATATGCTCTCATAGGTGTGGCCGGGTGTCTCCAGGACCTCCAGTTCAAGGTTTCCCAGCCTGAAGGTGTCACCCTCCACAACAGAGGTACCATACCTGAAATCCAGGTTCGCACCGTGGAGTATCTCAGCATCCACATAACGAGCCAGTTCCACAGATCCGATGGTGTAGTCCTCGTTCCTGTGGGTCTCAAATATGTACCTGATATTCACGCTGTTTTTCTCTGCAAGTTCAAGGTACACATCCACATCCCTTCTTGGATCCACAACAGCGGCCTCACCACCGGATGCAATAAAATAGGAATTATGGGATAGCCCCTCTGATTTTATTATCTCAAATATCATGCACCTCACCGGATAATAATATGTAAAACTGCTTATTTATCATTTTCCAGAAAAAGAGGATAGCTCATTGAAGTGCTCTTTGGAGCTTTAAATGGATTTTATGGGGCCAGTTTTTCATTCAAGGACGGAAGGAGTTTATGGTACACAGATCACCCCTTCCATGAAAGGTAAGCCCATGATAGGAGCACTGTGATGACCATAAGGGATGCGGTAAGACCCAGTAACTCAGCAGCAGTGAAGGTTCTTCCAGTGTAATTAATGGAGAAGGAGAGGAAACAGATGAAAAAAGGCTTAAATACCACCCGTATGCCGCCCCCATCACAGCATCCCCATCTTTAATTGACCTCTGGGGCATGAAGCCACCTGCCACAGGAAGTCCACCGACAAGGAACAGTATCGCGGAGACATCATGGTCCCGGCAACCACACTGATGGCAGCCAGGAGGATCCGACAAAAAACTTGATACAGATGCAATTAAAATTGTGCAACTACACTGATGGCAGCCAGGAGGATCCGACAAAAAACTTGATACAGATGCAATTAAAATTGTGCAACTACACTGATGACGGCCAGGAGGATCACTGCGAGGCCAGATTTCATGGTTGCAGTGTAAACATCAACGTCCATCTTCAAAACCACTTCCCTTAGATTCAGTTTCTAAAGAGGGAAAACAAGGCTCACACGCACACCGTCATCCCCACTGATTCTGAGTTCACCATCAAGCTGCAGCTGCAAGGCCGGTAACAGGGTCCACAAGTACGGCATCAGGTTTGAAGTCCATTACAAGGTCCTGCATCTCTGTGAGGTGGGATTCAAGCCCAAGTGATGTGGGCCTGTCAGCGTGTATCATGAGTTTATCATCAAGGTAATCTGTGAGGTGGATCCCCACCGATTCCATGTTACGGATGACCTGATCTGCGGGCTCCTCATTGGCAAAGTAGAGGCAGCGTTCACCGCGGCGGCAGGCCTCATAGGCAAACTTTGAAAGAAGGGTGGTCTTACCGGCCCCTGTAGTACCGGATATCAGGACACTGGAACCCCTGTATACACCCCCACCCAGCATATCATCAAGGTCAGGTATCCCGGTGGAGACAAGTTCCCTGCTGACACTGGAATCAAGTTTGAGGGAGGTTATCGGGAAGATTGAGATTCCCCTCTCATTGATGAGGAAGGGGTACCTGTTGAGGCCGTGGCTGGAGCCCCGGTACTTGACTATTCTCATGTGTCTTGTTCCAACCTCCCCATCGAAGGTGTGGGTGAGGTGTATGACACAGTCAGAGATGTAGTCCTCAAGTCCATGTGTTGGTTTACCACCAGAGTCCCCGGCTGTGAATACACTTGTAACCCCCAGCCCATTCAGCCAGGATATGAGGTGGCGCAGTTCCATGTGGAGGGGGCCCCTATCTGATACGCCATCAAAGAGGCTGTCCACCTTATCAAGGACAACCCTGCTGGCCCCCGTGGTTTTAACAGCATCCTCGATCCTTATCTTAAGGGCATCCAGACTGTAGGACTCTATACTGGGATCAGCGCCACTGAAACGTCTTCAATAAATATTTTACCATCTTTAATCAGTTTTTCAAGGATCCTTTCATCGGTCTGGAAGTTCTCAACAATACTGGCTGCCGGCTCATCAAAGCTCACAAGGACACCTGGCTCCCCATAGTAGGATGCACCGTTAAGAAGGAACTCAACTGCAATGAATGTTTTCCCGGTACCGGGGCCGCCATAGATGAGGGTGTTTCTCCCCTGCGGGAAACCACCCCCTGTTACCATATCAAGGCCCTTTATGCCTGTAGGTGACTTCTCAATGGACCTGAACCTCAATCAACCACCCCACACAGGAATAATACTGGGGAAACCCTGATGTGATCCCAAACCGGATTTTCACTTAATACTATATTAATCAATGAGAGCATAAAATACTTGTGATGATCAGCCGAGCATCAACGGAAGGGGGTTCCTATGGGTAACATAATTGAAACAGAGGGTATAAGCAAGAGATATGATGATTTCCTGGCGGTTAACTCCGTGGATCTGGAGGTCCCTGAAAACTCCATCTACGGTGTCCTGGGACCCAACGGTGCAGGTAAAACCACACTGATATCAATGCTCTGCACCATACTACACCCAACATCAGGGAGGGGAATGGTAAACGGCTATGACATTGTAAGGGAGGCCAGGAAGGTGAGGGAGTCCATAGGCATAGTCTTCCAGTCAAGGGCCCTCGACGACATACTCACAGGGAGGGAGCACCTTGAAATGCACGCCGCCCTCTACGGGGTCCCCAGGAATATAAGGGAGAGGAGGATAGACGAGGTCCTTGAACTCATAGCCCTGGGTGATAAGGCAGATGAGTATGTGAAGACATACTCTGGGGGTATGAAGCGGCGTCTCGAGATAGGCCGCGGCCTGATACACCACCCCCGGGTGCTCTTCCTTGACGAGCCAACCCTTGGACTAGACCCCCAGACAAGGGAGAGCATCTGGAGGTACATAGAGAGGCTCAACAGGGAGGAGGACGTTACCGTGCTCCTCACCACCCACTACATGGAAGAGGCAGATAAACTATGCGATGAGGTGGCCATAATGAGCCGCGGCGAGATAATAAAGGCTGACAGCCCCTCAAACCTCAAGAGGGAACTTGGGGCAGACACCATAACAGTCAGGGTTGACAGGGCAGATGAATTCCATCAACTCCTGGTGAAACAGGAATACGTTAAGAAGGCATACCTGGTGGATGATGAGGTCAAGGTCCTTGTTGAGAGGGGCGAAAACCTGGTACCCGAGATTGTTAACCTTGCAGCGAGGACTGGATTCTACGTGAGGTCAGTGGAACTGGAACACCCCACCCTTGAGGACGTGTTCATAAGGTACACCGGTAGGGGTATAAGTGAGGCCTGATATGTCAGAAGTTGAGGGTAATAGTTGAGGTTTGATATCATGGCGGAACTTGAGGGCATATACACAATATGGCTGCGTGAGATGAAGCGTTTCTTCCGTTACCGTTCAAGGATAGTCACATCTGTGGTAACCCCCCTCCTATGGCTCATAATATTCGGCACAGGCCTTGGGGCTGCTGTCAGGTTCGGTGGAGTGGCCGGGGGCTACAGGGCCTTCATCTATCCGGGTATAATAGGTCAGACAATACTCTTCACCAGCATATTCTCAGGGGTCTCTGTGATAATAGACCGGCAGTATGGATTCCTGAAGGAGATACTGGTTGCACCCATATCAAGGCCCTCCATAGTTATCGGGAAGGCACTGGGGATAAGTACGGCCTCCATGATACAGGCGGCCATCCTCCTTGTCCTGTCATTCATAGTGGGAGTTACAATGTCCCCCATCTGCTTCGCTGTTAGCATGGTGATAGCCCTCATAATATCCATGGGCCTCGGGGGCCTGGGCCTCATGATAGCGGCTTTTACAGACAGCATGGAGGGGTTCAACCTTATAATGAGCTTCATAGTGCTCCCGATATTCCTCCTGAGTGGGGCCCTCTTCCCAATAACCGGACTCCCAGCATGGCTTCAGGGCGCGGTCTATATAAATCCACTGACCTATGCAGTCGACGCCCTCAGGTTCACAATACTGAGAAA
>NZ_JASFYE010000004.1:0-33490 GCF_030055425.1 Methanothermobacter sp.
TATTACAATGAACGACTCTGGGGTTATCTCCATTCCATGGGCTGAGACACCGCCGATAAGGAGAAAAATTAGTAGAAACACAAATTTCTTCACATGAATCACCTAGACCTTTTCCATTGCAATGAGCTCGGGTTTCATTCTCTCAAGGAATGAGAATATGAACATGCTTGCAGCACCCTCCACAACACCCACAAATATGTAGAAGGGTATGAGTGTTGACATGAGCATTTCAGGACCCGCAACACCCGCTGCCAGGAGTATCATGATGTGGAACGCGGTTGCAATCATTATACCAAGGAATGTGGCTGAGAACACACCAAGTCCCCTGTCAAGTTCACTTAAAACGCTGTAGACCCCATAGGTTCCAATTCCAAGACCTATACCCATTGTCAGTATATTGGCTCCCATGCTGGTTATCCCCCCCATTCCAAGTATGAAGAACTGGACGAGGAGGCAGAGCACCGCGACCATAACCGCCGTGAGGGGTCCTAGTATTATGGCTGCGAGGGGTATCAGGAAGAAATGCACCGGGACACCGAAGGGTGATGGCACAGATATGGATGAGGCGACCGCAGCGGCCGCTGCAAAAAGTCCTGTTCCAGCTATCCTTTTTTCCTTTCCGGGTTTCTTTGAGAATATGTAGAAGAATATGCCAATGTTCACGAGTGCAACAGCCCAGTAGACTGCCGACTGCCAGAGTGGTATGATTCCATCGGGTATATGCACTGTTGAACCTCCGTTAAGTGTTATCCAGTATACGCACTTTTTGTATTCAGCTGCGTGGGAACCTGAATGCGGTTAAACCAAAAACCAGGCACAGTCCTGCAAGTGCAGGTAGGAATCCGTAATCTGGTTTATTCACATTAACATCTGCTGTTTCTGTGGTATTCTCCCTTTCACCTGTAACATTCTCTTCAGTCTGGAAATTGCTTTCAGCACCGGATTTCTCTGATGAATCTGATGAGTCCAATTTACTTTCATGGGTGGTTTTATGACCACCTGATGCGCTTGATTTGCTGCTGCTCTGACCTGAAGGCTTATTCGAAGTACTGGATGAATCTGATGTGGTGGATGAGTCTGATTTACTGTCACCTGAATCCGATGGTTCCTCAAGGTAGTAACCATGGCCGGGGTGGGCCCATGCATGATGCGAGAGACCTGCAATCAGTGCAAATGTCGCTAGAATGATAAGGAACCTTCTCATTGTATCACCACAGATTAGTTAAAACATCTTCAATATATAAAATCTTTTATTACCGAAAACACTTATAGGAATCTAAAAGTAATACTGAAATAGGGATGTGGTCGCGGAATTCCCTTGATGGGGAGATCCATGAAATCAAAGGTTAAATTCTCTATGTGATTTAGAAAATTAAAGAATATGGGGGGGTGATAGATCAGCCTCTATCCATAAAATAGAAATAAGCCCCTATCTACTTTGAGGACTCCAGAACATCCAGAAGGGCATGTGAGATATCCCTGAAACTGTAACCCTCACTTACAAGGTTTCCCAGGAGCTTGGAGTCACTGTAACTCTTGGATTTAAGGTTTCTCCGGAGCACCTCCACAAGGTCCTCCTCGTAACCCCTCCTTATCTCCTGTGGGGATGGTATGTTGCTCTTCTTTATCCTTTTACCTGTGAAGGACTGGATTCGCCTTAACCTGTGGACCTCCCTTCCAACAACCAGTGTGAAGGATTTTCCACTTGAACCGGCACGCCCGGTACGCCCTATCCTGTGAACGTAGTACTCGTTCTCGAATGGGAGATCATAGTTGACAACTACCTCCACATCGGGCACATGTATACCCCTTGCAGCAACATCAGTTGCAATGAGGAGGTTGAACCTTCCCTTCCTGAATCGTTCCATGACACGTTCACGCTTTGACTGTGATAGGTCCCCGTGAATTTCATCCACAGAGTAGCCCATACGTCCAAGCTGCTTTCTGAGCCTCTGAACCCTCCTTTTGGTATTGCAGAATATGAGGCCCATTCCTATGTCATTGGATGTCAGTATCCAGTCAAGGAGCTCAACCTTGTCCTCCTCCCTGGTTTTGAAATAGAATTCATCTATCCTGGGGCTGTGCTTTTTCTCAACACGGAGGATCTGGGGGTTCCTCATATACCTCTCTGCGATCCTTAGTACCGGCTTTGAGATGGTTGCAGAGAAAAGCAGGGTCTGTCTCCTTTCAGGTACGTGGGATAGTATCCTCTCTATGTCCTCTATGAAGCCCATGTTGAGCATCTCATCGGCTTCATCAAGCACGACCGTGGATACACTTCCAAGGTCCACAGTACCCCTCTCGATGTGATCTATGAGCCTTCCTGGTGTTGCGACGATAACATGGACGCCCCTCCTGAGCTCAGCTATCTGACCTCCGATTCCCTGACCACCATAGACCGCAAGCACCCTCACATTAAGGTACTTACCTATCCTCCTTATCTCATCGGTGACCTGCAGACAGAGTTCACGGGTCGGGCAGATCACAAGTGCCTGGGGGACCCTCTCTGGTTCAAGGTTCTCAAGAAGTGGTATGGCAAAGGCTGCGGTTTTCCCGGTCCCGGTCTGGGCCTCCCCAACAACGTCCATACCATCAAGTGTAACAGGTAATGTAAGTGCCTGGATTGGGGTTGTACCCTCAAATCCCATATCATCAAGGGCCCTGTTAATCTCCCCTGAGATATCAAATTCACTGAATTTCAATTCTTTCATTTTTATCTTTTCCTCAATTCTTAAAAATCGATTATTCAATTATCAGCTGCCAGCCGGCAGATCTGAAACATGATAGCCCCAAAATTTCTGCCAGGCACATGATAATTAAAAATCAGCACATATTCATGTTGAACTTCAACCTATTTAAAGTAATGGTTTGGGTGGATTAATTTTCAGGATTTAGTTCATTCTAAGAATCTTTTATCTGGTTTTCAGACGACTCGTGGGATTTTTTCGTCGAGAAATAGCCTTATAACACGCATTGGGGTCACTATCATGTTTATCCTTTCATCGTGGCCCTCAACAGGGACACTTTCAATGATCTGCAGCTCATGTACCGTTGTGGCTATAGGAGTGTCATCACCTATGGCCCCCTGATCCCTGAGTTCAGATATCTCCCTGTCACCGTATCCTCCCCCCTTACCGAGGCGGTTTCCCTCCAGGTCAACGGCCACGGATCCCTCAACAACAAGGTCAACCTCTGGGAATCTGCTGATGAATGAGCCATACCTGTAGGCGCCCCTTATGGTTGATGCAGCATCCGCATCCGGAACATCCCCTGAGATTAAAAGGTAACCATCCTTTATCTTTGGTGTGGGCATTACAAGGTCCTTTCTATCATCAAGGGCCAGTCGTCTCACTGGGCGCTGGGCAGAATCAGGGGATGAGAATACAACATCTGCTCTTTCCCACTCTATTGTCCTTGAGAGCCTCTCTGCGGCTGCAGCTGACCCCTGAAAGTCTGGTATGCGGCCATGGGAACGGCTGCTTACACCCCTATCCTTCAGGAGTTTCCAGATCCTCTCCCTGATTAAGTCCTTATCCATCATCATTTTTCTCTGCAGACACATTCAAATGGATCATAGATCCTGTTCAGCATCGTCCACATTCTTCTCTGCACTGACAACCCGTGTACCTGCAATTGCGTCGAGGATCCTGAGACGATTCCTGAGGCGTCCCAGGATGACGTCCAGGATGAGGGGGAACCAGAGTATCCTTGAAAGGTTTCTTATGACAACCTGGCCCCAGCCAAGTTCACCCTCCTCTGATATTACAACGAGGCCCATCATCCTCTTACCCGCTGTTCCTCCATGGTACTCAAGGTAGCTGAAATAGAGAATGGTTATGATGCCAAGGATGGGGAGCCAGTACCTGTAGATTGAGAAAAGGTTCAGGAGAAGTGCTAATGGATAAACAAGGACTGTTAGCAGGTACATCACCCCTGTAACCACCAGGAAATCAACTAAAAATGCATAGAGCCTCTTCTTCTTAAGTTCCATAACACCCCTCCTGTATCAGATCAGCACACCCTTGGAACAGGATCAGCAACAGGGGCCTCAAGTATCCTCCTGCCTCCAAGGCTTGTTTCAAGGATCACATGGCTGTCCTGATTTGCTTCACCTATTATCATTGCGTTTTCACCGTATGGTGCCTTCCTCACGGCTCTGAGGACATCCTCAGCGTATTCAGGGTTAACCCCCATGATGACCTTGCCCTCATTGGCAACCTCATAGGGGTCGATGCCCAGCATCTCGGAGACGGCCCTAACCTCCTCCCTCACAGGGATCATGTCCTCATCAACAACCATCCCGACCCCTGATTTATCTGCGAGTTCGTTGAGGGCATTTGCTATACCCCCCCTTGTGGGGTCCTTCATTGCGGTAACACCACCAACCTCAAGGGCCGCCTCAACCATACCCCATACCGGGGCAACATCTGATTCAAGGTCGGTGTCGAATCCAAAGCCCTCACGGAAGGCCATGAGTGCCATGCCATGGTCCCCCACGCTGCCTGTGAGTATGATCTTATCACCGGGCCTCAGTCCTGAGTCCCTTATTATCTCACCACGCTTCACAACACCTATACCCGTGGTTGTTATGACCATCCTGTCCAGTTTACCCCTCTCCATGACCTTGGTGTCCCCGGTGACGATTGAAACCCCGGTCTCCCTGGAGACAGCGTCCATTGACTGCACGATCCTCTCAAGATCCTCGCCAGGGAATCCCTCGCTGAGGATCATTGCACTTGCAATTGCAAGGGGCCTTGCACCCATAACCGATATGTCGTTGACTGTACCTGCAACCGATATCTTGCCTATATCACCGCCTGGGAAGAAGAGGGGGTCGACTGTGTGGCCATCGGTACTCATAACTATCTCATAGTCGCCGAGGGGTATGCTTGCACCGTCGTCAAGGTCCTCGAGGCCAATTCCGCCGTTAACCCTCGTGTTATGGATATTGGATAGTATTATGTTTGATATGAGGTCCTGCATCACTTCTCCGCCTGCACCATGGGACATGCCGATCTTCATAGATTCACCTGTACAATCTCTTGCTTATAGGGTATCTTGCTGATGGTATAAAACCTTTCATTGGTGTAATCACATATTGATCAGGGCAGAGGTTTCCCTCAGGACAATATTCTATTTAAATAAAGGAGTTAGGATAGATGGATTCAGTGATCCATAGCATACCCTGGAAGCACAATCTTTTTAAATGGGGGATCCTATACTATAGATAAATTTATCTATACCGAGTCACTGAGTTTCTTAAACTCAGCATTACTGATTCTGATAGAGACTTAGATTGAGGTGAAATAATGGCAATCTGGCAAGGTAAATCAATGAAGAAACCAAGCGGTGGAAGAGCCAAGATGAACCGCGGAAAGAGGAAATACGAACTTGGAAGGGAACCCGCCGAGACAAAGATCGGTGACAGGCGTGTCAGGATGATAAGGACACGTGGGGGCAACACCAAGGTCAGGCTCGCTGCAGATACAAGGATAAACGTTGTTGACCCTGAAACAGGTAAGGTTGAGGTTGCGGAGATAAGGAATGTTGTTGAGAACACAGCAAACCCCCACTTTGTGAGGAGGAACATCATAACAAAGGGTGCTGTTGTTGAAACCAGCCTTGGAAACGTGAGGGTCACATCCAGGCCTGGACAGGACGGCGTAATAAACGGAGTACTCATAAAGGAATAGATTTCCCACCAAAGCCCCTCAACTGACCATGGGTGTCATATGTCAGATAAGCTTGAGGCCGAGATACTATCCCAGGTGGAAAGGTTCCTCAAACACATAAACAGCAACCTGCCTGAGGGCATGGAGCTGGAATTTGAGGGCTTTTACAGGAGGGGCTTCTTCGTAACAAAAAAGAGATACGCCCTGATAGAGGATGACACGATTGTTGCAAAGGGCCTTGAACTTGTGAGGCGTGACTGGGCACCGATAGCTAAAAAGACCCAGCAAAAAGTTTTAATGGCCATCCTAAGAGACGGATCCCCTGAGAAGGCCAGAAAGATAATAAGGGATGTTGTAAGGCGCATAAGGGGCGGCGAGGTGGAACTGGATGACCTTGCAATCCACACCCAGATAACAAGGGACCTCTCTGAGTACAAACAGATAGGCCCACATGTTATCGCCGCAAAACGATCCCTTGAGAGGGGAAGGCGCATTGAGCGGGGATCCATAATCAGGTATATCATAGTTAAGGGAAGGGGCCCCATAAGTCAGAGGGCCTTCCCGCTTGAGGATGCTGAGGGCCTGGAGTACGACCCGGACTATTACATTGAAAACCAGGTCATGGCCGCGGTATCAAGAATAATGTCATCTCTCGGCTACTCCACAGAGGATATAAATTCTCTCTCATGTGGCGAAAGGCAGAGCAACCTCGATGCCTTTTTCTAGAAAACAGGAACTTTATTTTTTTCATCTGAGATTTTGGTTGTTCTGGACCTCCACTAAGAGTTTATAGGCAGGAATAGTTTTACATATTATTTTGCATCATAATATTATCCACAGAGAAACCAACACTGTTATAATTGATTAACTATAGAGTTTCATTACAGAGAGTAAGGTGGGAAGATGCTGAAGGCGGTTTTTTTTGACATTGATGACACACTCTATGACACATCAGGATTTGCCAGACTTGCAAGAAAGGCTGCCCTGAATGTGATGATAGATGCGGGTTTACCCCTGACACAGGATGAGGCATACAAACTTCTGAGGGAGATAATCGCTGAAAAGGGCTCCAACTATGATAAACATTTCAATGTGCTCACAAAGACGGTTTTTGGTGAGGAAAAACCCCTTCTCATTGCCCTTGGAATGATAACATATCACAACGTCAAGTTCGCGCTTCTCCGGCCATTCCCCAATACAACATCAACGCTTATACACCTAAAGAGCAGGGGATACAGGCTGGGGGTCATATCCAACGGTATAACAATAAAGCAGTGGGAGAAACTGATAAGGCTGGGGATACACCACTTCTTCGATGAGGTCGTCACCTCAGATGAGGTTGGCTTTGAGAAACCAAACATCAGGATCTTTGAGGAGGCCCTCAGAAGGATGGGCTGCAAACCTGAAAGATCCATTATGGTTGGCAACAAGTTCAATGAGGACATACTGGGGGCAACCAACGCGGGAATGTCAGCCATACTCGTCAACTCAGAGCTTACAGATGAAGAGCGGGATCTCATTGAAAAGAGGGGCCTTGATGTTACTGTCATCAATGACATCAGCGAACTTAAGGAGATTCTCTAGTCAGGATCTCCACATTTTTTCTGGGGGGATGAACATGATTTCATTGATAGGGGGATGATTGATGAACTGTGATGACTACTACCACGATGAAAACATGGTTGAACTCTTTGAGGAGCTGAAACAGCCAAAGACACTTGAGGAACTGGGTTTATCCTACTTCTTTGTGAGGGACCTTGTCCTGAAGATCCTTTTGACATATGGAACGGTTAAAACCCAGCGAATAACTGATATTACAGGTATACATCTGGATATACTTGAAGATGTCCTTGGCCAGATGGAGAAGGATGGTTTCTGCGCACAGGTGGGTGGAAGCTTCCTCTTCTCCAGTGTTGAGTATACACTGACAAAGAGGGGGGTTGAGAAGGCCCGCCTGGTAATGGAGGAAAACCCTTATATTGGAATGGCACCTGTACCCTACGAGAGATACTTTGAACTGATGGATAAACAGCTCAGGAACCGTTTCCCAATAAAGATACCCCCAGAGGTTATTGAAAGGGCCTTCAGGGACGTTGTTGGACTATCATATGCAAAGGAATGTCTTGTTGAGTCATGCACCATTGGTAAGGGGCTTTTTGTTTATGGTGCTCCGGGAACAGGTAAAACCTTCATCATAAGCAAGGCATCGGACCTTCTACCCCCCATGGTGATTCCCCGCTTTATAGAGTTCAGCGGGAGGGTTATACAGATATATGACCCTGACTTCCACAAGCCATGTCCTGAGGAACCGGATGATCCCCGCTGGATAAAGATACACGCCCCATTCGTCTTCACAGGTTCTGAACTGAGCCTCAATGAACTTGAGACAACCTACAATATGAATAAGGGTGTATATGAGACCTCCCCCCTGATAAAGGCCAACGGTGGAGTGCTCCTCATTGACGACCTTGGAAGGCAGAGGGATGACCATGAGGTGATCCTCAACCGCCTCATAGTGCCCCTTGAGAACAAGAAGGACGTCATATACATAAGGGGGGTTCCTGTTATATTCCACACCCACTTCATCCCTGCATTCTCAACCAACCTTGATGTGAGCATAATGGATGAGGCACACCTCAGGAGGGCGCCTCTCCACATATTCCTCAAGAATCCACCTGTTGAGAATGTTGTGGAGGTATTCAGGCGCAACCTTGATGCCACAGGTGAGGATTACCATGAAGAGGTCCTGGAAAGGATTAAGATGGTGTACACTCCAGTCGCCGATGGTGGCGAGGGGTTGCAGCCAAGCTATGCCCATGCCCGTGACCTTGCACAGATTGCCCAGGCAGTGAGAATAAACATGGAGAAGGAGAGGATTGACCTTGAGGTCATTGAAAGGGCCCTTGATAAGCATGTCCTCATAGCACTCCAGAGAATGGACATCGATATCAGTCAGGTGCATCACAGTGTAAGGACATTCCGTGTCGTGACCCCTGAACCCGAGAGTGCCGAGAGGGTGCTTAAACTCTACGGGGCCCTCACGGTTGCACTGGAGGATGGAGGTGTTCTCGCTGACTTTGAGGACTCAATAAGTCCTTCACAGCTCCTGGCCCATCTGCAGGGTGAGGGGGTTCCGGTGGGAAGGGTTGAGGTGGTGGCTGAAACCAACCGTGAAATCAAGAAGGCCATACTTGAATACAGTGGATGATACTTATGGAGCCACTCCTGGTTGATGTGCTGGTCGCTGCACTTGTATCCCTTGGGGTCTGGACAGTACTTGAGCTTCTACCTTCCTTATTTCCCAGGGAGACTGGGAGACTTGCAGCACACATCAGGCCACTCCCATCCGGTGCAGTTGAGATATCCCAGTACCTCAACCTCCTCAGAAGAGGAAGGCCATGGCAGGTTTTCATGGCCCTTGAGGTTATAGGGGAACTCTTCAGGATTAAGATCCGGGAACTTGAGTCCCTGAAGTATGAGGAATGGAAGAGGGAGGCTGAATCCCAGAAGGGACGGATGGAGAGGAGGGGGCTCAGTGACGATGAGATACTCCACCTTGAGGCTGGAAGGGAGATGATTCAGAACTCCAATAACCTGAATCTTAAGTCAGCGGGGGGTCTTTATTCCAGCCCTCAAGAGGAGGAGTTCATAAGGATCAGAAATCATAAAAAGGATTTATTACCTGATTTGAGGGATAAGTATTCTGATTTCAGGATATGGGCACTGAAGAACAGGGACATCATGAGGTATGTCCAGGAGAAGGTCTTCAGAAGGGAGGAACTTGACCTTGAAAACCTGAGGGACCACAGCAGGGAATGGGCCCTTGTGAATATATGGGGGATGGAGCCACCTGAGAGTTACTCTGAGGACGAAATCCTTGAGGATATTCTCCTCTACATTGAAATAAAGGATGATAAAATCATCAGTAAATTCGCCCATGCTCTGAGCAGCCACAGCGACTCACTGAGGTACCTCGATGAGGTTATATCAGCTGTTTCAGCCTGGAAACGGGGAGGTTAGCACCTGAAGCTAATTAAACCTTTATCTCGAGTCCTATTGGGCAGTGGTCTGAGCCCATCACCTCTGAGAGTATCCATGACCTTTTAACGTTCTTTGCGAACTCCTCATTCACAAAGAAGTAGTCGAGCCTCCATCCCACGTTTCTCTCACGGGCCCTGGTCCTGTAACTCCACCATGTGTACTGGCCCGGATCCCTGTTGAACATCCTGAATGTGTCAACGTAGCCGTTCTCAATGAATTTGTCTATCCAGGCCCTTTCAACCGGTAGAAACCCTGATACGTTACTGTTCTCCTTTGGCCTTGCCAGGTCTATCTCCCTGTGGGCGGTGTTGAAGTCCCCGCATATTACCGTGTTTCTGCCAGCGTCCCGTTCCCTGTTGACGTCTTCGAGGAATGCGTCATAGAATTCAAGCTTGTACTTCAACCTCTCATCTGACATCTTCCCGTTGGGGAAGTATATGTTGTAGAGCAGGAAGTCATCAAAATCTGCAACCTGTATGCGGCCTTCAATGTCGAATCTCTCCACACCAAAGCCCTCCCTGAGGGATTTTGGGGGTATCCTTGTGTACATGGCGACTCCACTGTATCCCTTCCTTTCTGCAGGGGTGAAGAAACTTCTGTAACCCTCAACATGCCTTAACCTTCTGGGGAGCTGTTCTGGACTTGCCTTGGTCTCCTGAAGACATAGGATATCCGGTTTCTCGTCCATGAACCAGTTAAGGAAGCCCTTACGGTATACGGCCCTCAGACCGTTAACGTTCCAGGATATTATCTTGATTTCTGCCATGGTACCACAGGATTATTTCTGTCCTCAGCACCTTAAGTACTGATCATTACATGATAAAGGGCAGTATCCTTGCAAAGATTCCCCCCAGGAAGAGGGCGGTTCCAAGGTTTGCAAGGGTTATTATGGATGTGGATTTCCACCCGAATTCCCGTGCAAGTACTGCTATTGTTGAAAGGCAGGGGAAGTAGAGCATTCCCACCAGGGTGAGTACAAGGATCTGGGGCGCTGTAAGTGCCGCCCCGATATCTGTTCCAACCAGTGAGACGAGGCCCAGGAGGATGAACTCCTTCCTCACAGCCCCAAGGATCAGGAGTATCCCGGCAAATACCGGCAGGTGTAACCAGCCAGCTGTGAGTGGTGCCATGATATTGCTCACGGGATTCAGAAACCCGATTGCGTATAGGAGCTGTATGAGGGCGCTCCCGATTATGTATATGGGGAACACGAGGTATATGAGGGACTTTGTCCTTGTCCAGGTCTGCCTTGCTATTACCCTGAAGGATGGCATCTTGAGGGAGTGCATCTCCATTATAAGGTCGGTGGTCTCCCCGGGCAGTGCCTTAAATGCAAGTTTACCCATTATGAATATTATGAGGAGGTCCAGGGCGTATAACCCTATGGCCCACCATACACTGACAAAGAGGGCCACAAGTCCAAGTATGAGGATTGTCCTTGCGGCGCAGGGTGCGAAGGATATTGCAAAGGCTGCAAGGAGCCTTTCCCTGGGGGTTTCAAGTATCCTTGTACTGTCGATTGCCGGTACACTGCAACCGTATCCGAGTATGAGGGGTATGAGGGCTTTGCCATGGAGCCCTATCTTTCTCATGAAGGCGTCCATCATGAACGCGACCCTGGTGAGAAGCCCCGAGTTCTCGATGTAGGATAACATGAGGTAGAAGGGTATGACAAATGGTATCACGAGGGTTAAACCAGCCACTATACCCCCGAAGGCCCCGTTCCATATTATGGATTCAACTGAACCTGAGAACTGGGGGTCAACTGGCTGGAAAAATCCGAATATATTGGTGAGCGTATCTGATAGGAATTCACCCACAACGAAGGTCCAGAGGAGGAGACCTCCAACAACAAGGACTGATGAGATGTAACCGTAGATGGGGTGTGTGAGGAAACCGTCAAGGCGCTCTGAGAGGGATGTCTTTATCTCTGATTGTTTCTGTGCGCCTGCTGCTATCATATTTGAGAGGGAGTATCTCTCAGAGGCAATAACAGAGAATGATGGCTCATTGTGTATCCTTTCAACCTGGGCTGCAAGTTCAGCTGCAAGTCTTTTCACACCGGCTGGCATCATGGCGGTTATTTCAGGGTCGTTTTCAAGGAGCTTTATGGCAACCCATCTCTTTGAATAGCCCTCTGGAATTTCGGGAAGTGATTCCATAAGTGTTCTTATGCGGCTTTCAACCTCCTCCCCGTATTCTATGACCTCTGGTTTTATCCTTTTATCGGCCACTTCAAGGGTTTTCCTGAGGAGTTTCTGGAGTCCCTGGCCCTTAACAGCCACCGTTGATACAACAGGGACACCCAGGGCACCTTCAAGTTTCTTCTCGTCTATCACTATCCCCTTCTGCCTGGCCATGTCCACCTGGTTGATGCAGATAACCATGGGGACCTCCATCTCCATGAGCTGGAGCGTGAAGAAGAGGTTCCTTTCAAGTACAGATGCATCAAGCACGTTTATGACGACGTCTGGTTTCTCTTTGACTATGAACTCCCTGGAGACTATCTCCTCCATGGAGTAGGTTGAAAATGAGTATATGCCTGGAAGGTCAATTATGTGGATGTCCCGACCCTGAAATTTAAGGTAACCCTCTGCCCTTTCAACGGTTTTTCCTGGCCAGTTCCCGACTATCTGGTTTGACCCGGTTAGCTGGTTGAAGATCACACTTTTACCCACATTGGCGTTTCCTGCAAGCGCAACGGTTATCTCAGATTTCTCCATCAGTAAACACGTCCCGGTTGAAATTCGGTTCTAAGGAAATTTAGCTTTCTGTATTTATGAATACGTTATCTGCTATATCCCTTCCAAGGGCCACCCTTGACCCCCGGACCTCCACCTCGATGGGCCCACTGAGGGGGGCCCTTTTTATCATCCTTATTGGGACTCCAAGGGTTATTCCCATGTCCATGAGCCTCCTTAAAACCCTGTAGTCCCCCCGTATGAATGAAACCCTCCCAGCCTGTTTTTCATCCATCTCTGTGAGTGATTTAAGGTTACCCTCACGGCACCCTATTTCCTCAACATCCCTATCCTTCAGTTCAATGCATTCCCCGCATGTCTGGAATTTAAAGTCGCAGGCAGGGATTGGATTTGCGTCGGGGCACTCATCTGGCATGTTGAGGAGCTGGCAGAGTGCCCTCTCTGCATCATCTGAGAGCGAATGTTCCATCTCACAGGCCTGTCTGTGTATCCTGTCCCTCCTGATTCCAAGTACATCGTGGAGGAACCTCTCCAGTAGCCGGTGTTTCCTTGTTATTCTCCGGGCTATCCTGTACCCCTTTTCTGTGAGCATCGCCCCACGGTAGGGTGAGTATTTAACATATCCCTCAGAATCAAGTTTTTTAAGCATCTGGGTTACACTGGCAGGGGCTATTCCCATTTCCCTTGATATGCTGGTTGTGCTGGCATTTTTACTGGATTCTGATAGCCGGTAGATGGTTTCGAGGTATTCCTCTATATTTTCGCTGAGATGCTTCATTAGGTTCACCTAAATGCTTGCTGTTAATTTAGTTAAACCTAATTCAATATAAGGTTTTCTGAATGGTTGCGGTAAGATAATTTTTGGCAGATCATCAGGCGCTGGTGTAAAATCAGGCTGGTTGGTACATCTTGAATGAATAAATGGGTTGTTTCTTTTCTGGAGGTTCTGGTGTCAGCATATTATGAATAGAAAAAATGGGGGTGTTCCCTTCCTGATCATATGGGCAGAACATCCCTTCCATGGGTTTCGTTTATGACCTCTGCAAGGCCAACGTACATTGCAGCGGCACCTGTGAATATACCCTCATAGCCTGCAATGGTAGTTATGAGGGCTGAACCTGTGATTTCACCGGCCGTGAGCAGGAAGAATAGCACTGCGAGGCTTATGAATATCACCTGTATGCCCCTCTTGAGTTTTAGGGTTGCAATGAACATCACCAGTGTAAACAGGCCCCACATGAAGAGGTATGATGCCATTGCAACCGGGTCTGCTGCTGCCGCTGCACTGCCGGCTGTTTCAATGAACTTCAGTTTGGGGATCACAAGCAGGAGTACCAGTGACCACCAGAAGAGTCCATATGAGCCGAATGCAACCGTACCAAAGGTGTTGCCCTTCCTGTATTCCATCACACTTGCAAGTATCTGTGCTATACCCCCGTAGGCGAACCCCATTGCAAGTATCATACTGTTTATGGGGAAAAGCCCTGCGTTGTGCAGGTTCAGAAGCACAGTGGTTATACCAAAGCCCAGAAGTCCAAGGGGAGCTGGGTTGGCGGTTTTATCTGATATAATCACTTCTTTTTCAGTCATTTTTTCTGCCTCCTTCTATTCTTCAAGGGTTGAGGTATCACCGAGGTCTTTTCCTTCCTCCCTGGCCCTCAGTATTCTTCTCATTATTTTTCCTGACCTTGTTTTCGGGAGCTTATCAACCTGCACCATTTCCCCGATAACAGCCACGGGTCCAAGTTCATGGCGCAGGTGCCTTTTGAGTTCCTCGATGAGGGGTGCATTTAACTTATGGCCCTTCTTGAGTATGAGAAATGCCTTTATGACCTCCCCCTTGATGGGGTCAGCCTTACCGATGACCGCTGCCTCGGCAACTGCAGGGTGGGCCACAAATACTGATTCAACCTCCGCTGTACCGATCCTGTGTCCGGCTATGTTGAGGACGTCATCTGATCTACCCTGTATCCAGAAGTAGCCGTCCTCGTCCTTCCTTGCCATGTCACCTGCGGTGTAGACTCCACCGGGGATCTGTTTCCAGTATACGTTGAGGTACCTCTCCTCGTCGTTGAAGAGTGTCCTGAACATTGCAGGCCATGGTTTCTTTATTACAAGGAAGCCGCCCTTACCCAGGGGCACAGGGTTGCCCTTCTCGTCAACAACGTCCGCCTCGATGCCGGGAAGGGGTTTGGTGACGGATCCCGGTTTGAGTGGTGTTACAGGCAGTGGCGCTATGAGGTGCATTCCTGTTTCGGTCTGCCACCAGGTATCGATTATCGGGCATTTTTCCCTTCCAATGTGTCTGTAGTACCACATCCATGCCTCGGGGTTTATTGGCTCACCAACGGTTCCAAGGATCTTGAGGGAATCCAGGTTGTAGCGTTTCGGGTGTTTTTCACCGAACCTCATGAGGTGCCTTATTGCCGTGGGGGCTGTGTAGAACTTTGTGACACCGTATTTTTCCACTATGCTCCACCAGACCCCGGGGTTCGGGTAGTCCGGGGCCCCCTCATAGAGCAGTGTTGTTGTTCCAAGAAGGAGGGGTCCGTATACGACGTAACTGTGCCCGGTTATCCACCCTATGTCTGCTGTGCACCACCAGAGGTCTCCGTTATGGATGTCAAAGGTCATCTCAAGGGTTGATGCGACCCCCACCATGTATCCTCCTGTTGTGTGCAGCACACCCTTTGGTTTGCCGGTACTTCCTGAGGTGTAGAGTATGAAGAGGGGATCCTCTGCATCCATCACCTCTGCCTCGCACCGGTCCTCCTCGCCCTCTATAAGCTTGTCGAACAGCATTTCGCGTCCGCTTATGTCTGACATCTCTATGTCTATGTCTGTGTGTTTCACAACAACGGTTGTCTCTATTGTGGGGCACTGGAGTATGGCCTCGTCAACGATTGGTTTGAGTTCTATCACCCCACCCCTTCTGTAGGTTCCGTCTGCTGTTATTATGATCTTGGCCTTTGCATCGTTGAGGCGTTCCACAAGTGCTCCGACGCTCAGACCTGAATAGATGACGCTGTGCACGGCCCCTATCTTTGCGCAGGCCAGCATTGAGATAACGAGTTCCGGGCACATGGGGAGGTACATTGCAACGGCGTCGCCCTTTTTGATTCCAAGGCTTTTCAGGGCATTGGCTGTTCTGTTGACCTCTCTGTAAAGTTCATAGTAGGTCAGCTTCTTTTCCTCTCCCCTCTCGTTCACGTAGAGAATGGCGACCTGGTTTCTCTTGTCTGTGTCCAGCCATCTGTCCACGGCGTTGTGGGTCATGTTGATCTTGCCGTTCACGAACCACCTGTAGAATGGCTTGTTGCTCTCGTCGAGTACCCTGTCCCATTTCCTGAACCATTCGAATCTTTTTGCCTTTTCGGCCCAGTATTTCTCATGGTCCTTTCCCTTTTCCAGCTCGGCCTCCCAGTTTTTTATGTGGGCCTCCTCCACGATGGTGTAGTGTGGCTTGAAGACCCTTGTTTCCTCCAGGAGAACTGAGGTATCCTTTGACATTTTTCATACCGCCATTTTTTCTTGGGTGATAGTAGTAAGTTTTTCTGGACTTATATATTTTACTATTATTAATCATGATAAATAATATTTATTCATAAATTTTTATTAAAAACATTGAAAAAGATTATTGGGTGTTACATCATTGGGGGCATTCCGCCCATTCCGCCCATTCCACCCATTCCACCCATTCCTTCCATATTCTCTTCGTCCTTTGATGAAACATCAAAGCCCTTAGCTGCTATCATGTCGTCTATGCGGAGGATCATCTCAGCTGCCTCTGCAGCGGACTGGATGGCCTGTTTCTTGACCCTCTGGGGTTCAAGAACACCCTCCTCCTTCATGTCCACAACGCTTCCCTCAAAGACGTCAAGTCCCATGTAGGGTGACTCCTCATGGGCGGCCCTGAGGTCCACCAGGACGTCGATGCTGTCAAGTCCAGCGTTTTCTGCAAGGGTCTTTGGAACGATCTCAAGGGCATCTGCAAAGGCTGAGACTGCAAGCTGCTCCCTGCCACTTATGGTGTCAGCGTATTCCCTGAGTTTCCTTGCTATTTCAACTTCAGGTGCTCCTCCCCCTGCGACAACCTCGCCGTCCTCAATGGTTGAGGCCACAACGCCTATTGCGTCCTCAAGTGCACGTTCCATCTCCTCTGCAACATGCTTTGTGCTTCCCCTGAGGATTATGGAGATTGCCTTTGGGTCCTTACAGTTCTCGACGAATGTCAGCACATCATCAAAGATCTTCTTCTCGTAGACAACTCCGGCCTCTCCCAGGTCGTCCTCTGTGAGGTCCTCGATGTTTGTGACAAGCCTTGCGCCTGTGGCCTTCTCGATGCGTTTTATGTCGGATTTCTTGACCCTCTTGAGTGCAAGTATACCCTCACGTGAGAGGTAGTGGAGTGCAAGGTCATCGATGCCCTTCTGGCAGAAGACAACGTTTGCACCGGAGCTCTTTATCTTATCCACCATGTCCCTGATCATCTGCTCTTCCTGCTCGATGAAGGCCTGCATCTGTGATGGGTCCGTCAGCCTTATCTTGGCGTCGGTTTCAAGGTCCTTGACCTCTATCGGGTACTTGAGGAGTGCTATTCTGGCATTTTCTACCCTCTTTGGCATTGAGGTGTCTGCCCTTGCCTTGTCTATCACTATACCGTTCACTATTCTTGACTCGTTAACTGATGCTCCCTGTATTCTCTGTATGTTGATGTTGTCCCTGTCGATTTCACCGTCCTCTTCCACCTGCATGACCGCATCCACAACGAGTTCAGCCAGTTTCTCCTTGGCCCTTTCTGAACCCTTACCTGTCATGGCGGTCACCGCAACCTTCATGAGTGTTTCCCTATCACTTGCCCTGATGGATATGTCTTCAAGTATCTCCTGGGCCCTGAGAGCTGCCTGCCTGTAACCCACAGCTATTATTGTTGGGTGAACACCCATTTCAATGAGTTTTTCGGCTTCCTTGAGGAGTTCCCCTGCTATGATGACGGCTGTTGTTGTACCATCGCCAACCTCGTCTTCCTGGGTCTTTGCCACCTCAACAAGCATCTTTGCGGCGGGGTGAGATATGTCCATTTCCCTGAGGATTGTAACCCCATCATTGGTGATAACAATGTCTCCAAGTGAGTCAACAAGCATCTTGTCCATTCCCTTGGGACCGAGGGTTGTCCTCACGGTCTCTGCGAGAACCTTACCTGCAAGGATGTTGATTCTCTGAGCTTCCTTTCCAACGTAACGGCTTGTGCCCTGTGGTAATATTAATATGGGCTGCTGTCCCTGTGCCATTTAATCACCTCTTAAATAAGTATGCAATTATCGATGGGTTTAAGGTTCTATAAATAATTTGTGCAGGATGAAAGTTACAGCCCACATTTCAGGTGCTGTGAACTGAAAGAAGAAATTAAAGGTTCCAGTTTTTCCTGCTACTGGTTGGGGAAGATCCTCGGAAGGAATGTCTGGCAGAAGTCAGGTGTCAGCTTTGAGGTCTCATGCTGGATTTTCTCAACAATCTCCTCCTCAAGTTCAGGCGTCTTTGATGCCTCAACAGCAAAGCCCTCAGCGTCAATCCAGACCCTCAGTGACTCCTCACCCATTGTCATCTCAAATTCAACCGTTTTACCCCTCTCGATATCACCGAGTATATCGTCCATGATCTCATCTGAGAGCTTGAGGAGTTTCCTGCCCTCGGGTTCATAGGTGTTCTTTGATGTTAGGATCCTTTTGATCCTTACAGGGGCGCAGCCCTCCTCCCTTATGGTCTTTCGAACCGTCCAGAAGAGGCTAACAACAATTTTTTTCTCAGGGTCATGGCTTCCCTGAAATTTAACGGACTTCATCGGTTACATCTCCTTTATCCTTCTTGCGATTGATTTTCCGATGCTGTAGCAGTGCTCCAGGTCATTCTCGTCCGGGACGTAGTTGACTTCAAGGGTCTCTGCAACCTCAAAGCCTGCGGCGCTGATTTCGTCTTTGAGTGTCCTCACTGAACCTCCACCCCATCCCTTTGATCCGAATACAACTGCCAGCCTCTTAAAGCCTGTCCTATCAAATGTGAGCCCCTTGAGGTAGTACATTATGTCCCCGAGACTCGGAAATGGCCCGTTGAACATTGTGGGGCTTCCAATGAATACAGCCTTACTTTCGAGGATGTTCTTTACGATTTCACTCCTTTCATCCTCGTGGAGGAAGTGCATTGAAACATCCACGTCCCCGGCCATGAGTCCCTCTGCGAGTGCATGTGCAAGCATCCTGGTTGAGTAGTGCATGGTATCATAGATTATGGTGGCCTTGTCCCTGCACTCCCCTGTTGCCCATGCCGTGTATGCCTCTATGATCTTCATGGGCTCTGTCCAGATCTGCCCGTGGGATGGTGCGATCATCCTGATGTTCTCGAGAAGCCCAAGCTCCTTTACCTCACTGAACTTTCTTAGTACAAGGGGTGATAGTGGTGTTAACAGATTGGCATAGAACTTCATGGCGGCGTCCATCAGCACTGCTTCAGGAACGTCCTTGTCGAACCTTCTGCTGATGCAGAGGTGCTGGCCAAAGGCGTCATTTGAGAATAGGATCCCATCCTCACCAAGGAGGGTGAACATGCTGTCTGGCCAGTGGAGCATGGGGGCCTCAAGGAATGTGAGGGTTTTCCCTCCAAGGTCAACGGAGTCCCCTGTTTTCACGGTTTTGAATACAGCTTCATCTGGGAGGGGGTAATGTTCCTTCAGTCCCTCACCGGCCTTTTCTGTGCAGATTATTTCTGACCTGTGGCGCTTCCAGACCTCCAGGATTGAACCGCTGTGGTCCCTCTCTATGTGGTTCTGGATTATGAGGTCTATCCTTTCCTCCCTTCCTTCCCTTTCAAAGGCGTCACTTATCCTTCCAAACATCTGGGGGGATGTTCCAGGGTATGTGTTGTCAATAAGGGCGACCTTATCGTCCCCAAAGACGAGGTACACGTTGTATGTTGTGCCTCCAAGGGTGTAGCCATGGTAGTTCCGTATGTCCCAGTCCATGACACCAACCCAGTAGACACCATCTGCAATCTTTACTGCATCGGCCTTCATTTTATACACCTTGCAGTAATTATGTCCACCATTTTATTAAAATATAGCAGTTTTTTATGGTGGTATATCACTGATAAATTTTTTTGCCTTTAATTCCGGCATCAGTGTAAGGACAGTGTCCAGCTTCATTTTTTCATGCTTCTCATAAATGCCGATCTTATATTTTCATAGTCCCTCCTGTAGAATGGGCAGCTCTCTATGCAGTGGGTGCATCCATCACTGCAGCCGGTGCATCTATCATCAAGTAGCATAACCCTGGATCCGCAGCAGGTCTCAACCTCCACCAGGGCATCCTGTGGACAGGCCATTATGCACCTGCCGCATCTCCTGCAGTAGGAGGGTATCCATTCATGATCCCTGGAGCCATAGGGAAGGTCTGATATTCCTGTGAGGACCGCGGATATCTTCTGGGCCGGGCCTTTGCCAGGGCTTATAAGAAGACCGTTCCTGCCCTTAAAACCGATACCTGCATTCTGTCCAAGGAGGGAGAGGTCTATGAGGCCGCTCATGGGGTGGATGGCCACGGCACCATATCCGTTAATCCTGAGGAAATCAGCCACCCTGAAGGTTAAATCTGCAAGTTTACCGTATAGCCTGTCATTCATCTCCCTCGCCTTTCTGCCTGGGGGAGTCAGTACGAGATCGTCGTCCATGTCCACTGTGAGGACCACGGCATTCCGGTAGGGGGGTTCACCTGCAAGGATAACATCGGGTGTGAGCCTGGCGTAGCCAATGTTTCTAATGCCAAGTGAATGAGCATATTCTTCGAGGCGACCTATGAATTCATCGTCTGCCCTTCCTGATGGATCTTCCGGCTCCGGCACCCTGCATTCATCAGGGTACTCCAGAAATCCACAGCTGCAGCTGCATTCACATTTTTCGCCATTAACTGTAACTGTATCTTCACAGCAGCCACTGGTTCTGTTCTTCATAATTCATCACCATCCATAACAATATTCTTATATTTACATATATGAATATATTGTTATGTCAGAGTATATCTGTCTGAAAATTTCAATCGTCCTCTATTTCATATTCGAATTCCCAGAAGGGGGTTCCACGGGACTCCCTGCCCTCCAGGTGCTCCATCTCATGTGAAACACCATAGGCCCCTGACCCTGTGAATTTAAGGGGCTTCCTGAGCCTCTTCAGTTTAATCTTAAAATCAAGGGGATCAAGCACCGCCCTGAGGATGTAATCACCATCCACCACGACACGGTAGGGCCTCTTCACAAGTTCCCTCTCATTTTTTGAGCCGCACTTCTCGAGCCGGTAAACGGTGCCCTCCTCCCTCACCACCCTGGGGTTCAGGAAGAGGTAAACTATCTCAAGGGTCCGCCCTGTCATTTCATCCTCATCAAAGCGGGTGACCTTCTCCTTCACAGCCATGAAACGCCCGGAGTTCTTCCTGAGGCTCCAGTCACCACCATACCTGATGGAAAAAAGAAGGGGTATGAATGCATCAGGGGGTATCTGAAGCTCCTCTATAACCCTCTTTTCACTGAGGGTGAACCTCAAGAGTTTCCTGATCTCGGAGTCATCCAATATACCACCTGCTCCCTATGGGGTCCTTCTGAGGTTGAAGTCATCTATGGCGCTCTCCACCACCCTGATTATGGCGTCATCAAGTTCATCCTGCGAACCGTCCCTCACAATGGGTATGTTGTCGCAGTAGATGACCTCGAGCCCCGCCTCAAGGGCGTCCTTCGTTGCAACATCAACCGCAGCCGCCTTGAGCTCTGTCAGCATCACATCAGCGTCATCTATGTACCTCTCAATGTCCCGCTGTAGTAGCGGCCTGTTTGAAAGGTGTGGAGTCGTGCCAACGACCCGGCAGCGGTACTCAGACTCAAGGTATTCAACCAGGATATCCTTCACAGAGTCGGGGGCGGTGGTTGCAAATAGGACATTCTTTCCGCTGATATCCCCAAGTGGTTTTGGCCTGAAGACAGTGGTCACAACCTCTGCATCGGGGTTAACGGATTCTATGAACTCAACGATCTCCTCAACCTTCTCATCATCTGCCATGGGCTCCTCGCACATTGTGAGTATCACAAGATCCGCCAGCCTTATTCTGAAGGGCCCGAAGAAGTTCTTTATATTTATGATGGGCTGGTTTGCGCCAACAAGGACTATGTGTCTGTCTGACTTCACAGGGGGTATTGCAGCCCCGCTCCCCTCCAGGATTATGAAGTCGGCGTCCAGACTGTTGGCTGTCTCAGCACCCCTCTTCATGTTGGTTATGAAGACATCCCCCACCATACCGCCGCCACAGCGCCTGCAGCCAACCGTGAGTATCCGGCTCATGAGGGCGTCCTCCCAGTGGTCAGAGGCTGCATGAACCCCCCTGTCTGACTGCTCCATCAGGAACTCGGGGGTTATTTCTATCCTGTCACCCCTGACGATCTCAGGCTCCTCAGGGCCGCCTCGACCCATCGCCACAACACAGGGGTTGTACTCACGTTCATGGATCAGTCGGGCCGCATAGGCGGATACAGCGGTTTTACCTATCCTCTTACCTGTCCCGAGAATCTTGAGGGATGGTTTTTTGAGTATATCATATTCTGTGAGGGGCTGGAACTCAAAGTCAGGACCCCTGTAGACTGCACCCTCCTCAAGGACAACCGATGCTATCCTGAACCTCTTTGAGTAGTCCAGGACGGGTTCATCGCTGAGGTCCATAACCGTGTCTGCACCGTACTTTCTGATGAGTCTGGCTATGAGGTCATAGGGTATCCTGTGGGGATCATCACCGAAGTAAACGGGTCTTCCCATCATCTCGGTGTACTCCTCAGGTGATGATGTCCTGAGTTTTTCGGTTCCCCCGATGAAGATCAGTGCCTTGACATCAATGTGTTCCATTGAGTCGAGGGTCTCAACAGCCGCCCTTGTCACAGGGAGGTAGTGCTCTCCATCAACAAGACAGATCATGCTTTCTGTGGCCTTCATAAAAAACACCGTTTATGATATAAGTTAAAGGGAATATTAAAATAGTTGGTTTAGATGGATTAAACGAATATTTATGGTTGGTTTCTGGCTGGCACCATATCTAAATTAGAAAAATTTAGATTTTGGAGAGTGGATTGATGGTCTATTTTGCCTCCAGTCTGGCTTCCATCTTCACGACTTCCTTCCTTGACCGTTTTGCAAGTTCTGAGAGGCCATTTACAACATTTGGCGGGAGGTTGTGCCCTTCTTTCTTTGCAAGGATCTCGGAGATGGCGCTTGAGAGTACAAAAATAGCGTATTTATGCTCGGCCTTTGTGCGGTGGATGTGGTGGGGGCTGATGTTGAGGGAGAAGTACTCTTCGCATTCATCCTTTATATCGTATCCATTCTCGAGGTACTTCAGAACATATACCAGAAATTGGTGCAGTTGTATCATTTCGTCCTTATACATGGTTACCAGCCTCAGTCTCCTTATAAGTGTGTATTAAATTTATTATTTAAAAATTTTGGTGGATGGACAGCCCCTTTATCAAAATTAAAGATATAATATGAATTAATGTAAAAATTACAGCAGATCGGCGGATATTCCTGAATATCTTCTCTCATCTTCTCATAGTTAAGTTAAAACTGATAAATAAAGTTTTATATTACTGAAACTTTTTAAATTATTAATCATGTGCGGGTGTGGCTTATCGTCTGCAAATTCTTAAAAGTGATGGATCCATAAAACTAACCATCACCTTAACTTTTCCACGGAGGATCATCCTCATGAGGATAATAGAATTTGATCATGAAAGAGTCGATGAGCTTGTTGAGAGAGCAAGGATTGATGTTGATGAGGTCCTGGGGCCGGTGGCAGATATCATCTCAATGGTGAGAGAGGGTGGTGATGTGGCCCTAAGGGAACTCACAGAGAAATTTGATGGCGTCTCACCCGAAAGCCTCACTGTCAGCCAGGAGGAAATAGAGGCGGCCCATGAAAACCTGGACCCACAGGTCAGGAAAGCGCTCACTGAAGCTGCAGCAAACATCGAGGAGTTCCACAGGCTCCAGCTCCCATCTGAGTGGATGGCCGAGATCCGGCCTGGGGTCAGCGCAGGGCAGATAGTGCGACCCCTTGACAGTGTGGGCTGCTACATACCTGGCGGAAGGGCCGTTTACCCCTCAACAATACTCATGACCGTCATACCCGCCAGGATAGCAGGGGTTGAAAGGATAGTGTGCTGCACACCCCCGGCATCCGATGGCTCGGTTCCCGATGCTGTCCTTGTGGCGGCCGACATTGCAGGCGCACATGAGATATACCGTGTGGGGGGCGCCCAGGCGGTGGCTGCAATGGCCTACGGTACAGAGACGATCGGGGCGGTGGATAAGATTGTGGGGCCAGGGAACATATTTGTTACCGCAGCAAAGAAACTGGTATACGGTGAAGTGGACATAGACTTCCCGGCAGGCCCATCAGAGGTCCTCATAATTGCAGATGAATCTGCAGACCCGGAGTACATTGCCCTTGAGATACTGGCACAGGCAGAGCACGACCCCCAGGCGGCAAGTGTCCTTGTGACAGACTCAGAGGAGCTTGCAGCCAGGGTGGATGGGAAGGTACGTGAAAATATTAAATACATGGAAAGGGCCAATATCATAGAGGAGTCCCTTGAAAGATACGGAATGATAGTTTTAACCGAGGATATTAAGGGGGCAGTGGACTTCAGCAACGCCTACGCCCCGGAGCACCTTGTTATAATGACGGATTCTCCCGAAAAAACACTCAAGGGTATCCGTAACGCGGGATCCATATTTCTGGGTGACCTCTCACCTGTGGCGGCAGGGGATTACGGTTCAGGGACCAACCACGTGCTGCCAACGTCTGGCTGCGCCAGGATGTACTCGGGCCTATCAACGGAGTCGTTCCTCAAGAAACCAACGGTGCAGATGATAACCAGGGAGGGGCTCCGGAACATCCAGGACACAGTCCTGCGTCTTGCTGAATACGAGGGCCTGCATGCCCATGCCGAGTCATTCCGTAGGAGACTTGATAGGTGACCTGAATTTACTCTTGATAATTCACTTTAGCGACAAGAGGTGATCTGATTGTTACTTGGAGATCTTAGAAGGACTCACTACTCAAAGGACATAAAACCTGAAATGGATGGAGAGGAAGTCACTGTCATGGGATGGGTCCATGAGATAAGGGACCTTGGGGGAATAATATTCGTACTCCTCAGGGACCGTGACGGGCTCATCCAGATAACAGCACCCAGCAAGAAGATTGAGAAGGACCTCTTCAAATCCATGAGGAAGCTCAAAAAGGAATCCGTTGTGGCATTTGGGGGAAGGGTCCAGGAGTCAGATAAGGCCCCCGGTGGCTTTGAGATAATACCATCATTCCTGAGGGTTCTGAACCCATCAAAGCAGCCACTGCCACTTGACCCCACAGAGAAGGTGAAGGCTGAGATAGACACGAGGCTCGATGCCAGGTTCCTTGACCTCAGAAAACCATCAGTGAGTGCAATATTTAAAATAAAGAGCAGGATGCTGCACTCAGTCAGGGTATTCCTTGAAGAGAATGGTTTCCTTGAAATCAACACCCCAAAGCTTGTTGCATCTGCAACAGAGGGGGGCACTGAGCTCTTCCCGATAACCTACTTTGAAAGGGAGGCCTTCCTGGGTCAGAGCCCACAGCTCTACAAGCAGATGATGATGTCAACGGGCCTTGACCGTGTCTATGAGATAGCACCCATATTCCGTGCAGAGGAGCACGACACCCTCAGGCACCTCAACGAGGTGATATCCATCGACATAGAGGCATCCTTCGTTGACCATGAGGATGTCATGAAGATACTTGAAAGGCTGGTTGTGAGGGTCATTGAGGATGTTAACGAGCACTGCACCGACGCCCTTGAAACCCTGGGAAGGACCCTTGAGGTGCCCGAAACTCCCTTTGAGAGGCTGGAATACGATGACGCAGTGGAACTGGTAAACTCCCGGGGAGTCCCAATGAAACACGGCGAGGACCTTCCAAGGGCGGCTGAGAAGGCCCTTGGTGAGGTCATGGACGGCTACTACTTCATAACCTCATGGCCAACCGCAATAAAGCCATTCTATGTGATGCCAGATGAGGACGACCCAGAGAGGAGCTATGCATTCGACCTCATGTACAGGGACCTTGAGATATCCTCAGGTGCCATGAGGGTCCACCAGCATGACCTCCTGGTTGAGAAGATAAGAAGGCAGGGGTTGAACCCGGACTCCTTCGAGAGCTACCTTGCAGCCTTTGAGTATGGAATGCCACCCCACGCAGGCTGGGGCCTGGGGGCTGAAAGGTTCAACATGACCCTCACCGGTGTGAATAACATAAGGGAGACTGTGCTCTTCCCGAGGGACAGGAGGAGGCTCACACCTTAGGTGATAACATTGATGGGCGCATCCACAGGACAGGGCTATAAGATAGCCAGAAAGAGCAGGGAAATAGTCAGGAAACTGATATCTGAAGAGTTAAGATCTCTCAGGGATGAGGAGGCGGCCATAGTTGAGCGCATAGTTCATTCAACCGCTGACCCTGAGTATGCCCGGTTGACAGAGTTCAGCCAGGACTTTGTGGATGCAGCCCTTGATTCACTCAGGAGTTCAGGCGAGATACTCACCGATATTGAGATGGTCCGTGCAGGGATATCCAGACCTGCCAGCTGCCACATAAGGGACCCTGAGGTCAGGGAGATCGCAAAAAAGAGGGATATCACCAGGGCAGCTGCCTCAATGCAGTACGCTGCAGAGAGGGGCTTCGGGGGGATTGTTGTTATAGGGAATGCCCCAACAGCCCTCATGAAGGTGATTGAACTTACAGCTGAAGGCATAATGGATGCAGAGGCGGTTATAGGGGTTCCTGTGGGATTTGTAGGTGCTGCAGAATCTAAGGAGGCCCTCAGGAAAACAGACATACCCCACATGATAACCAGGGGCCCCAAGGGGGGCACACCTGTCGCAGTGGCAGCTGCAAATGCTCTTATAGCACTATCAGATGGAGGGGAAGTTTAGAGGTTCTCCTGAGGATAAGTTCGAAGGGTCCTTAGCATCATCGAGGATTAGAAATATTAGAGGTTCCATCATGAAGTCGAAAGAACTGTTTGAAAGGGCACAGAGGGTTCTACCGGGTGGTGTCAGCTCACCTGTGAGGAGGTTCGAGCCATACCCCTTCTTTGCAGCTGGAGGTAAGGGGTGCATACTGGAGAGTGTTGACGGTAAGAGCTACATGGACTACTGTCTGGCGTATGGACCCCTGATACTGGGACACGCACACCCTCTGGTGGTTGAGGCGGTTGAGAGGCAGATAGAGAGGGGCACAACCTATGGTGTACCATCTGAGGGGGAAATAGAGCTTGCAGAGACAATAATAGATAGGGTTCCCTGTGCTGAGATGGTAAGGTTCATGAACTCAGGCACAGAGGCCACCATGGCCGCTGTGAGGCTTGCAAGGGCATACACAGGGAGAGAAAAGATTGTCAAATTTGAGGGATCCTACCATGGGGCCCACGATTACGTCCTTGTGAAGCCAGGTTCTGGTGCCGCCGCAGCACCCGATTCACCGGGTATACCTGAGGATACCGTGAAAAATACTCTAACCACGGTCTTCAATGATGAGGAGGCGATGGTTGAACTCATTGATGGGATGGGAGATGAGATAGCATGCATCCTGGTTGAACCTGTAATGGGCAACATCGGGTGCATAGAACCTGAAAACGGCTACCTGAACTTCCTCAGGGATGTAACGAGGGAGAACGACATTCTACTCATCTTTGATGAGGTCATAACAGGCTTCAGACTGGCAGCAGGGGGCGCCCAGGAGTACTACCGTGTGAAGCCTGACCTCGTGACACTGGGAAAGATAGTCGGGGGTGGCTTCCCCATGGGGGCCCTGGCAGGTCCAAGAGAGATAATGGAGAACATTGCACCGGCTGGTAGCGTATACCAGGCAGGCACATTCAATGGAAACCCCGTATCTGTGACGGCAGGTCTTGAAACCCTTAAAATACTTGATGATAAAATGTATTCCCGTCTTGAGAGGATGGGGTCCCATCTTAGGGCAGGTTTAAGGGAACTCATCTCTGACATGGACCTTGAGTATCAGGTTGCAGGTCCGGCTTCAATGTTCCAGATATATTTCACTGAGGACGAGGTCAGAAACTACGCCGATGCTAAAAAATCAGACACTGAACTCTTCATGAAGTACTTCCATGGGCTGCTGGAGAGTGGTGTCTTCATACCACCATCACAGTTTGAGTGCTGTTTCATATCCGCTGCACACGAAATGGATCATATAAACAGTACCCTTGAGACTGCAGAGGATGTGCTCAGCCATTTAAAAAATTAATCCCTTTATTTTAGTAGCTTCTGAGTTACATGAAGAGCTGCCACATTCCTGATATTAATTTTTTATGTGAATTTTACGGCTATAAAGAAGTAGAGGAAGCATATAACCACAAAGATGAGGAGAACCGTAACGGCGGTCCTTAAAAATCTGCTGTTAAGCGTCTTTCCCTCACGTTCAGCAAGGAACTCCCTCTGTTCACGTACCTGTGATATGAAACTCTCCGCCTCTCCCCTGCCACCGGTTATGAGATTGCTGTCTATTATTTCCTCATCAAGGAGTTCGTCCACAATCTTTTTCTGTTCCTTCACGTCGTCGATTATTCTCTTCTCAGCCACGAATTCCATGAGGGACCATTTACCGCTTTTTATTTCCTGAAGTGTTCTCTCCTCATTGTCTATGCTTCTTGAGAGGTTTTCAAGGAGGAATCTTTTCCGATCACTTTTTTCTGGAATTTCAGGGTCCGGTTCATCTGGTTCTTCATAGAACTCTTCGAGTGTGCTGTAGTATCCCAGTGAGCCCCCACATTCACAGGAATCAAAATCAGATGGGTCCTCACCATCTTCCAGCTGGTAGTAGCCCCCGCATTGTGTACATATAAGGTAGCCACTGGTTTTTTTCATGTTTCCCTCGGCCAAGGAGATCCCCCAGACATATATATTACATTATAGTAGTTAAGTTTTGTGTTGAATCATTTATTTTTTCATGCACTGAGGACCCGATGATGGTTTTCCAAAAAATAAAATAGGTTTAGCTGGTCACCCTTTCAAGTCCTGTGGATATGAGGAACTGTATGAAGGCACCTTCTGGTACAACAACGATGTTTCCCTGCTGATACTGCTGTATCCCCGCGTTTACCATGGCCATGTACTTTGAACGGTCCTTTGTGGCATTGAATATTGCCCTCATTAATGACTGAATAGCAACGCCCCTAGCGGCTCCCTGCTGCTGTTCCTCCCTGAGGAATGTTATGCTGTTCCCTGAGACATAGCCCTGGCCCTCAACATATACGGGACCTATTGCCTGAAGGATGCCGTCCACTGCCTGGGGTGTCACTATCACAACGATATCTGTTTTCACACCGGTGTTGTATTCCACTATCTCCTGCGCAAGTCTGGCACCCTTCTCTGTATCGTTTTCCCAGAGGGAGTCATGTAGGAGCCACCTGTTTACTCCCTGCGCCCTCAGTGAAGATGGAGGTTCTGCTGTTGGATGTGCCATGTTGTGGGGGTAGACAGCTGTTACATTGGTTATGTTACCCTCGTTCAGGGTTATTATGAAGGCCATGTCAACTGCCCCTATACCTGGCCTTGGTTCACTGGGATCCGCGCAGAGCAACAGCACGTGTTTTTCTCCCACAAAAACGTTCTGTGAGTTTGTGATGTAGTTTTCATATGTTACAACTGACAGACCCACTATGACTATGAAGAGACCGAGAATTATCTTATTTTTTGTATCCATATACTTACCTTCCTTTAAGATGGTCCTAAATTGGATCATATTAGGGGTTGAGATTGAAAACCTGATTCAAATAGATTTACGTTAACCTAAATTTGCAGAATTCCATATAAATATTTGGTGCTCATGTATCATATAAAACTGAATATTTAATACCTCATAACACATATATTAATGTTGCTGCAGTTCCAGAGAGATTTTTAAATAAGGGGATGTGAGCCAATGAGAATAGTGGCAGGGGTCGGGGAGAACAGGAACATCGAAAGGGCTGCGTATTCAGTGGAATTTGATGTTGAACTGGTTTATTCCGAGGAAGAATTCATCGAAAGGTTAAGGATGGGAAAGGACGCCTATGTGAGGGGGTCCCTCTCGTCAGCAGGTATAATGTCGGAACTCAAGAATCATGGGCCCCTGATGAGGGCTTCATGGATAGAGACAGGAAAGGGGAGTTTCCTCCTTGCACCAGTCGGGATAGATGAGGGTGAAACAGTCACTGAAAGGCTCAGCATCGCCACTGCCGCAGGGGACTTTCTCATGAAAACAGGGACCGAGCCACTCATCGGTATAATATCAGGGGGACGGCCAGGTGACCTTGGAAGGTCCCCTGCAGTGGACAGTTCAATCCGTGATGGTGAACTGCTGGCATCAATGGTAAAGGATAAATATGAAGTGAGGCACTACCATATACTGATAGAGGAAGCCGTGAGGGATGGGTGCAACGTCATCATAGCACCCGATGGAATAACAGGTAACCTCATATTCAGATCACTGGTTCTCGTTGGCACGGCCAGAAGCCACGGGGCTGTGGCCCTTGGATTTAATGGGATTTTTGTTGACACATCAAGGTCACAGACCACTGCGGGTTACCGCAGGGCACTGAGATTCGCCCACTGGCTTGCCACCAGTTGGAGAGATTAGAACATTAATTTATAGAATATTAAAAACTCCAGTCGGGTAGATGGGAAATGTCACCTTTAAAACCTCTTTACAAACTGTATGAGTGGTACATATCGCGAAACCTCAAAAGGGAGAGAATGCCAAGGCACGTTGCCATTATAATGGATGGTAACAGGAGATACTCACGACTCCAGGGCAGCGTCGACCCCATAGAGGGTCACAGGAAGGGTATTGAGACACTGGAGAAGGTCCTGGACTGGTGCGTTGACCTTGGAATAGAGATAGTGACCGCCTATGCATTCTCAACTGAAAACTTTAAAAGGCCAGAAAACGAGGTTAAGGGCCTAATGAAGCTCTTCAAGGAGAATTTTGAAGCCATAGCAAGCAATAAGAAGATCCATAAAAATCGTGTCAGGGTCAAGGCAGTAGGGAAACTTGAACTGCTCCCTGAAGATGTTAGAAAGGCTATAGAGGTTGCTGAGAAGTCAACTGAGGGATACTCTGATCGACTTGTGAACATCGCCATAGGATATGATGGGAGACAGGAGATAGTGGACGCCGCAAGGAAAATCGCCGAGGACGTCAGGGCCGGCCGCATTGACCCGGAGGACATAGACGAGGACATGATAAACAGGAACCTCTACACCGCTGGGCTGGAGGACCCCCACCTCATAATAAGGACCAGTGGTGAGGAGCGCCTCAGCGGTTTCCTCCTCTGGCAGTCATCCTATTCAGAACTCTACTTCTGCGACAGCCTATGGCCAGAACTTCGAAAGGTCGACTTCTTAAGGGCCATAAGGTCATACCAGCATAGAGAGAGGAGATTCGGTACCTAGGTACTCATAAGGTCAACTTTTAAATGGGTATAACCCTGGCCACGCTGATAAAGGTCAAGCGATCAATGGAGGGATCAATATAATAGATGTTCACTGTCACATGGACTTCAAGGACTTCAACAGGAACCGTGAAGAGGTTATTGAAAGGGCAAAGGGGAAACTCAGGGCCATTATAGATTCAGGTGTTGGACTCGGGGGCAACAGGAGGGCCCTTGCACTTGCCTCAGATTATCCGGGATTCATATACCCCACCATGGGTTTCCATCCTGCCGACGCATCAAAGGCCAGACCTGAACTCATAGAGGAGGTCTCGGGGCAGATAGAATCACACATTGACAGGATCGTGGCCATAGGCGAGACAGGTATGGACTTCCACCACACCCGCGATGCTGAGGGAAGGAGAAGACAGGAGGAGGCCTTCAGAATCTTCGCCAGACTTGCAGAGGAACATGAGATGCCCCTGGTTGTCCATGCAAGGGACGCCGAGGAGAGGGCCCTTGAGATTGTACTGGAGCACAGCATACCAGAGGTGGTCTTTCACTGCTACGGTGGCAGCCTATCAACTGCAGAGAGGATAATGGACGCTGGCTACCACATATCAATATCCACACTTGTGACCTTCTCGGATCACCACATGAAACTTGTGGAGGACCTCCCGCTGGAGTGCATGCTTACAGAGACCGACAGCCCATACCTCTCCCCCTTCAGGGGGAAGCGCAACGAGCCAGCATTTGTGGCTGAAGCGGTTAAGAAAATAGCAGAGATCAAGGAAACCGATATTGAGGATGTTGACAGGGTGACAACATCCAATGCAGAAAGAATTTTTGGCCTGTGAGGCCCTCTGGATTTATTCATCCATCTCCCTGAAAACCTCAGCTGCCGCAGTAACACCATTTATGGCTGCAGGAAACCCTGCATAAACGGCCATCTGGATTAGGACCTCAATTATCTCCTCCCTGCTGCACCCGGCATTGAGGGCACCCTTCACATGACCTTTTAACTGTTTTTCAGCCCCAAGGACCGTGAGGGCAGCCAAGGTGACAAGTTCCCTTGTTTTAAGATCCAGCGCATCCCTGGAGTAGATGTCACCATATGCAAATTCAACCACGAACCTTGAAAGATCAGGTGCAACATCCTCAAGTTCATCACGCAGCTTCCTGTAGGACTCCCTGTGTATCCTCTCAAGTATCTCCATTCCAGCAGTGTATCTGTCCATACTTCAACCTCCCGATCTGGAAACCCCACCTGGTTTCCACACTGATTTAATAGTATGGCGGCGGTGTCGACTGCCCCACCGTCATCCAGACCATCAGTTTCCACACTAATTTAATAGTATGGTGGATATAAACCTATAGACTGGAGGAGAAGGTTCATGAGGCCATACGTTATACTCAACGCAGCAATGACACTGGACGGTAAGATTGCAACAAAGACAGGTAGTTCTGAGATATCCGGTGAGGAGGATCTCAGGAGGGTCCATGAGCTTCGAAGGGAATGTGACGCCATAATGGTGGGGATAAACACGGTACTCGCAGATGACCCCCGGCTCACCGTCCACAGGGTTGATGCAGAGGAAGGGGATAACCCTCTCAGGGTGGTTGTTGACAGCAGGGCAAGGACACCCCTGGATTTCAGGGTCCTCAACCATGAGGCCCCCACTGTGATAGGTGTCTCGGAGAGTGCCCCGGCATCAAGGGTTAATGAACTCAGAAAAAGGGCTGAGGTTGTGGTTGCAGGAAAAGACAGGGTGGATCTCCGCCTGCTCCTTGAGAGGCTCCATGAGATGGGTGTCAGGAGGCTGATGCTCGAGGGGGGCTCAACCCTCAATTTTTCAATGTTAACGGAGGGCCTTGTTGATGAGGTCCGGGTGTGCATAGCCCCGATGATCGCCGGTGGTAGGGAGGCAAGGACACTGGTTGATGGTGAGGGCATAGACGATATGTCTGAGGCCATAAAACTTGAACTTGAGAGGTTCTACACCCTGGGGGAGGACCTCATAGTTGAGTACACAGTAAAGAGGTAGATGTGGTTTTCATGCTAGAGAGGATCTATGAGAGGATACTGAGGATAAGGGAAGACGGATGCAGGGACTGCCTGAAGGTCGTCTGCCGTATGGATGACTTTCAGTTCAACCAGCTCATGTCGAGGCTCCAGCTGCAGATTGAGATAACCTCACGGTACAATCCGCCCGTGAGGCCTGCCCTGGATCCCATGATATCCACGGAACTTGGTGTGTACAGGGGTGATGATGAGAACATAGGGAGACTCCTTGGCTACCCTGAGTGCTGCATAAAGAGCTTCTCTGAGAACACCAGGTATGCGATTGATGAGGATCACCTTGCAGAGGTGGATGAACTTGAGGTTCCCCCAGGTAAATGCGCCCTTGTGCTACCATCAGGTTTCATACCCTGTAGCCTCAGATGCAGGGAGGCATGGGAGAGGAATCTCATAGCCTTTGCAGACATGGAGGAGTTTAAGAGGATACTTGAACTTGAGGATGAACT
>NZ_JASFYE010000004.1:33590-138951 GCF_030055425.1 Methanothermobacter sp.
GCGCCCTTGTGCTACCATCAGGTTTCATACCCTGTAGCCTCAGATGCAGGGAGGCATGGGAGAGGAATCTCATAGCCTTTGCAGACATGGAGGAGTTTAAGAGGATACTTGAACTTGAGGATGAACTCCGCATGAAGCTCCCGCATTTTCATCTGGCATATGATGAGTATTTTGAGAAGATAGTCCTTGATTGAATCTTTTTTTGGCTTACCATATGAGAAATCATTTCATTTAAAACATGAATCAGGTATTACTTTTGATCCATCTCTTTTTTAAATTGTTCTTACTTAGAATATTTTAATTAAGATTTAAATAGAATCCCATCAAATTTCTTTACGATATTAAATCAGTAAATTATTAAAAATTTAAAGGAGGTGAAAAAATGAAGAAGTTTCTGCTGATAGCACTTATTCTGCTCATTGTTTCAGTTCCATCAGTCTCAGCAGCAGACAACGACACCAACACAACAGAGTCAAAGATGCTGAAGGATACAAACATGGTGGTGCTCCTCACAGGTTGCGTGGTGGGAACCGTCGACCCCATAATGAACGACGCATACCACAACGACCTCCTCCCCGCTGGATACAACTTCAGTCTGAAAATATACACCATGGACACCTTCAACCTCAACTCAACGGCATCCAGCCAGTTCAAAAATGACGTGAAGAACGCAGATATATTCTTCCTCTTCACAAGACCTGGTTACCCGGTGACAGGGATGAGCTATGGGACGGAATTCGATGCAGCAGTCGACTTCCAGGCCCTCGCAGCCAGCATGAAACCTGGGGCGCGAATATTCGTCCTGGGCCCTGTAAAACCCAACGTGACAGGTGTTAATGTAACCAACCTTCCAGCCTATGGTCCGGTGGCAGCACCTGCACTCTCACGGGAGAACATAAAGAGGACGCTCCTGGAGGTCCTGAGGCTCAGCGGGGCCGTTAACCTCACTGCAAACGACACAAAACTGGTACCTGGAATGCAGGACTTCCTCTACCATCCACTGGCACCACGTGTTTACACAGACAGAGAATCCTACACAGAATGGTACATGAACACCACTCTCTATAAGTCAGGGGCCCCATGGGTGGGGGTTGCCATACTGAACCGATACTACCTCTCGGGTAACATGGACGTCTATGAGACCCTCATACAGAAACTCGAGGCAAAGGGACTCAACGTGATACCCTACTTCTACTGTTCAGACCCCATAGGGGCCTCGAGGCGCTTCTTCATGGTCAACAACAGTTCGGTGATTGACGCCCTTGTTGCCTGTGTACAGTTCGGTTACTGGCCAGACAACCAGACCATAACCTTCTTCACTGACCTCAACGTACCTGTTCAGGGCCCGCTCCCGGTGTTCCTGCAGACATCACTGGATGATTACATAAACAGCAGCAGACAGCAGGGCCTCAGGGGCCTGGAGTACTACTGGCTTGCCATGTTTGAGATGCAGGGGAGGATAGAGCCGATCCTTATAGGTGGTAACAGGGTCTCTGACCCTGACCCGCTAACCGGGGTCACACTCAAGGAATACGTGGCCTATGAGCCGGGGGTAAACCAGCTGGTTGAGCGAACACTTGCCTGGGTGAATCTCCGGAAGAAGGTGAACAGTGACAAGAGGGTGGCCATCGTCTACTTTGACAGCACCCATGATGAGGGGATGCCGGCAACCAATGGCCTCAACCTCTACGGCAGTCTGAGCAACATACTCCTTGCAATGAGGGCAGCAGGTTACACCACTGGAAACGGAAATCTGACCCCCGAGTACATCTATGAACTCATAAACAGGGCTGGAAGAAACCCCAGGAACATGACACAGTCAGAACTCCGGAAACTGGTTGAGGCTGGATGCATCACGGTGCCGGTTTCAGAGTACCTCAGGTGGTATTCAAAGCTCCCGGTAACCCTCAGGCGCCAGGTTGAGGCAATGTGGGGTCCGGCTCCAGGTAACATCATGGTCTATAACGGCAGCATTGTGATCCCCGGCTTCATGCTCGGCAACATTTTTATGGGTCCGCAGCCGGTCTGGAGGTGGAACGGTACACTCAACAACGGCACACTACCACCGACACACCAGTTCATAGCCTTCTACCTCTGGCTTCAGAATGGATTCAGGGCAGACGCAGTGGTACACGTGGGGCAGCACGGGACACTGGAGCTGCTACCAGGCCATGTGAATGCCATGACAGAGGATGACTGGCCAAACACCCTCATAGGATCCATCCCCAACATACACCTCCTCAAGATGGAGGACCCCCTTGAGGCCGTTATAAACCCTGCCAAGAGGAGGGCATACGCCGTTACCATCTCATACCTCATACCACCGGTCATGAGGACTGAACTCTACGGCGTATACCAGGAACTTGCAGACCTCCTGGGATCCTACAGCACTGCAGAGGCATCAGGGGATAGGGACAGGATGAACGTCCTGGAATCCCTCATAAGGGATGGTGTGAAGAGGGCTGGCCTCGAGGTGAGGCTCAACGTGAGTAACTCAACCCCCTTCAGTGTCCTCAGACTGAGACTTGAGGAGTACCTCCATGAGCTCACAGAGATCCTCATGCCCTACGGACTCCACACCTTCGGGGAGCTCCCTGACAGTGAAACCCTTGAGAGGTTCCTGGATGCAATCATATCCTTTGACCCTGCAAACAGGACGGCAAGGAGGGATGAGATAAGAAACCTGCTCATCATGAGCGCCAGCAACGAGATGGCATCACTCCTGAGGGCCCTCAACGGGGAATTCATACAGCCAGCTCCGGCGAGAAGTCCCATAATCAACCTTGCGGCGCTTCCAACAGGCCGGAACATGTACACCTTTGACCCATCATCCATCCCTGACCCCGCAGCGGTGGTAATGGGATCAAGGGCTGCAGAGGAGATGCTTAAACGCCACAGGGAGGCAAACGGTGGAAGGTACCCTGAAACCGTTGCCGTGGATATAGGTGACATTATATCAACCGGTGGACAGAGCATCGCAGCCATATTCTATTTCCTGGGTGTTAAACCGGTCTATGAGAGCGGAGCACTCATCGGGACAGAGATCATCCCACTCAGTGAACTTGGAAGGCCAAGGATCGACGTTGTGATAAGCGACTTCCACAACTTCCGAGGGGCAATCCCAGGGGCAATGGACGTCATAGACAATACAATTAAGAGGATAGCGAACCTCAACGAGTCATCTGAGATGAACTATGTGCGAAAACACTACCTTGCCCTCAGATCAGGCATCTACAGTGAACTGGTGGCCTCAGGAATGAACAGTTCAGCGGCCGATGCAATGGCTGACAGGCTTGCAAGGACCAGGATCTTTGGATTGCCACCTGGTGCAGACCCCCATGGTGCAGGTGTCGACAGGATACTCTGGTCACGGGATGACTGGACAGCCGAAGAGCTTGCAGAGACCTACCTCAGCTACTACTCGTATGCCTATGGAAGGGACCTCAACGGCCTCCAGAGCCCGAAACTCCTGGAGTCACTCCTTCGTACAGTTGACGCCAGCATGGTGATAATGCCCTACAGGGCACCCGGCGAGGGAACCTGCCTCTACAGGGTCTCGGTCACCGTGAACTTCATGGTTAACTACCTCACAGGGAGAAACATAAACAGCTACATTGCAAAAACAGCCTACGGAACACCCATCATAAGGACCCTCCAGGAGTCAGCCTACGATGACCTTGCAGTGACACTCCTCAACCCCGCATGGATCCAGGGCAAACTGCGTGAGGGTCCATCTGGCAGCGCATCAATAGCACTGCAGGTGAGGGACCTCTTCATGAGTGATGCCCTCGTGGACGTGGCATCAGCCGATGTCTGGAGGAGGATTGCCGATACATTCCTCTTTGGCAGTTCTGTGAGGTCACAGATTGATGCATCAGCCCTCCAGATGATAGCACGCTATGTGAGGCAGGCCCATACAAGGGGACTTGTATCCCTCTCAGGGGCCGAAGTTGCAGCAATATCCGAGATGCTGGGTGAGGGGACTTCCACAGAAACGGGTGGGGGTACCTCCACAGACACAGACCAGGGAAACAATCAGGGTTCGGATCATGGAACCACCGCAGGATCTCATGGAACCACAGGAAGAGGAGGAAGATCTCCAGGCACCCATGCAGGTGTTCCGGCACAGTCCTCTGCCTCAGAGTCAGGTTCATCATCCCCGGGGGTTGCAGGGGCATCAGAACAGAAACCTGGAAGTGCCTATGAGATCTCAACCCCACAGGCAGAGGAGAAATCAGGCAGCACACAGATCTACGCTGTTCTTGGCATACTTGGAATCTTCTGCCTTCTCGGAGTTGGCTACTACTTCGGACCCCTCAGAAAATAATTTCATTCCCTTTTATTTTTTTAACGTGTGACGATAATGGGTTTTTATCCTGTTTAACTCTGCTAATGGCTTTTTCATAATTCCAAAGATTTTTCAATAGTCCTAATACCTTTCCATGGATCCAGGGCTTCCAGAATTTATATTTAACATGAATTCTCCATTTACTTACATCAGGTTCCCTAGACTTCATCTTATCTTCCTGTAAATGTAGAGGAGAATCAGGGGGATGGCGATGAGTATGGCGTAATCCAGCGCATGGAAAACTGGCCTCAGTGAGGTCCATTCAGGACCAGGGAGATAACCTGAGTATGCAAGGACGAGGCACCATGGCAGGGAACCGGCGAATGTGTAGATAACGAATTTCTTCAGATCCATCCTGGCTATACCTGCGGGGAGGGATATGAAGGTTCTGATAACCGGCAGCATCCTTGAGATGAGGACGGCCTCGTGTCCGTACCTTTCAAACCATTCATCGGCCATCCTGAGTTTACTATCTGTTATCATGATGTAGGGGCCATACCTCTCCAGTAAGGGACGCCCTCCCCTGAGACCCGCAATATAGGCCAGAAGAGAACCCAGAAGGTTACCCAGCGCACCCGCAATTACAACGCCAGTGAGGGTCAGATTCTACTGCCATGGTATGTATCCGCTGAAGGGGATTATAACCTCACTTGGAACTGGAATACAGGCACTTTCAAGGGCCATGAGAAAGACTATACCGGGATACCCGGTTTCCTCTATGAATCTGATCACAGAGTCTGTAAGGGTCATGGTTATATCAAGCATGCTGACCCTTTCTATCATTGATTATATAATTTTTGGGGGATGTGGTTATTCTATGAAAACCTATGGAATAACTGTGGCCTGAAACCCAGTCCCAGCAGGATTTCCTTGTCCTCATCCTTTAATTTGTGCTCTGAAGTTGGGGGGACAGGTTTTCCGTCCCTTGCAAGTATCACTCCACCCTTCCGCTGGGCCCCCATGAATTTACCTGCATTTCCGTTCACTATGAGGTAACCGTCCCTCATATCTATGCCAGAGAAGTCATCACAGTCACCATCTATGATAACCGTGCCACCACTGAGGAGTGCACCTGTATTTTTACCGGCGTTACCATTCACCAGGACCGTCCCGCGCCTCATGAGTATCCCGGTTGATAGGTCCACGTCCCCGTTGTGGATCACCTCGGCGTCAACATCAAGCCTGGCGCAGAGGGTGTCCCTGATATGACCATCATCTATGAGCATCCTGCCGGGGGTGAATGTAAAATTAACGGGTTTTTCGCCCCTGAGGCCCGATTTAAGGATGTCAGTTACTGATAGGAACTTCTTATATCCCCTCCTATCGGATTTAACCTCAACCACGTTCCCCACAGGGTCCTTAACCTTCCCCTTTACATAAATTGTGCCTGAGACCATGCTGATACCCATACGGGTGTCCACGTCCCCCTCAACGGTCAGGACACCTGTATCCAGGGCGCCACCGGTCCCCCCGAAGTATGCAAGGTCCGCCCCCATGCTTGAAGCGAGCCTGTGGCCGGCATCCCCCCTCACAACCACCTCACCTCCACCCTTGAGGTGTTCAACAACATCCCTGAAGGTGCAGGATGTACCCGGGATCCTGTCCTCAGGGTCAAGCTTCTCACCCCTGTGCTGCCAGTGGAAGTTGTAGGTGAAATCTGCGATGCAGTCCACCGGCCCATCGGGTTCAAGTTCAATAACTTCCCTTTCATCCCTCCTCCTTCCAAAGAGTCCGAACATGAGAGCACCTCCACATATTTATTACTCCAACCACAGATTTATATACCAATACAATTAAGTTTCCTATGTTCTATCAATCAAGAGGATGGTAACTTGCCCATGATTAAGTTTCCTATGTTCTATCAATCAAGAGGATGGTAACTTGCCCATGATTAAGTTTCCTATGTTCTATCAATCAAGAGGATGGTAACTTGCCCGGTAAAATGGAGATACTCAGAGCCCTATCCGAGCTGGGAGTGGATACAAGGTTTGTAAGTGTAACAGAGAGTGAGGTCCTCATAAACAACCTGCGGTTCTCAAGGTTCTCAAGGAGGAGGGAGGAGGAGTTCAGCTCAAGGTACCCTGAGATCAGGGTTGTAAGGTCAGGGGTCTTCCAGAGGATATGCTCAAGGGCATCCAGGGTCCTTGCATCAACCCTGCGACCCAGGGTGGGTGTGAGGATCCAGGCCAAAGGTGAGATGGCCCATGCCCTCCATGTGATCCTCGAGCCCTACACAAGAAAGTACGGCATAAAAATCGGTGAAGGGGATGTCACAGCACTTCCAGCCACGCTGGACCATTCCATTGCAGCGGCACTTGAGGACATGGTGAGGGGTGAGCGTATAGGGTACCATCACAGGTCAACACCCACGGTCATATACCCCCTCTCAACTGTACCTGCAGGGTGGATTGAGTCGTGGCTCGGCACTGAAATCACCATCACCAACAACCCAACCGTGGCGGAGTTCATGGAGTTCTTCAATGATAATGTACCCCAGTTCAGGGATAAGATGCGGAAGTCCCTTGAGTTCATAGGGGGAAATGGTTGATTTTAATATCTTGCAGTTGCGTTCATGCCTGAAAAGAGGTTTATTGGGGGGATTTACAGGGAAAAATAAGGGGGTGAATTAATTCAATAATCACCCTGAGAACTGGAAAAGTGAAGTCTGCTTCTCACGAGGTTTATCATAGTCTGAATCGGATCCTGAGGATTTATCATCACTGGATTCACTGATTTTACCTTTAGATGACTTTCTGTCCTTATCTGTGCTCCGGGACTTCTTCTTCTGGATGTAAAGTGGGCCGGTTTTATCAGACTTTTTACGTGTCTTCTTCGCTTTGGGAGCCTTTATCTTTCTTTTCCTGAACAGTTTAACCTCTTCGTCTGTGAGTTCAAGGAATTCCTTCATCTCATAGGCCATTTCATCGTTCTCGAATATTATCTCCAGGTAGGGGAACATTGAAATTGCAACCTTGGGTGATATGTGCATCCTCTCAGCCATCTTACCTGCAACACTGTCACGGAGGCTCCTCTGCTTGCGTGTTCTCCCGAGTAGCCTGAAGGAGGATGAACCTGTGTACCTGACGAATTTCCTGTAGGTCTTCTCCTTGGCGAGGGCGACACCGGGACCCATGAGATCAGAGGCGTAGCGCCAGTAGGTGTAGTTCCTGCTCCTCACAGCACGGCCAAAGAACATATCTGCATGTGATAGCATGTCATAGGCCCTGCTGATCTCATGGGGCTTTTCATATTCCCTTGGAACATTCTCTGCAATGAATTCAAGTACAAGTGTCGGGTCATCATCCACCCTCATGGCCTCCCTGATCTTTGAGAAGTCGCGGCTTTTCAGAACTGCCCTCACGGCGTCGAAGAGATTGGACGTGGAATCCTTCTCACCCATGCTGAGGAGTTCCTCACCAACCCGCTCCTCACCACCGGCCACCGCCTCAAGGTCATTGATGGCAGAACGCAGATCCCCATGGGACCTCTTTGCAAGTTCCTTGAGGACATCATCGGGGCATTCGATACCCTCTGCCCGGCATATCCGTTTCAGGGCCGCGGCTATGGATGATGTGTGAACCTTCCTGATGTTTATGACCTTACACTTTGGTTTGATGCTCTGAAGTCTCTTGCTGTAGGGGTCATTGGCGGTTAACACAATCGGATGTTTGCTCTCCCTGAGTATCCTGTTTATGGCCTGGACACCGCCCCGGTCCTCGTTGCCGTGTATACCATCCACCTCGTCGAGGATGATCAGTTTGAGGTCATGGTTGAAGAGGGAGTGGGTGGCTGACGCCTCACCGGCAGTCCTCATTATGGCATCCTGTGAGCGCTTGTCACTGGCATTGAGTTCAAGGGTGTCTGAGAACTCCCTACCTATTATGTGTGCTATGGTTGTCTTCCCGGTACCTGGCGGGCCCACAAGGAGGAGGGGGGGCTGGGGTTCGCCTGCCTTCCACCCCTTGATCCACTCCTTTATCTCGGCTATGGCCTTCTGGTTCCCGGCCACCTCATCAAAGGTTCTGGGCCGGTACTTCTCTGTCCATGACATTGATCTACCCTCTCAATGTTCCAGGAACCTTGCCAGGAGGGCTTCAAGCTGTATCCTTGGGTTGGCGCCCTCCCTTATCCTGAAGTCGTACTCTCCAACAGCCTCTATGAGTTTTATGTACCTCTCCCCCTCAATGGATCCCTCCATTGCGAGCCTTGAGAGTTCCTGGTAGATCTGGGTGACCATGTCCTCGCCGCTTATACCCTGGAGGACCATGATCTCCCTGAGCATGTCCCTGGCCTCCATGAACTTCCCATCCAGGATGGTCATTATCATCTTCCTCACATCCTTTGGCCTGGCCCTTGAGACCACCTCGTAGATGCTGGATTCTGTTATCCTCTCACCCAGTGAGGCCGCTGACTGGAGGATGTTTATGGCCTTCCTGAGGTCACCCTCTGCAAAGTAGACCACCGTGTCAAGGGCCTGTGGCTCGTATTCCAGGCCCTCCTGCTCTGCGATGTACTCCAGGCGGCTTATTATGTGGCGGCCCTTGAGGGGGAGGAACCTGAAGATGGCGCACCTTGACTGTATCGGGTCTATGATCTTTGAGGAGTAGTTACAGGAGAGTATGAATGAGGAGGTCTTGGTGTACATCTCCATCTCCCTCCTGAGGGCGTGCTGGGCGTCCTTTGTCATGTTGTCAACCTCGTCAAGGAATATTATCCTGAAGGGCGCCCCCACAGGTTTCAGACGGCAGAAGTTCTTTATGCTGGTCCTCACGGTATCTATGCCCCTGGCGTCTGAGGCGTTCAGCTCCAGGAAGTTCTGCCTCCAGTACTCCCCGAGGATCTCCCTTGCAAGGGCAAGGGCCGTTGTTGTTTTACCAACACCTGCAGGGCCTGTGAACATGAGGTTCGGCATGCTCTTCTCTTCAACGTAGCGTTTGAGGCGTGGTATTATGTGTTCCTGGCCAACTATATCATCAAGTTTCTGTGGTCTGTACTTCTCTACCCAAGGTCCATTCATAAGATCACCGGTAATGGTTAAGAATTATCTTTCATAGGATCAGGATGGGGGTTAACATTTCTGGATAATGTGGTATATCCATCTTTCTGAGGAGGTTAATGGTTACCCATCCCCCGGCTGAAACATCCATGAGGGAGTTACACCCCATGGAGGGCATCAAGAAGGGCCTTTTCCATAACATCCAGGGGAGGCTCCCTCCCGGTCCATATCCTGAAGGCCTCAGCACCCTGATAGAGGAGCATCCTGAGACCTGAAACCGGAACAGCGCCTGCTGCCCTGGCCTCCCTCAGGAGGCATGTCTCCGGGGGATTGTAGACAAGGTCATATACAACGAGGCTCTCATGCATGAGCTCAGCTTTTACGAGGGGTTCATCGTCCATGTGGGGGTACATCCCGACGGGTGTTGTGTCTATGAGGATATCGGCCCCATCCAAAGAGCTTGGTATTAGTTCATAGCCACCATGTTTTACCATGATATCAAGGGCCCCCTTAATATCCTCTGCAAGGGCCCTGGCCCTTTCAGGGGTCCTGTTGAGTATGGTCACATCTGCCCCTTCCAGGACGAGCTGGAATGCGCAGGCCCTCGCAGCCCCACCGGCCCCGAGTATGATGACAGAGGACCCATTAACTGATGTGACCTCATTAAGGGCCCTCAGACAGCCAGAGGCGTCTGTATTGTATCCCCTTATGGTTTCCTCATCAAACTTCAGGGTGTTCACGGCCCCGATGAGGGAGGCTGTCTCATCAACCTTGTGGATGAGTTCAAGCACAGACTCCTTGTGGGGTATTGTGACGTTCACACCCCTCACGTTGAGGGCTCCGAGGCCCCGAACAGCTTCTTCAAGCCCTGATGGTTTCACAGGGAAGGGTACATAGGCCCAGTCCATTCCAAGGGCTTTGAACGCCGCGTTGTGCATCTGTGGTGAGAGGCTGTGGGTGAGGGGGTAACCTATTATTCCTGTGAGCTGTGTATTGCCGGTTATCAGTTTATCACAACCACCATCCAGTTAATGGCCTGTTTCAGGCTTCATTTCAGAATTATTCCCATCTCTCAGTTTAACACCTTTTCCTCTGCAATATTTATTTATCATCAGCGATAAATATTGTTTCCATCAGTTACCCATATTGAAGGGGAGGGTGTGACATGCTTGCCAAGCAGAGATTTGTCCTTGATACAACGGCATTTACAGATAACCAGCTCCGGGAGATGCTGGGTGACGGTGACCTCAACAGGTCAGTGGATGCGATGCTGGATATCATTGCAAGGAGCAGGATAAAGCTCAACATAAGCTGTCACATGCCCCCCATAACCTACAAGGAATTCACCGACTACATGACAAGGTATGAATGCCCCGAGGAGACCCTGGTGAAGGCCGAGACATGGATAGTCAAGAAGACACCCAACCGCTACGACACCCAGATACCCTCCCAGATATTTTATGAATACGTCCATGATATAAGGGAGAGGATGAACAAGGGCCTCCGGATTTCAGAGACCCTCCTCTGGGAGGCCGGGATACAGTCCATAATCATGGCATCCCGTGGCGTTAATAAGATTGAAATCGAGGGTGAGGTGCTCGGGAAGGCCATAAAGGACCTCAGGAAGAAGTACCGTTCAGCCCTCAGGAAGGGAACCCTTGACAGTGCCCCTGACCTTGACGTCCTCCTTCTTGCCAAGGAGCTCGGGGCAGGTGTTGTGGCTGCTGATGACGGTATAAGGGTCTGGGCAGAGCGCCTGGGACTGAGGTTCCTGAATGCCACATCCTTCCCCAAGATGCTCAAGGAATACCTTAAATATTATGAATGATGAATCTCCTATCATCCCCTTTATCATTTTTACTGGAGGAATTACTGCCATGGATATATCAAGACCGCGAGGAACCAGAGATTTTCTTTTCGCTGAGATGAGAAACAGAAAAGAAGTTGAAAACGTACTCAGAAGGACATTTGAGACCTACGGCTACCATGAGATCAAAACACCCATATTTGAGGACCTCAAACTCTTCACAGTGAAATCCGGTGAGGAGGTGGTGAACCAGATCTACCACTTCACAGATAAGGGTGGCCGGGAACTTGCACTGAGGCCGGAACTCACAGCACCGGTGGCCAGGCTCTACATGAATGAGATGCAGCGTGAACCCAAACCGATAAAGATGTACTACTTCGGGAGCTGCTTCAGATATGAGAGGCCCCAGGCGGGCCGATTCAGGCAGTTCTGGCAGTTCGGCTGTGAACTCATAGGTGGAACGTCACCGCTGGCAGAGGCAGAGGTCATAACCCTTGCAGCCGAGTCCCTCAGGAGGCTTGGACTCGAGGGTTTCGAGGTCCACGTCGGGCACCTTGGAATCCTCAGGGGCATCCTTGGCAGGGAGAAAATAGAGGATGAACTCCAGGACAGGATAATGGGCATAATAGATAAGGGTGACGTTGATGAACTTGAATCCTGCCTTGACGGGGTTGAAATATCCCCCGAGAGCAGGGATCTCCTCATGAACCTCATAGGCACACAGGGGGGTCCCGGGGTACTTGATGATGTCAGGGGGCTCCTTGAGGGTTACCCGGAGTCCCTCAGGGCCCTTGATGAGTTCGCTGGACTTGTGGATACCCTCGAACACTTCGGTCTTGGGGAGTACCATGTGAACCTTGGAATCGCAAGGGGACTTGACTACTACACCGGCGCAGTATTTGAGATCTATGTCCCCAGACTCGGCGCCCAGAGACAGATCTGTGGGGGCGGCACATACAACCTTGTTGAAACCTTTGGGGGCGAAAGGGTTGAATCAACGGGCTTCGCATTTGGCTTTGACCGCCTCATGAACGCCCTTGAAATGGACGAGGAAGACATGAGGATGGCTGACGTCTTTGTGATACCCATACATGAATCAACACTCCCTGAGGCGGTCAGGATCACACAGGAGATCAGAAGTGAGGGTATAGCGGCTGACATGGACCTGGCAGGGAGAAAACTCCGAAAGGCACTTTCCTATGCCGATCACCTTGGTGCAAGGTTAGTGGTCCTAACAGGTGAAAGGGACCTCCAGGAGGGTAAGGTCACATTGAGAAACATGGAGGACGCTTCACAGGAGGCTGTGGATAGGACTGAGGTTGTGGATAGGTTGAAGGAGATCCTGCTGTGAATAAGTCTCAGTTTAGGGTTGGTTGAATAATAAATAGAAGAATAAATCAAGGGAGATGTTAACATTTTAAATTTCAGACATAATATCAATGGCGAGGACCTCATAATTGCAGTGGCACAGGACCACAGGACAGGAGAGGTCCTCATGGTGGCCTACATGAACCGTGAGGCCCTCGAAAGGACACTGGAGACAGGGCTGGCCCACTACTGGAGCACGTCCCGTGGGAAACTCTGGCTCAAGGGTGAGAGTTCTGGACACCTCCAGCGTGTTAAGGACGTCCTTGTGGACTGTGACGCCGACGCAGTTGTGCTGAAGGTGGAACAGGAGGGAGGTGCCTGCCATACAGGTTACCGGTCCTGCTTCTACCGCAGCATTGATGGGGATGAACTCAGGGTCAGGGAGGACGCCGTAAGGGTCTTTGATCCTGATGAAATATATGGAGATGGTTAGATGAAGATCGTTCCAGATACAAGTGTTATAGTTGATGGGCGGATCACCGGCATAGTGCAGGAGGAGGAGTTCAGGGGCAGCGAGGTGATAGTGCCCGAGGCAGTTGTATCTGAACTTGAATACCAGGCCAACCGTGGAAGGGAAACCGGGTTCAATGGCCTTGAGGAGCTCAAGAACCTCCAGAAGCTCCACAAGGAGAACATAATATCAATGATCTTTGTAGGGCGCCGCCCCACAGTGGATGAGATTTCACTCTCAAGGGGCGGTGAGATAGACGCCATGATAAGGGCAACTGCAAGGGAGTACGATGCGCTCCTCATAACCAGCGACAGGGTGCAGGCAGAGGTCGGGAAGGCCCAGGGGCTTGACGTGTTCTACATTAAACCCGAGGTCCTGGAATATGAGGAACTTGAGATAAGCAAGTACTTTGATGATTACACCATGTCGGTGCACCTCAAGGAGAACGTCGTGCCAATGGCCAAGAAGGGGCGGCCAGGGGAAATAAGGCTGGTTGAAATAGACAGCAAGCCACTAAAACATTCAGATATAAACAGGATGGCCCGTGAGATAGTTGAAAGGGCCAAGAGCGACTTCAAAAGCTTCATTGAGATAGAGATGGAGGGTGCCACTGTTGTCCAGTTCAGGGAGTACAGGATATCAATAGCGAGGCCGCCCTTCTCAGAGGCCTTCGAGATAACCGCTGTGAGGCCGGTTGCCAGGGTATCCCTGGAGGACTACAGGCTCTCAGAGAGGCTGATTGATAGGCTGAGGGACACTGCCAAGGGCGTCCTCATAGCAGGGGCGCCCGGGGCAGGTAAGAGTACCTTTGCCCAGGCTGTGGCAGAGTTCTACAGCAGGGAGATGAGGGCTGTTGTGAAGACCATGGAGTCCCCCAGGGACCTCCAGGTGGGTGACGAGATAACCCAGTACGCACCCATCGAACGGGATATGCAGAAGACCGCCGACATACTGCTCCTTGTAAGGCCCGACTACACCATCTATGATGAACTCAGGAAGACCCGTGACTTCAGGATCTTCGCTGACATGAGGCTTGCGGGTGTGGGCATGGTTGGGGTTGTCCATGCCACAAGGCCCATAGATGCCATACAGAGGATCCTGGGCAGGGTGGAGCTTGGCGTGATACCCTCAGTGGTTGACACAACCATATTCATTGAGGACGGAGAGGTGAAGGCTGTCTACGATGTATCCCTCACCGTTAAGGTCCCGACGGGTATGCAGGAGGCAGACCTTGCAAGGCCGGTCATAGAGATAAGGGACCTTGAGTCAGGGGAGCTCATGCATGAGATCTACACCTACGGTGAGCAGACGATAGTCATGGATGTCTCAAAGGCAGCCCCGGGGGGACGGAAACCATCTGCCCACAGGATAGCTGAGAGGGAAATCGAGAGGGAGTTCCGCAGGAGACTACCCGGCGCAAGGGTCAGGGTTGAACTTGAATCCGATGAAAGGGCAAAGGTCTGGATAGAGGAGAAGTACATCCCCCAGGTAATAGGCAAGAAGGGAAAGACCATCGAGGAGATCGAGAAGAACATCGGCATAAGCATCGGTGTTGAACCACTTGAGGAGAGGGAACTTGAGGAGACCGTTGAGGTTCCGGTGGAACTTGCAGGGAACTACGTGGTCCTCAACTTCGGCAGGGATGCCGTGGGCGTGTCATTCGACATAATGGTTGAGGACGAGTACCTCTTCACAGCAACGGTGGGTAAGAAGGGCACCATAAAGCTCAGAAGGGACATAGAACTTGCAGATATAATCATGGAGGCAGTGAAGAACAACATACCTGTGAGGGCAAGGGTGCGGCCCGAGGCCTAGGTGATCTGGATGAGGATAGGTGTCTCAACACTTGCACTCTCCCCGCTTTCACTGGAGGAGATGCTCACCTGGATTGAGGATGCAGGGGCAGATTGCTGTGAGATAATCTACGAGTACCCCCTGGATGACGTGGAGGTGGCTGACTCCTTCAGCCTTGATTTCACGGTGCATGCACCCATCTCGGACATAAACATAGCATCCCTCAACAGGGGGATCAGGGAGGCGTCCATATCTGAGGTTAAATCCGCGGTTGACCTTGCAGTTGAACTGGACTCCGAGGTGGTTGTCGTGCACCCGGGCACTATCCCCTTCCTTGGAAGACCCCACAGTGACCTCATAGTTCAGCGGAACCTTGAATCGCTTTCAGTGATATCTGAATATGCAGAGGATAGAGGTGCCGGGATCTACCCTGAGAACATGCCCCGCCTTGAGGGTCCCCTTCTAAGGGAACTTGAGGATCTCTGGCGGGTTGCAGAGGAACTTGAAATCCAGGTGACACTGGACGCTGCCCACGCAGCAACCATGGGTTACAGTGAAGGGGAGATGGTGTCCCCGAGGGTGGGACATGTCCACCTCTCCGACAACAACGGCGAAATTGACAGCCACGATGCCCTCGGCGATGGCTCACTGGATTTCAGGGCCATTATTGAAGGTTTAAGGGGGATCGGTTACAGGGGTATTCTCACGGTTGAGGTTAAAACACCTGGTGAGGTTGAGAGGAGTATTGAATTCCTCAGGAAGATTATTGATTGGTAATAATGTCTGAGAAGGGTAACATGGTGATATTATGAAGATCGCAGTTCTTGGTGGAACAGGTGACCAGGGCCTTGGACTTGCCCTGAGACTTGCATTAGCAGGAGAAGAAATAATCATAGGTTCAAGGGACGCTGAAAAGGCTGTAAGTGCAGCTCAAAAGGTCCTTGAAATCGCTGGAAGAGATGACCTCAAGGTTAAAGGTGCCACAAATGCTGAGGCCGCTGAGGAGGCTGAGGTGGCAATCCTGACAGTGCCATTGCAGGCACAGATGGCCACACTGGGCTCAGTTAAGGAGGCAATTAAGGGCAAGGTGCTCATAGATGCCACTGTACCCATTGACAGCTGCCTCGGGGGCTCAGCTGTTAGGTACATTGACCTCTGGGATGGCTCAGCTGCCGAGAGGGCTGCAAGGTTCCTTGAGGATCAGGGCACAAGGGTCGTGGCGGCATTCAACAATATAAGCGCATCAGCCCTCCTTGACATAACAGGACCTGTGGACTGTGACTGCCTCATTGCCTCAGACCACACTGATGCCCTTGATATTGCATCTGAACTCGCAGAGAAAATAGATGGTGTGAGGGCCATTGACTGCGGTGGCCTTGAGAATGCAAGGGTCATTGAGAAGATAACACCGCTGCTCATAAACCTCAACATCAAAAACAGGATTAGGAATGCGGGTATAAGGATTACGAACCTGCCAGAAGGATAGAAGGTTAAAAACAGGATTAGGAATGCGGGTATAAGGATTACGAACCTGCCTGAATGATATAAATCTGATATAAATATATAAGTTGATTGCAATGGAGATACTCAAAAACACTGTCCATAAGATAACTGAACATGCCATAAACGCCATTGAAAAGGTTGACGAGTCTGAACTTGAGGAGATGATAACCAGGATAATGGATGCCCGGGCCGTTTTCATTGTGGGCACTGGGAGGTCAGAGCTTGTTGGAAAGGCCTTTGCAATGAGGCTCATGCACCTCGGGTTCACGGTTTACGTTGTGGGAGACGTTACAACACCCGCAATAAGTGATGAGGACTGCCTGATTGCCATTTCAGGGTCAGGTGAAACAAAGACAGTCACACTTGCAGCCACCACATCAAAGTCTGTTGGGGCAACGGTCATAGCGGTAACCGCAACTCCCCAGTCAACACTGACAGAGCACAGCGACGTTGTAATATGCATACCAAGCAAGACAAAGGAGGCCTGGAAGTACTACACCTCCGGTGTTTTAAGGGGCGACTATGATGACCTCACACCCATGGGCACACTATTTGAGGACAGCACACACCTCTTCTTGGATGGGCTCATAGCAGAGTTCATGGCGATCCTTGGAAAGAAGGAGAGGGACCTTAAGGAGAGGCATGCCATTATTGAGTAGGATTCTTCTCCTGGAGAAATCTTAAGGTTAAGGTTATCATTGCCTTATTCCATTTGCTGCCAGTCATGCGATATGTAAAACGGAATATTCTGTGTCTAATTAATTTATGCCATAAACTAGAGGGGTTTATAGATGGAGGGACAGCTGGGAGACGAGATTGTAACCATAAAACCGGACTCGGATGCAAGGAGGCTGCACGGCAAGAGCCACTACGGTAAACTCTATGAGGACAGGCTGCAGATTTCACTGATTGAGGCAGCGCACCTCATGGAGAGGGGTAAACTCACACTTAAGAGGGATGACGATGAGGTCTCAATGGAGGAGTTCATATCACTCCTGGCTGAGAAGGGCCTCTACAGCAAGTACCTGGTCTACAGGGACCTGAGGAACAGGGGTTACATCGTCAAGACAGGCTTCAAGTACGGTGCAGAGTTCAGACTGTATGAGAGGGGAGGGGCCCCGGGCAGGACACACTCAGCGTACCTTGTGAGGGTTATATCAGAGAATGACACCATCCATGCCCTGGACTTTTCAAGCTACGTCAGGGTGGCCCATGGGGTGAACAAGAAGCTCCTCCTGGCCTTCCTGGACGATGAGGAGGATGTAACCTACTACCTTGTTGACTGGATAAGACCATAGCAGGTGATATGATTGATAGACCCGTGGGGATCAGCAAACCTTGAATACATGGATCTTATTGAAAAATTCGGTGTAAGGCCATTCAGTGAAGTCCTTGAGGATGTACCTGAACCCAGCTGGCTCATGAGGAGGGGTATAGTCTTCGGTCACAGGGACTACGACAGGATACTTGAGGCCATAAGGAGTGGCAGCGACTTTGCAGTGGTAACAGGGATGATGCCAAGCGGTAGAATGCACATAGGCCACAAGATGATCGTGGATCAGCTCAGGTGGTACGATAAACTGGGTGCCGAGATATTCATACCCATAGCCGACATGGAGGCCTACTCGGCAAGGAGTATCGACTTTGAGACCTCAAGGAGGATAGCCATTGAGGAGTACATTGCAGGCTACATTGCACTGGGACTTGACCTCACAAAGGACAACATACACGTCTACCTCCAGTCAGAGAACCTCATGGTGGAGGACCTTGCCTATGTACTTGCAGGGAAGGTCAACTTCAATGAATTGAGGGCCATATATGGCTTCACAGGATCAACAAGTATGGCCCACATGTACGCACCCATAATACAGGTGGCAGATATACTCCACCCCCAGCTTGAGGAGCTGGGCGGCCCAAAACCCACTGTTGTCCCCGTTGGGCCGGACCAGGACCCCCACATAAGGCTCACAAGGGACATAGCCGGGAGGTTCAGGGAGAAGTATGGCTTCATTCTACCATCATCAACCTATCACAGGTTTATGGGTGGCCTCACCGGGGGTAAAATGTCAAGCAGCAGGCCAAAATCTGCCATATTCCTGAGTGATACCCCGGAGGAGGCTGAGGAGAAGATAAGGAATGCCAAGACAGGTGGAAGGGAGACCCTGAAGGAGCAGAGGGAACTTGGAGGCGTCCCCGAGGACTGCATAATCTATGAGACCCTACTCTACCACATGTCTGACTCTGACCATGAACTTGAGGAGATCTATGAATCCTGCAGAAACGGTACACTTATGTGTGGTGAGTGCAAAAATAATACTGCAGAGTTCATAAGGAAGTTCTTTGAGGAACTTTCCAGGAAAAGAAAGAAGGCCCTTTCCACTGCGGGGAGGGTGCTTGAGGGGTAAAATGAAGAAGGAAAAGTATGAGGGGACACTGGCTTACCTTATGAGGAGCAATGAGACCTTCCTTCTGGCCTCAACCTTCCTGTTCCTCATATCCCTTTTTGCAGGATACGCTTTCTCAGGGGCCATCGAGCCGCTACTGAAGCCAATGATGGACGAATTCAGAAGGAGCATTGCGGAGGGTGAACTGAAGCTCTCAACAGTTTCTATATTCCTTCACAACCTCCAGGCCGCCCTGCTCATCTATGGGGGAGGCCTGCTTCTGGGGGTTTTCACGGCACTTTTCCTTATAATAAATGGCCTTTTCATAGGGTTCTTTGCTTCACAGGCCCCACTGGGGGACTTCATAATCCTGACGGCCCCCCATGGAATATTTGAGATTCCAGGGCTCATAATTGCAGGTGCGGCTGGTTTCAGGCTTGCAAGTTTCACCTACCACTTCTTCAGCGATCTATTCACCGAGACATGGTACGGCTCCTTCATGGAAAGACTGGCTCATTTCTTTGAGAGGAACCAGGATGAACTTCAGGAGTCCCTCATGCTCCTTGGTATAGGGGTTCTGTTCCTTGTGGTGGCTGCATTCGTTGAGGCGAACCTGACACTGGGAATCTACAGCTACATAAAGGCATCAATATAGGTGGTGTCCAGGGAAGGGACACCCCCAAAATTTATTCTGATAATATTATGGATGGTGACTATGTGATAAGGTGCATATCATGCGGTAAGGAGTATGAACTAAACGAGATCATATACACCTGCAGTGAATGCGGGTCAGTGCTGGAGGTTGAATGTGAAGTCGAGGTTTCAAGGGACACATTCAGCTGCAGAAGGCAGAACATGTGGAAGTACAGGGAGTTCATGCCTGTGGACCCCTCAAGGATAGTGAGCCTTGATGAGGGTGGAACACCCTTTGTGAGGTGCGATAACATTGGCAGGGAACTCGGCATTGAACTATACGTGAAGGTGGAGGGCTCCAACCCCACAGGTAGCTTCAAGGACAGGGGTATGAGTGTCGGTATCACAAAGGCAGTTGAACTGGGTGTTGATACGGTGGGCTGTGCCTCAACCGGCAATACCTCCGCTTCCCTTGCAGCCTACGCAGCAAGGGCTGGTCTCGGTTGCGTGGTGCTCCTCCCTTCAGGTAAGGTTGCCCTTGGCAAACTTGCACAGGCAATGTTCCATGGTGCCCAGATCCTGTCTGTCAGGGGAAACTTCGATGAGGCCCTTGAGGCGGTAACGGAACTTGCCCTCATGGGGGAGCTCTACCTCCTCAACTCGGTTAACCCCTTCAGGCTTGAGGGGCAGAAGACCATAGGCTTTGAGATAGTGGATGACCTTAGCTGGGAGTCCCCTGACCGTATCATACTCCCTGTTGGTAACGCAGGGAACATTTCGGCCATATGGAAGGGTATCTCAGAGTTCCACAGGGCAGGGTTCATTGAGGAGAGGCCAATGATGACGGGTATACAGGCAGAGGGTGCTGCACCTGTGGTTGAGGCTTTCAGGAAGGGTAAGATGGAGATTGACCCTGTTAAGAACCCTGAGACGGTTGCGACCGCCATAAGGATCGGGGCACCTGTGAGTTACCTCAAGGCCCTGAGGGCCATCTATGAGTCAGATGGATATGCCGAGACAGTGACCGATGAGGAGATACTATCTGCCCAGAAACTCCTTGCAAGGAGGGAGGGTATAGGTGTTGAACCGGCGTCTGCAGCATCCATAGCAGGCCTCCTGAAACTGGTGGATGGGGGTGTAATTGACAGGGGCGAGCGCGTGGTCTGCGTTGTAACAGGTCACGTACTTAAGGATCCTGACACCGCCATAAGGGCTTCAACAGAACCAGTCGAGGTTGAACCCGATATAAACCAGCTAAGGTCAGTTATAAGGAGAAAGAGGGCATAATAGACATTTAAATTTTTTTTCTGTTTTAAGTTTTTCTATTTTTCATTAGGACACTCTGAGGTTAATCTCTCACCCTACAGCCACTTGTGAATATACTGATTCTGTTTAGGTGCCACATGAACCAATCAATGAGCCAGAGAGACCTTCAGATTAACGATATATTTATATAGGATAATATGAATAGATTATATTACATAAAATGAGGTGGTTAATTATGGAATTGCCAATAGCTCCAATTGGAAGAATAATAAAGAATGCCGGTGCAGAGAGGGTAAGTGATGATGCAAGGGAAGCCCTTGCAAAAGTCCTTGAAGCCAAAGGTGAAGAGATCGCCCTGAATGCAGTTAAACTTGCAAAACATGCTGGAAGAAAAACTGTTAAGGCTTCTGACATTGAACTGGCAGCTAAGAGGATGTAATTCTCACATACATCCATCATTCATTCCCTTTTTGCCTGCGGCAAAACTTTATATGTGATGAGCCCACAATTTTATTTAATCCTTGTTTTCCTGGGTGTCTAACGGGATTATCCGGGATTAATCTAAGTACGATTTCTGATGAAAATCTGTATCCAGCAAGTTTTATATACAGAGAACATATAAAGGGTACTACCCACCTCATGTTAATCCATAATTTGGATTAGTTGTCCAGATTGGTGTAATTACCGATGGATGGTAGAAAAACCAGATGAAAAAGGAGGTAAATAACATGGCAAAGGCAATATATGTGAAATTTGATGTACCAAAGGAACTGGCTGACAAGGCCGCAGAGGCACTTGAAATAGCCAGGGAAACAGGTAAGATATCAAAGGGTACAAACGAGGTTACCAAGGCAGTTGAAAGGGGAGTCGCACAGCTCGTACTTATAGCTGAGGACGTTGAACCAGCTGAAATCGTGGCTCACCTCCCACTCCTTGCAGAGGAAAAGGAAATACCATACATATACCTTCCAACCAAGGATGAACTGGGTGCAGCCGCAGGTCTCAACGTCGGCACAGCATCAGCAGCCATAGTTGAAGCCGGCGACGCCGAGGACCTCATAAACGAAATAATAGAAAAGGTTGAAGAACTTAAAAAATAGATGAAAGGCAGAAAAAGCCTTTCACCTTCAATTTAATATAAAGGTGGTTTAATGGAGGAAGCAACTCCAGCAGAGGTTATTGAGGTTCTGAAGAGAACCGGGATGACTGGAGAGGTAATGCAGGTCAAGTGCAGAATCCTTGATGGAAGAGATAAGGGAAGGATACTCACAAGGAACGTCATGGGTCCAATAAGGGAAGGCGATATCCTAATGCTCCTTGACACAATCAGAGAGGCAAAGGAAATCAGGACCCCCTGATCAGGCAGGTGTTTGTAAATGAGAGTCTGTTCATTCTGCCATGAAGAAATAGAGCCAGGTACAGGAAAGATGTACGTTAAGAAGGACGGCACAATCTATTTCTTCTGCAGCAGCAAATGCGAGAAAAACATGATCAAACTGGGAAGGGTTCCAAGAAAAGTTAAATGGGTTAAAAAATGATGGAAAAAAGCTTTGTAATGCTAAAACCTGACGCAGTAAAGAGGCGCCTCGCAGGAAGGATAATATCCCGCTTCGAGGATAAGGGACTCAAGATAGTCGCCGCCAGGATGCTCCAGATCCCGGAAGACCTTGCAATGGAACACTACCAGGAACACAGGGAGAAACCATTCTTCGGGGACCTTGTGGACTACATAACATCAGCACCAGTCCTTGCAATGGTCATAGAGGGTAAGGACTGCATCTCCATCATAAGGAAGATGGTGGGAGCAACAAACCCCGCAGAGGCAGAACTTGGAACAATCAGGGGAGATTTCGCCCTTGAAACAGGTAGAAACATAATACATGCCTCAGATTCTCCAGAGTCAGCTGAGAGGGAGATTAAACTTTTCTTTAAGGAATCAGAAATTTGCAGCTATGAGATGCCTGATAGGGAAATGGTATACGAGGAATGAACGCGGAGATTTCAATGAAGATCAGATCACCCATAGTTTCAGTACTCGGACATGTGGATCACGGGAAAACCACCCTGCTTGACCATATAAGGGGCAGTGCAGTTGCCGCAAGGGAGGCGGGTGGTATAACCCAGCACATAGGGGCCACAGAGATACCCATGGATGTCATTGAAAACATATGCGGAGATTTCCTTAAAAAATTCTCAATCAGGGAGACGCTGCCAGGACTCTTCTTCATAGATACCCCTGGACATGAAGCGTTCACAACCCTCCGTAAACGTGGAGGGGCCCTTGCAGACCTTGCAATACTCATCGTTGATATAAATGAGGGATTCAAGCCCCAGACACAGGAGGCCCTCAACATCCTGAAGATGTACAGGACACCCTTTGTGGTGGCTGCAAACAAGATAGACAAGATCCACGGCTGGAGGGCCCATGAGGGCCGACCCTTCATGGAGACCTTCAGCAAACAGGACATTCAGGTCCAGCAGAAACTGGACACAAAGGTCTATGAACTTGTGGGCAAACTCCACGAGGAGGGCTTTGAATCAGAGAGGTTCGACAGGGTAACCAACTTCGCCTCACAGGTCAGCATAATACCCATAAGTGCTGTTACCGGGGAGGGAATACCCGAACTCCTCACCATGCTCATGGGACTTGCGCAGCAGTACCTCCGGGAACAGCTGAAGATTGAGGAGGATTCCCCTGCCAGGGGGACCATCCTTGAGGTTAAGGAGGAGACAGGTCTCGGGATGACCATTGACGCTGTTATCTATGACGGCATACTCCGTAAGAACGACACCATCGCCATGATGACATCAACGGATGTCATATCCACCAGGATAAGGTCCCTTCTCAAACCCAGACCCCTCGAGGAGATGAGGGAGTCCAGAAAGAGGTTCCAGAAGGTGGACGAGGTGGTGGCTGCTGCAGGTATAAAGATCGTGGCACCTGACATCGACGATGTAATGGCGGGCTCACCCCTCCGTGTGGTGACGGATCCAGAGAAGGTCAGAGAGGAGATACTCAGTGAAATAGAGGACATCAAGATAGACACCGACGAGGCGGGTGTGGTTGTAAAGGCCGATACCCTGGGGTCCCTTGAAGCGGTGGTGAAGATACTGAGGGACATGGATGTCCCCATCAAGGTGGCTGACATCGGGGACGTTTCAAGGAGGGACGTTGTGAATGCAGGAATATCCCTCCAGGAGGACAGGGTCTACGGGGCCATAATAGCCTTCAACGTGAAGGTGATCCCATCAGCGGCCCAGGAACTCAAGAACTCAGACATCAAACTCTTCCAGGGGAACGTCATCTACAGGCTCATGGAGGAATATGAGGAATGGGTCAGGGCCATTGAGGAAGAGAAGAAGAAAAAGTGGATGGATGCGATTATAAAACCTGCAAGCATAAGGCTCATCCCGAAACTTGTCTTCAGGCAGAGCAAGCCGGCAATTGGGGGTGTTGAGGTCCTTGCAGGTGTCATAAAGCAGGAGTACCCCCTCATGAACGAGGAAGGAGAAACTGTTGGTACCGTTGAGAGCATGCAGGATAAGGGTAAAAACCTCAAATCAGCATCACGCGGCCAGAAGGTTGCAATGGCAATCAAGGACGCCGTTTACGGGAAGACAATCAATGAGGGCGACACGCTCTACGTTGACATACCCGAGAACCACTACAGAATACTCGTGGATGAACTTTCAGGGGATCTCACAGAGGAAGAACTTGATCTTCTGGAGAGGATAGCTGAGATCAAGAGGAAGAAGAATCCTGACTGGGGAATGAAGGCACCATTTTAATTGAAGAAAGGAGGAGATATATTGGCATTTAAGGTTGTGATTTCAGATAAGGAGAAGAGTGTCCAGATGGAGGTAGAACCATCAGAATCAAAGGCCCTCATTGGCCTCACAATAGGGGACGAATTCGATGGTTCAGTGATAGGCCTCAAGGGATACAGACTGAAAATCACAGGTGGAAGCGATAAGAACGGTTTCCCAATGAAGAAGACAGTACCAGGTGCAAGGAGAGTTAGAAGCCTTGTATCAGGTGGTGTGGGGTACAAGCCTGCACGTAAGGGTGAAAGGAGAAGGAAAACATTCAGGGGAAACACTGTATCAGAGGACATAGTACAGATAAACACCGTGGTCATCCAAAAGGGTGAGAAGCCACTTGAAGAGCTCCTTGGCGCCGATGAGGAATAATAAAAGATTTTATAGGTGTAATCCGTGAAAAATCAATCTGAAATAAACATTGGTCTTGTGGGGCACGTGGACCATGGTAAAACAACCCTTACAAAGGCCCTTTCAGGTGTCTGGACAGACACCCACAGTGAGGAAACCAAGAGGGGCATATCAATCCGTCTTGGCTACGCTGACATAACCTTCAGGAAGTGCTCCCAGTGTGAAGCCCCCATGTGCTACACAACCGCAGAGATCTGTGAGAGGTGCGGCACAGAGACCGAGCTTCTGAGAAAGGTATCCTTTGTGGATGCACCGGGACATGAAACACTCATGGCAACCATGCTCTCTGGAGCCGCCCTCATGGACGGCGCCATACTGGTAATAGCCGCCAATGAACCATGCCCCCAGCCCCAGACAAAGGAGCACCTCATGGCTCTGGATGTGATAGGGGTTAAGGATGTTATCGTTGTCCAGAACAAGATAGATATAGTCTCCAGGGAAAGGGCCCTTGAGAGTTACAGGGAGATCAAGGAATTCGTGAAGGGCACATGTGCCGAGGATGCACCTATAATACCTGTATCTGCACAGCAGGGCGCCAACATTGACATTCTCATTGAGACAATTGAGGAGAAAATCAAAACACCCGAAAGGGATGTTGATAAGCCTGCCAGGATGTACGTGGCCAGGTCCTTTGATATAAACAAGCCAGGGGTTGACCCTGAACACCTTGCAGGTGGAGTTATAGGAGGCTCACTTGTCCAGGGTAAATTCAGGGTCGGGGATGAGATAGAGATAAAACCCGGCATACAGGTTAAAAAGGACGGTAAACAGTCCTGGATGAGCCTCCACTCCACCATCACAGGCCTTGTGGCAGGGGGAGAGGAGATGGATGAGGTTGGTCCCGGGGGCCTTGTGGGTGTCGGAACCCTCCTTGACCCCTCACTGACCAAGGCAGACTCACTTTCAGGTTCAGTGGCCGGTGAACCCGGCACCCTGCCACCTGTGAGGCACTCCTTCACAATGGAGACCCACCTCCTTGAGAGGGTCGTGGGTACCAAGGAGGAGACCAAGGTGGAGCCCATAAAGACAGGGGAGCCCCTGATGATAAACGTGGGTACCACAACCACCGTGGGTGTTGTTAAATCAGCGAGGGCTGATGACGCCGATGTCGTCCTGAAACTACCCGCCTGCGCAGAGGAGGGTCAGAGGATAGCCCTATCAAGAAGGGTTGGAGCAAGATGGAGGCTGATAGGATATGGTATCATCAAATAGGGTGGTTATAGACACCAATTTTTTATGATACCCCACCAGTTCAGGGTCGACATAGTCTCTGAGCTCCGGAGACTCTTCCCGACCCATGAGCTCCTTGTCCCATCCTTTGTGATAGGGGAACTTGAGGGTATAAGGAGGCATTCAGGTGGTGATGCAAGGATAGCCGCCTCCATTGGCCTTGCCCTTGCACGAAGGCCACCATTCAGGGTGGTTGATGAGAAACTCCATGAGGGCGAATCTGTTGACGACGCGCTTCTCAGGATCTCAGACGTGCTCTGTACTGCTGACCGGGAGCTCAGGGAAAGGGCGAGGTCACAGGGCATACCCGTGGTGTACCTGAGGCAGAAAAAATATCTTGCAGTTGATGGGCATATATAAATAGGAGGTTTTTCATGAATCTGTGGAAGGATATTGAACCTGGACCATCAGTACCAGAGGTAGTGTATGCAGTTGTTGAAATACCCAGGGGTTCAAGGAACAAGTATGAATACCACAAGGACCTCGAGGCATTCGCACTTGACAGGGTGCTTTACTCACCGGTATTCTATCCTGCAGAGTACGGTATAATACCCCGGACCCTCTACGATGACGGCGATCCCATGGACATCATGGTACTCATGGATGAGCCAACATTTCCTGGATGCATCATAGAGTCAAGGCCCATAGGCCTTCTCAGGATGATAGATGGTGGGGACCAGGACGACAAGATCCTGGCGGTGCCCGTGGAGGACCCCCACTACAGCGATGTTAATGATATATCAGACATACCCGAGCACATCCTGAAGGAGATAGCACACTTCTTCCAGGTCTACAAGAACCTTGAAGGTAAGGAGACAGAGATAATCGGATGGGAGGGCGCCGAAAAGGCACTTGAAGCCGTAAACCACTCCATAGAACTCTACAGAGAGAAATGTATGGAGTAATTCTTTAATGGGGGATCCCATTGTATTATATAACAAAAATTGTTGATACAGTCAGAATACCTCCAGACCGCTTTGAGGAGCCACTGGAGGAGGTTGCCATAGAGGTTCTCAACGAAACCTACGTTGGAAGGATGGACAGGAACCTCGGCCAGATGATAACCGTAAAGGAAATAGAGGACATAGGAATCGGAAAGGTCATAATGGGTGACGGCGCTGCCTACCATGAGGTGACATTCACAGCCCTCTTCTTCAAACCAGAACTCCATGAGATCGTTGAGGGCGAGGTAATAGAGATTGCAGAGTTCGGGGCATTCGTGCGCATTGGGCCGGTGGATGGTCTTGTGCACGTTTCACAGGTTACAGACGATTACATAACCTATGATGCCAAGAAGGGCTCCCTCACAGGTAAGGAGACAGGTAAACGCCTGGATGAGGGCGACCTTGTAAGGGCAAGGATAGTCGCCCTGAGCCTCAAGGGCCGGAGAGAGGGCGTGAAGGTTGGGCTCACCATGAGGCAGCCCGGTCTTGGTAAATTCGAATGGATTGAAGAAGAGAAGAGGAAGAGTAAAAAATGACTGAGAAGGCATGCACAAGGTGTAAGAGAATCACCAGCGACGAACGCTGCCCGGTCTGCAATGTTCCAGCATCCACCAACTGGAGCGGACTGCTCATAATCATAGATCCAGAGAAATCAGATATAGCCAGGGAACTGGATATAAAACTTCCTGGTGAATACGCACTGAGGGTCAGATAGTGTACATTCTACCGGAAAAACTCAGGGCAGAGCTCAAGAAACCCCTTGGAGAGCTCCACGAATCCTTCAGAAACATTGACGTGGGGGATTCGTTTCTCATAACGGTTGGTGATGTCACAACACGCAATGCACTGGAGCATGGCCTGAAACCGGACATCAGCATAATAGATAACAGGATCCAGAGAAGGGATTCTGACCATGAATTCAATGACACAGCAACCATCATCAGATCTGCAAACCCGCCAGGCACCATAACAGAGGACCTCTGGAACTCCATCAAAAAGGCCATAGATGGGGCCAGAGCAGGTGAACGCTTCATGATAGTAGTTGATGGAGAGGAGGACCTGGCTGTTTTACCATCAATCTTAATGGCCCCGGCAGACACTGTCATCCTTTATGGACAGCCAAATGAGGGTGTTGTGCTGGTGAGGGCCATCGAAACACGGAAAAGAGCTGAAGAACTCATAAAAAACTTTGAGGAGGCATAGAATGGAGATCAGAATAATCGAGGAAAAGGAAAACCCACTCTTAAACAGAAAGGAGATAAGGTTCGAATGCTTATATGAGGGTGAATCAACACCGAAGGTCCTTGATGTTAAGAACAAACTAGTCGCAATGCTCGACGCCGATAAGGACCTCCTTGTGGTCGATAAGATCGACCAGGGATTCGGCGAGCCAAGGGCCTCAGGGTACGCCAAGGTATATGATTCAATGGATAAACTCACCGAGATAGAACCTGAACACGTCATAAAGAAGAACAAAGAGGCACAAGAGGAAGAGGAGGAGGAATAGATGAAGAAGTTCGAACTCTACGAGGTAAAGGGGGATAAACTCGTAAGGAAGAACCCCTTCTGTGTGAGATGCTCAAACGGTGTCTTCATGGCTGACCATGGGGACAGGTACGCCTGCGGTAAGTGCGGATACACCGAATGGAAAAACAGGGAATAGGTGGAAACTTGAACCTGAGGGCTGGCAGATTAAAGAGGGGTATGGAGGATGAGGCAGCGGAGTTCACCTCATCCCTAACATTCGACCACCACATATTCGAGGCGGATGTTGAATGTAACATTGCACACACAACCATGCTGGCCCATGAGGGTATAATACCTGAGGAAGTGGCGGATAAGATCATAGAAGCCCTTGAAACCCTGAGGGAGGAGGGGTTCGAGGCCCTTGACATGGACCCTTCGGTGGAGGATATCCACATGGCTGTTGAGAACTACGTGACAGCCAGGATAGGCGAGGAAGCAGGGTTCATGCACACAGGTAAATCCAGGAACGATCAGGTTGCAACTGACCTCCGCCTGGCCCTGAGGGAGAAGATAAAAGTAATCAGCCACGAACTCCTTGATTTTATTGATAGGATAGCTGAAATGGCACTTGAGCACACAGGGACTGTCATGGTTGGTTACACCCACCTCCAGCATGCCCAGCCAACAACCCTTGCCCACCACCTCATGGCCTATGCCCACTCCCTCAAGAGGGACTATGAGAGGCTCCAGGACACCCTGAAGAGGGTTGACATCAACCCGCTGGGTTCTGCAGCCATGACAACCACAACCTTCCCGATAAACAGGGAACTCACAACGGAGCTTCTGGGGTTCTCTGATTACATGAGGAACTCCATGGACGCGGTGAGTGCAAGGGACTTCATAGCGGAGGCAGTCTTTGACCTCTCAGTGCTGGCGGTGAACCTCAGCAGGATCTCAGAGGAGATGATACTCTGGAGCACCTACGAGTTTGGCATGATAGAGATCCCTGATGAATTCTCATCAACATCATCGATAATGCCCCAGAAGAAGAACCCTGACGTGGCCGAGATAGCCCGGGCAAAGACCTCCACGGTCCATGGGGCACTATTCTCTGTACTTGGAATCATGAAGGCCCTCCCCTACACCTACAACAGGGACCTCCAGGAGATCACACCCCACCTCTGGAGGGCCACGGACACGGCACTGTCAATGATCCGTGTCGTGAGGGGAATGCTCCTGGGCATCAGGGTTAACCGGGAGCGGGCACTTGAACTTGCAGGGGCCAACTTTGCAACAGCAACGGACCTTGCAGATATCCTTGTCAGGGAGCGCGGCGTACCCTTCAGGGTGGCCCACAGGATAGTTGGAAGGCTGGTCACAAGGGCCATTGCCGATGGACTCGGGCCCTCTGACATAGATTCAGAGTACCTTGATGAGGTCAGCCTCGAGGTCACCGGGAGGAGACTTGAACTTGACCAGGAACTTGTGAGAAGGGCCCTTGATCCACTTGAGAATGTCAGGATGAGGATGGTTCCAGGCGGACCGGCACCTGAGATGGTCAGGGCGGCCATTGATGAAATCAGAGCCTTTGTGGAGTCCGAAAGGACAGATTAATGGTTATTTTTTCTCACCGGTCAGAAATTTCATATATCGGAGTCTGAGATGGGCTTTTAAGGGTTATTTTTTTCTACTGGGCAGAAATTTTATATATCATTTTTGACATATAATTATTACATGAAATCTGAAACTGAAACAAGGGTTGTTGGACTTCTGGCGGTACTCATCGGTATACTGATGATAATATACCCGCAGCTTGTGGGGTATCTGGTTGGTGTGTTCCTCATAGCCTACGGTCTTCTAAAGATATTCAGTTAGTTCACCGGGAGCCGCAGATACTCCATACGAGTTCCAGGGCCTCACCGGGTTCAAGAACACCGGCACGGGTCTCCCTGAGGACCCTCTGGATTGAGTAGCGCATCATATGTGGATACCTGCGGTGAACCTCCCCCAGGAGTGGACAGCCAAACCCTGAAGAGGCTCTGAGGCCATAAGGGGATACAGCGGACCTCAGCTCCTGCTTTGAGGCTGCAAAGAGTGCCGGTAGATTAACACGGAGGATATCATCGCGCACCTGGAGGGAACCGTATCCTGTTGAGAGGAGATCACCGAATATCACAGTATCAATTCCCTCATTCTTTATTTTCTCCATGATGACTTCCTCAATCATGGATGAGCACCTGCCGCAGGGGTGGAACCTCCCCTCGAGGGCATCCCTCTGAAGTTCACTGAGGTCCATCTTGATGTACTGGTGCCTCACTCCAAGGGAAGTGGTGAGTTCATCCACAGCCCTCCTGACGTGCCCTGGAAGTATTATGGTGCCGGGGTCAGCGGTGAATGCGGCAGGTTTTAAACCAAGTTTAACGGCCGCTATGAGTGAGAATGAACTGTCAGTACCCCCTGATAGTGCCACAGCAGTGTCGGGCTCTCTGATGCTGTGCTGGGGTGCACTGTCACTTTCTGTGAGAAAGTCAAGTCCCGCAGGGTATTCAAGCCGTTTCCTCAGCGGTTCCTCCAGGAGGGAGAGCACCCTGAAGGATCCCCTGAGTTCAGCCAGTCGCTCAAGTGCAAATTTAACCCGTTCCCTCCTCATGATGAGGTCGATCTCTGATTCAACATGGATCCTGCTGATACCAAGTCTCTCCCGTAGCCTGCCCACAACCCATCCACCCTTCCCTATTATGATGGACTTATCAGAACGGTCAGGTGCGACTATGAGGAGTTCATCCCTTTCCCCATTGAATATGGCCTCGGCTATCCGTACCTCTGTATCCTCATGGCCTATCTCGAATCTGACCTCCCTTATGAGAACAGCAAGTTCATCTGTATCCATAGAATCCTCCCCTGAATTATTCACCTGAAATGAAGTACCTTTTTTATGGTCTGATGAAATGATAGATGGTCTGCATGAAGTAAAGTATATTATAGATACGGCCAATATTTAATATAAAGAGTGAATATGGATTTCATCTTCAGGCAGTACCTGAACTTTAATAAAACCGTGTTGGGGGATGCATAGGCAAATGCCAAACATCAAAAGCCTTCTTTTCGGTGATCAGGAAAAAGAATGGGGTTATAAAAGGGAAAGTGAGAATATAATAGTTGGTTATGGTTACAAGAAGTTCAGTAAACCCCCTGTTATAGGTAAAAACCCTCTCCTGCGCTCAAACACCGTGATATACAATGATGTTACCATAGGTGATAACCTCAGAACCGGCCACAACGTCCTCATAAGGGAGAAGACGACCATAGGTGATGATGTACTTATCGGTACAAACACTGTCATTGAGGGCCACTCAAAGATAGGGAGCAATGTAAGCATCCAGTCAAATGTGTATCTGCCAAAGAACAGTTACATAGAGGATAACGTCTTCATAGGGCCCTGTGCCTGTTTCACCAACGACCGTTACCCCATAAGGGTCAAGTACAAACTGAGGGGCCCCATAATAAGGCAGGGGGCATCCATAGGTGCAAACTCCACCTTCCTCTCCAGGATCGAGGTGGGTGAGGGTGCAATGGTGGCGGCAGGTGCGGTTGTAACAAGGAACGTGCCCCCATGGTCACTGGCAATCGGTGCACCCGCCCGTATAAAGGCGCTTCCTGCCAAGCTTAGGGTTCCCAACAATATTTAGTTGATTTTTCTGTATTAGTTAGATTTTCCAGTCTGCAGTGACCTTTACTGATTGAATGAGCTATTCTCTTCTGTAGAGCCCCACTATCCTTGCCTCAGCCAGTACATGGCCCTCCATTGCCTCGAGGACGTCCTCCTTGCCTGTGCCTGGTTCAAGGTCCAGCATGGTGTCAAGGGCGTAGAGCCTGAAGAAGTACCTGTGCACACCGGATGGGGGGCAGGGGCCCCTGTAGCCTATGGTTCCAGAGTCGTTGTAGCCCTGGACTGAGCCATCAGGTAGCCTTTCCATGTCTGGAACATTCTCGTCAAGGCCCCTGGAGTCTGGGGGTATGTTGAATATCACCCAGTGGGTCCAGACCTTTGTTGGGGCATCGGGGTCATCGCATATGAGGGCAAGGGACCGGGCCTCTGGAGGGACGCCATCCCATTCCAGGGGTGGCGATATGTTTTCACCATCACACGTGTACCTTGAGGGTATTCTTCCGCCATCATTGAATGCACGGGTCTTGAGGTTCATGGTATCACCTAACAGATTATATGTTTCCTGTCATTAATTATTATTATGGACTACAAGGTGAACTCGGCATCTGATAACAGTGTCTTCGTTGAGACTGAGTCCTACAGAAGGCTCCTTGAAGCCCTTGAGGTCCTCAGGGATTGCCGCGGGAACATACTCCATGTTGTGGGCGCCCCAGGGACAGGTAAATCAGCCAACCTCTACAGGGGTATCCAGGAGGTGGGGCTTGATGTATATGAGGTGCCGTGTAACCTTGAGTCAGCGGATGTGGACGCAGATTATGTGTTCAGGCACCTCTTGGATGAGATGAAGGCGGAGCTCGGTGCAGATAACAGGGGGGATCTTTACAGGAAACTTGGTGAATTTGATGCTGTGGTCTTTGCTGACAGGTTCCATGACAGCCACGATTTCTCAGAGTTCACGGGTTTCAGTCAGTGGACAGCCACGGCGGGATCTGAAACACTGAAGTTCTACCTCAGATGCATCCATGAGTACATAAGAAACAGGGGGGCATTTGGGAACATGAACATAATCTTCCAGACAGCCTGGAGGTTCTACTTCAGGGGTAAAAAGCTGGACATCTTCACCGACATACCCATCCTCTCATCAGTGCTCTTCCACTCCCTCAGGATCCTCTTCACGGCTGTGAGGATAGATTACACCGTAACTGAAACCTTAAATATAATAAAGGCCCATTCAGGTGCTGATGAGGAAGAGATAAGGCGTTACATAGAATTATATGGGTGCAGACCAAGAACCCTTCTGGAGAAGATGAGATCATGCTGAGTACACTCCTGCGTTCAACGAGAATGAGCTGGTGTGCCAAGAACATCCACATGTACCTTCTGGCACTCACCTATGCCTCAGATGCAGACCCCATCAGATTCATTTCAGGACTCTTCACCGTGACGCTCCTCTGGGGGGCTCTCTATTCACTTAACGACTTCACTGACATTGAAACTGACAGGAACGACCGCATGAAAAGGGGAAGACCCTTCATAGAGAACCATGTTGAGCCCAGAGAGGTCATGCTTTTTATAGGCGTCCTTCTCGTAGTGTCCACCGTGGTGGCATATATCATCCAGCCGGTATTCTGCCTCCTACTCCTTCTCATGGTCCTCAACCAGTTCATCTATACACTCCCACCCCTCAGACTGAAGGACACACCGCTTGCACCACTTGCAAGTACCGCTACAAACACTGTTCTGAGGCTGGCATCCGCCTCTGTCCTCCTGGGGGGTATTCTCACTGTCCCGGTCCCGGTCTATGTTTTAATGTACCTTGCAGGTATGGGCACATACCTCATGTACAAGGAGAGAAAGGCCCCTACAACCCTGGTTTCTGTCCTGTTCTGTGTCCTCCTTGCCTGGAGTTACACTGGAGGTTACATCAGCATGCTGCAGATCCTCCTTGTAATAGTCCCGCCATTCATAGCCACGGTACCACTTTATCTGTCCAACTTCACAGAAAGGGAGCGGATGGTGGAGGTGGCTGATCTGATTTACCACAGGGTTCTTGTGGCATTCTACCTGGTATGCATAGCGGTGCTTCTTGTGGGTTAGGATGCTCTTCAGATTTTCTTTTTAGAGTGGAGAATTCTAAAAAATCAGATCAGATAAGTTTAACTAAATTTTCTAGAAATAGATTAAAAGGATAGGTTTCAGTTGATGGGTTCTTCACTGACTCAAAATATAAAATTAGAAGAGTTTGCCCAGTTTAATGAGGGCCTTTGGCGAGACCTTTATGAGCTTCTTAACAAGTTCTGTGGTGCTCACCTTCTCAAACTCAACATCCTGGAATGCCTCTGCGATTGAATCGAGTTCACTGTCACTGAGTGTAAGCATGTAGTCCTTGACCTTGAGGTACCTGTCTATCTCCTTCCCGATCTCCTCACGGCAGAGCCTCTCGTATTCACTGAGCCTCTTTTTGCTGACATCACCCTCACTGACCGCTGCAGCAGCAACCCTTCCTGCCAGCATACCACCGGTCATACCGCTTATTATACCACCACCTGTGAGGGGGTTCACCTGACCTGCAGCGTCCCCCACAACCATGAGGCTGTCTGCCACAAGTTCCTTTGGCATTCCACCAACCGGATCCCCACCTATGTTGAGTTCAACAGGCTGGGCGTTCCTTGTTGCCGGGCATGACTCAACGAATTCAAGCAGGTGCTCATAGGCGCTCTTATCGGTCTCTGTTGAGAGAACACCCAGGCCCACGTTGGCGATGTCATCACCCTTTGGGAAGATCCAGGCGTATCCACCGGGGGCCACGCTTCCAAAGTAGAATTCGATGCAGTTATTGTCCTCCATCTCCACTCCGACCATCTCGAACTGGGCCGCTGACTCCATGTCCTTGGGCCTTGTGGCTGTGTTTAGGCCGGCCCACCTTGCAACCCTTGACTCGGGGCCGTCGGCTGCAATAACTATCCTGGCCTTTATCTCAAACTCCCTGCCCATGCACTCTGCGCTGACAAGGTATCCATCTTCGGTCTTCTCCATACCGGTTGCAAGGGTCTTCACCATGATCCGTGAACCTGCCCTCGCGGCGTCCATTGCCATGTGCTTGTCAAAGACCTTCCTCTCAAGTATGTATCCTGCCTCTGGCAGCTCCACCTTATCTGAGGTCAGCCATACATCTGTGCCATTGGGGGAGACCAGACGCACACCATCAAGTTTCTTTGTGATCCAGCGGGGGTCTGGCTCTATCCCCAGGGACTCGAGGCCCCCAACAGAGACCCCCTCGGCGCACCTCTTTGGGGCCCCTATCTCTGATTTCTTGTCAATGAGGAGTACACTTGCACCGCCCATGGCGGCGTGTTTTGCTGCTGTTGAACCGGCTGGTCCAGCGCCAATCACAAGGACATCAACTTCAGTCACCATGTCAATCACCTCTCAAGGGCCCTAACAGGGCACACCTGTATGCATATGTTGCATTCCCTACACTGATCCTCTGAAAATTTCAGGGAATTCTCCCTGACCTCTATGAGGTTCCGTGGGCACACACCTGCACATTCCCCACAGAACATACACCATTCCTTCACCTTCATGGTTATCAACCTAAAATCAATTCTACAGATCATGAATCTTTAATCATGCGGGTGTTTATACTTTGGGGAGGAAGTATATATATAGTTCCCAAAAACCAGTAAACCCCTACAGTGAAAGGGAACCATTCACGGGGAGGAAGTATATATATAGTTCCCAAAAACCCTGACCTGGCCGCCACATGGCCACCACGCATAGTTCCTGATCTTTCAACGGCCACCTATATATGTTGATGGGCTCCGGGATAAATTATAAATCATATCCATGACAACAATTATTAAGGGAGGTTGAATATGAAGAAAATTTTATTTCTGTTTCTTGTGGCCGCAACGGTCCTTGTATCTGGTTGTGTGAGTGAGGAGCCCCAGTATAAGAGCTTCTCTGACGGAAAACTGAACTTCACATATCCCGCATCATGGGAGACCCTTGACCCTGCAGGGGCCCAGGGGGCCTTCAAGAAGGAGGTGGGAATCTCCAAGGATGTCATAGTTTACCTTGGTAACAGCACCTCAGAGCTTGCAGTTGCAGAGGTAAGTGCAGGCGCAGGTTACTACCTGAAGGATCCTGAAACCGTCAGGAAGGAGATGGCCAGCAATGAGGGTGTTGTATCATCCAGCATAATAAAGGTCGCCGGGCGTAACGCAGCAATGGTGAAGGCCACCGATTCAACGACTCAGACGGTTTTTGTGTACCTGAAACTCAACAGGACAAGCGGCTATGCATTCATGTACAGCGGACCAAAGAATGACGCAACATTTGACTCCATACTTGAGACTGTGAAGTTAGAGTGATCCCCGCTGGGATTCCTCCTTTTTTTATTCCTTCTCACTGGTTATGTGATCTCTCCTTTAGGAGCCCCCTCACCTCACCCATGAACTTTTCTTCACCGACACGTTTCATGGTTGACGCGAGCCTCTCCCTCTGCGGCTTACTGGCATACCTGGTGTAGACCCTGATAACAGCGTCTATGTATTCCAGTATCTCATCAACAGTGTCAACACGGGTCTTTATACCCTCAACCAGTTCTCTACCAGCCTTACCGCCTATGTAGATTATGTAACCCTCTTCACGGGCACTCCTTGCAGTGTGTGGGCACTCCCTTATGCATTTACCGCAGCCCACACAGAGGTCATGGTTGGTGTAGGATGTCTCACCACGCACGCTGATGGCCTCCACCTTGCAGACCTCGAAGCACCTGCCGCAGCCGTTACAGATTTCCTCAACCGTCTCAGGGAACTCAACACCCGCGACACCCACATCGTGGATCTGGGGCCTCATGCACCTGTTTGGACAGCCACTCACCGCTATCTTGAACTTGTAGGGTGCTGGCATCTCCCTGAACCTATCCTCTATGGCACTGCAGATTGCTGTGGTGTCTATGATCCCGCTGCCACAGTTCTCCTTACCTGGACAGGCAAGTGTGGCCCTTACAAGGGGACCCTCTGAGCCTGTGAGGAGCCCTGCGGAGTTGAGTTCAGCAACGGCGTCCTCAACGTCAAAGCCACTCACATCGTGGAGCTCATAGGATCCCCTGTTGGTGACCTTGATTCGTGCACCGTATTTTTCGGCGATCCTCACAAGTTCCTTCACCTCTGAAGGGCTGTACCAGCCTGATGGCCGGGCCCTGACCCTTATGAAGTAGGTACCATCGGCCCTCCTGGATACGCCAGGGTAATCTGAGGTCCAGTAGAAGGAGATGTATTCACCACTCTTTCTCCTTCTCTCAAGTTCCCTCTGGAATCTTCTGAGTTTCAGGTCCCTCATCTTCTCTATTTTTGCGGTGTCTGCACCCTCCCTGAGTTCAACTGCACCGGCTATTTCAGCGCCCCTCCTGGTTCTCACTATGATGGTTGAGTAGCCCTCTGGGCTTCCAGCGGAGCCCACAGAGACGTCTGCAAGGCGAGCGTCAAAGTCCCTGCAGGATCTGCAGCCCTCTGAGATCCTGATGTCCCTGAGGTTCAGGGTTTCCCTCCTATCACCAAGGTCAACCTCAAGTTTACCCCTCCGGATGCTGAATTTTTCAACGTCCTCCATTCTGATACCATTTTCCCTCAGCACCTTTCTGAGGTCGCCATACTCGAATTTCTCGGTGCAGAAGAGGCCTATAAGGTAACGTATCTCGGGGAGTTTCACGGGTTTACCCTTTCTTCCAAGTTCCAGGTCATGCTTTGCAAGGTAGGGGAAGTACTGGAGTTTCCTGAGGCCGTTTATCTGGCAGGGAAGCCCAACAACTGCCACCCTTTCAATTTCAAGGTCTCCGGCTGTTCTCAGTGCTTCAAGGGTGGATATGCTGTACTTTGACCCGCTTGTTTCCTCAAGGTCCTCTGCGGTCTGTACAAGGAGTGATACAGGTTTCCAGTGTTCGTCACCCACGACTATGGCGCCGTCGATTTCACCCTTCTCAAGGAGGTGCCTGAGGAATGATGTCACCACGCCACCGTCCTGGCCCCTGACGGGTCCCCTTCCATGGTAGACTTTCTCCTGGAACTTCTCCCTTATGCTGATCTGGTAACCGTCTGAGGAGACCCTGGGGCATACCTCGAAGCACATACCGTGGCCGTTTCTGAGGCACTCCTCCCGGAGCTCTGGGCGTCCGTCGAAGGATATGATGTTGTTGGGGCATATAACGGCACAGGTACCGCACCTTGCGCAGATTCCTGACTCCACGATCTTTCCAGGTTTCCATTTCCTCTCTGAGGGGTACATCTCTGCTATTTTCTCTGCTGGGCCCATCCTCTCCAGGGCCTCGGCTATCACCTCCTTGGTGACATCGGTTTTTCTTGATGCGGCTATTGCCTCTGCACTGTCAAGTATGTGGGTTTTGAGTTCACGGGCAACCTCCTCCCTTTCCTCTGGGGGTAGTCTAAGGGTCGCCCTTTCTATGAATTCATCAAGTTTATTCATTGATATTCCTCCATTGTGGTTTCAATTTCATTGAGGGCCTGGTTCACTGCCCTGAAAAATTCAAGCCATTTTTTTCTGACCTTCTTACCGTAATCGGTGATTCTGTAATATTTTCTGGGCCTTGCCTCACCTGTCATCCACGTGCTTTTGAGGATTCCCTCCCCCTCGAGTCTCCTCAGAAGTGGGTAGATGGTTCCCTCCTCGACCCTGAACCCTGATTCTTTGAGTTTTTTCACGATTTCATAGCCGTAAAGTTCCCTTTCAAGGAGGCAGACCACTGCGAGCTGTATGGCCCCGCGCCTGATTTCCTTTTCGAATCTTTCACATATGCCACCCATCTCATGACCCTCATATTACACAGTTATGTGTTGTGCACATTACTGTGTGGTAAACAGTATATAATCTTTGTGTCCTCACCTTACACAGGTGAATCGGATCAGGGGTCAGGGATAACCGGACACCTGTAACAGATAAAATGACTCTTTTTGTTCATTGCCATGATGAATGCGGTTTCAGGGATTTAATAACCACATTTTTATTGTTTTTTCAAAAAATTTTTATGTTTAACCTCCTCAGATAGGTATGAGGTGTTCAGATGGAGTTTGTTCCCTCCAAAAAGGATATGAAAATGAAAAATACTGTGCCCCATCTGATGGGGTTCTTTCTGATTCTCTTCTCATCCGTGGCACTCCTCATGATGGCTGGAGGTGGATGGTCTCCCGAGGACCTCCCCACCCTCCACATGTCTCTTGTGCTGCTTGGTGCATCGATAATTCTCGCCGGCTTCTCCCACAGAAGAACAGCACTTTCCCTATCCATCATGATAATCCCACTCCAGTTCATTCAATTTGCGGGATTTCAGGGTCTGCATACAGTTTTACCTGTATCATTGCTGGTGGCCTATTCGCTCAGCCTGATTCTCCTTATCCGCAGACACTACCATGCCGGGCAGACACTGGCATACATCACAGGGATCATAGCCTATGCCCTGGTGATGACCCACCTCACAGGTGTGGTGGAGGTTGTTGAGGCACTCAGGGTGGACCCCATCATTTCAGCTGAGCTCCTCATGGCCGCTGTGGGGTTACTGGGCCTCTATCCCCAGAGGGGAGTCACTGAACCACTCTTCTCAGGGATGATGGGGGGATACACGGCACGGGTGCTCCTTGCAACCATGCTCACAGCCATAACGGTCACAGGAATCCTGATCCTGAGGGGCCGGGACCAGCTGCCATTCCCTGCAGAGATATTCCTCCTTTCACTGACAGTTGCGCTCATCATAGTTACCATAACCTTCACAGCCTACAGGCTCAACACAGTTGACCATGAACGCATCATGAATGAAAGGGGGCTCAGGAGGGCACGCAGATTCTTCAGGGATGTGGTTGAGAACCTTGAGGAGGCCGTTGCAGTCATCGATGAAGACGGCAATCCACTGCACCTCAACAGGGCAATGAAGAAACTTGGAATTGACTTCAGGTCCATTCATGATAGGTTCATGGATGCCAGGGCGCCCTCATACATCAGGAGCCTTAAAGCGGGGGATAGAAACTTCACCGGCTGGTACATTCCCCTGGATGAAGGGGCAATAATCTCCCTCACAGACATAACAGACCTCATGAGGACACAGGAGGAACTCCAGCGGAACATCATGGAGAAGGATGCGCTGCTCCGGGAACTCCATCACAGGGTGAAGAATAACCTCCAGATCATCCTTAGCCTCATAAACATGCAGATGAGATCCGCAAGTGGAGATGCAAGGAAGGCTCTCGTCCGGACATCAACCAGAGTCCAGACCCTGGCAGCCATCCATGAATCCGTTTATGGGCTGGGGAGCCTGGCAGAGGTGAAGATGCATGAGTGCATAGGGAGGATAGCAGAGAACCTCAGATCAGTATTTGATGCAGTGGATGTTGAATTCCACATAGACGCCCGGCATGTCTTCAACGTTGAGACAGCAATGCCACTGGCCCTCATAGTAAATGAACTGGTATCCAACTCCATTCAGCATGCATTTCCTGAAGGTAGAGGCACCGTGAAGGTTGAAATCAGCAGAATGAACTCAGAGTACTGTCTGAGGGTAGTGGATGATGGTGTGGGGTTTTCAGGTGAAAAGAGGATGGGCCTCCAACTTGCACTGAACCTCGCCAGGCAGATAGAGGGAGACCTGAGGATACTCCTCAGGGAGGATGGAGGGGGTACAGAGGTCACGGTACCCTTCAGGGAGCTTCACTACAGGAGGAGACTTTAATAGGTGTGCTCTGTAACATGGAGCCCATTTACCTCCTGAGGATTATAAATGTGTCCTGCAACATAACATGGCAGGGGATTCATATGCACGTCTATATTCTCTTTACACATCCATCCAGGAAGTCCTTTTCAGGGGAGTCCTTGAGGCATTTACAGAGGGCCTCAGTGAAGCCGGGCACACATATGAGATCGGGGACCTCTACAGGATGAACTTCAGGCCGGAGCTGAGTCAGGAGGAGTACCTCAGGGAGATCAGCCAGGACGCGGGGTCACCCTTACCAGGGGATGTTATGGAGGAGCATGAGAAGATCGGGAGGGCCGATGTCCTTGCGTTCATCTATCCCCTCTGGTGGAGTGACTGCCCCGCGAAACTCAAGGGATGGTTTGACCGGGGCTGGACCTACGGGTACGCCTACTTCTATGAGGATGGAGAGCGGGGTACTAGGATCGACATTGAAAAGGCTGTGGTGCTCTGCTCTGCAGGTCACACAGAGGAACACCTTGAGGGTACAGGCATTGCAGAGAGCATGCGCAGTGTCATGTTAGGCGACAGGCTGCTCGGGGTTGGTGTTGGGAGTGTCACCATGGAGATCCCTGGGGGTATGGTGCCAGGGGATGACTCCAGGAGGGAGATAAACCTTATGAGGGCCCGCAGTCCAGGGAGGAACCTCTAAGGAAAGTATTTCATTTTAATGGGGTAATCTGACCGTGATTATCCGATCTTTCAAACCAGGAATTAGACCCCCCAGACACATCTATGGATGGAGTTATAAGATCAGACGTAAGTATAGTAATACACATCTCATGCTATTCTGACATTAAATAATATTTAATTATTTATACCTCATACACAGATTAAAGGGTGTCACAGATCAGGGGTGATACCATGACCACAATGACCAGGATAAGCATGTCTCTTCCAAGTAAACTTCTTGAGGAGTTTGATGAGATACTGAGGAACCGTGGATACCAGTCAAGGTCCAAGGGTATAAGGGATGCCATAAAGGACTACATTGTCAGGTACAGGTGGATGAATGAGATGGAGGGTGAGAGGACAGGGATAGTCTCGGTGATCTACAACCACCACACAGGGGCAATGGAGGAAATAGCCGACATACAGCACCACTACAGGGAGTACATAGACGCTGTCATGAGGGTTCATCTCACAGAAAAACATCGCCTTGAGGTCCTCGTGGTGAGGGGTGATGTTGCAGAGATACGTGAACTCACAGAGAGGATGATGGGTCTACGGGGAGTTGAACACGTGAGACTCACCAGTGTCTCAGCTGAAGAGGAGGTGGAATATGAGAGGTAACTGGTGAAACATAGAAACCGGATGATTGTAGATGAAGTATAATTATAGATTTACTCGTCGTTACTGAATAGAAATGCAGTATTCATGTGTATCAGCGGATATGAGTGCTAGGAGGTTAAGAGTATGTTTATTGTGTTTTAGACCCTATGATTCAATGTTCCACAGGTCCTATGAACTTAACGGTTTTTACTAAGTCTCAGCCATTTCAAATCCAAAAACATAACTAGAATCAAAATGCAGAAATTATACATATAACTAAATAATTGAACTTTTAATTAAGGGGATGTTGGGAGTGTCAGTTGATCCAAGTTACGTCAAGAGTGTGGATGATCTTCTAAGGGGAATTGAAAATGGAGAATATGCAATCCCGCTCTTCCAGAGGAAGTTTGAGTGGCAACCTCAAATGGTATCTGAACTTATAGTTTCTATATTACAGGATTACTACACGGGCCTTCTTCTTTTCTGGGAACTGCCCGATGAGTTTTCAATGGGGGAGTGGGATCCTATATGGGGGGCCAGAAAACCTGAGAAGCCATCTATAATGGTTCTTGATGGTCAGCAGAGATTATCATCCCTATATTATGCCATTTACAGTCCAGAAAAGAAGTTCCCAAATAGGAATACCTATTACCGTTTTTTCATTGATATAGCGAGGTATCTTGAGGGTGACTACGAAGAAGCAGTCTACTATGAGTATTCCAGGCGATACATGTCATTGCAGGAGATAAAGGAGAGGAAGGAAACATGGATAGAAAACAACAGATTCCCGCTTTCGCTCTTACAGGATAGGAAGTTTCTGAATTCAGAATTCAATGAATGGTTAACTTCATACACAAAAAATTTTGTGGATCCTGAGGAAATTAAAGCTTTCTTGAAACACGCGATAAAATAGCTAAAATAAGAAACATCCTTGATTACGGTTTTATAACCCATACACTTGGTAAGGAAAGAGAACTGCCAGATATATGTGAGATATTCGCCAGGATAAATCAGAAGGGAATGAGGCTATCAACATTTGACCTCATGAATGCCTTTCTGTTTCCACGTGGCATTCATCTGAGAGAAATCTGGGAACAGAATGATAGGCTGGAAATTAAACGGATACACCCAAAAATGGGAGAATATCTCCTTAAAACAGTTTCACTCTACAAACAGGACTACTGTTCCTCGAAATATATTTACTATCTTGTCCCAGGACATCAGATAAAAAAGAGGGATGAACAGAAAAAAGTCGCAATAGTAAAAGATAAGGAAGAATTCATGGAATTATGGAATAAATCATACAGATATACAGCTAAAGCTGTTGAAAGGATAAAAAATACAGGTAAAAATGATTTTGGCGCGATAAAAGATATATTTATACCAAACACAACAATGATCCCTGTGATGGCAGCCATTCTCTGGACGTATGATGAACTGGGTACTAATAAGATAAGTGAGAGGAAATTCAATGAGACCCTTTCCAGATGGTTCTGGTCTGCGGTTATCCTTGAAAGCTACAGCGGATCATCAGACAGTATAATGTCAGAGGATTACAGGGACTTTAAGAAATGGTTTGATAAAAAAGACGAATCGGTTATCAGAAGGATAAGAAATATAAGTCCTGAACGGATAGACAAACTGGATTTCAGAAACATAAAGATGGGGTCAGCGCTTTATAAAGGCATCATGTGTTTACTTGCGCTGAATGGCGTCAGGGATTTCTTTACAGGAAGAACAATTGATACCGGGACCTACAGGGCTGAGAAGGTACATGACCACCACATATTTCCAAAGAACATCAAAAACCTGCCAGAATCATCCCTCTTTAAATCCACGCGTGATTGCATACTCAACAAGACCCTCATTCTGGATGAGACAAATGAAAAAATAAATCACAGAAGACCATCGGAATACCTCAGAAAAATAGATCTCGATGAAAGTCAGTTGAGAGAGGTCATGAATACACACTTCATTTCAGAGAGGGCAATGCAATACCTTCTAGATGATGATTATGATAACTTTATTCTGGAGAGGGAGCGGACGATTAAAGAAAGGCTCAAGGAACTCTTAGGTCTATAAAATTGATGTGGTGGTGATGAATGACGGTTCCTGAGGAGGCAAAGGATATCTCTGCATGCTGCTGTACAGTTGGAATTTTGTTTCTCATGTGCCTGGCGATATCCCTCTTTCTCACCCTGCTCCTCACATGATGGAAAGGAGCACGTCAGATCACTCTATCTTCATCCCACATAAAGTCCCTGATGGTGTTAATAGGTTACCCCTGGCTGTTAAACCAAAGGAGGCTATATCCTCAGGGTAGTATCCATCCTCAAATGCCCAATCTGTTGTTTTAAAGTAGGCGGTTTCTCCTGGTCTCAGAGTCTTTACCGTGGATGAATTGGTGAAGAGCGGAGCCATTCCAAGGGCGATGACCTCTCCATCTGAGTTATAGCCCTTGACCCATACATAGTCCAGTAGGAGTGTGGCCCTGTACCTGTTCTGGACCACCCCCTCCACCACGTAGCCTCCGCTGGGATCAACCAGTACTGTGTAGTTGAGCACCTCTGCCTGGACATCCCCCATGTGGAGGTTGTAGAAATAGGATGACCCATCGCTGTGACCCATCATGAACATCAAGAACCCCCATATTATGATGAGGGATACCACTATACCTGCCTTTGTGAAGGTCCCCCTCCTCCTCCACCAGCGCATGAAAAAGTTTCCATTATTTTCTTCACGGAAATCCTCAGCCATTCAGATCACCTTTCTATGCCCATGCATAGCCGGAACATTCTGTTTTAATCCCAATGAGGATATCATCGGGGCTGTAACCCTCAAAGATGGGGCAATCTCCCCTGAACTTCACCTTCTCCCCCGGCCTTATTTCCCCTGAACCGGTTATGAATAGGGGGGCGTACAGTACCATTTCACCACTGGAGTTAAATCCCTTCACTTCCAGGCTTGGGTTGAGCAGTATGGGTTTATCATAGTTGTTCTGGATTTCCCCCTGGATCTCATATAACCCATCCTGGCCCTTCTGGATTGTGTAGTTCACAATGTTCACCTGGAAGGAGTCCTTTTCGTATTCTATGGCTCCAGCAAGACCCTTATCGTAACCATAGGAATATAAGGCGGCGGACCAGATGATCACCCCAAGGACGATGATGGAGGCCCTTGTGAGTGGTCCCCTGCGGTTCCACCAGCCGGCAAACTTTCCAGTTTTCCTATCACTACCATTGGAATCCATCGACATTTAACCACCTTATAACTGAACAGTAATAGTATTGAATCATATAATTTAAATTTTTATATTTTTATTTCATCATTAAAACTTAACATGGCAAATAAAAATCTGTGATTGGAGGACGGTTATGGTCCCTGGAGAGCTGACCTGCGTAATAGTTCTCTATTACGAAGTTAATCCCCTGGCCGGTACCTTATATATGATGTGATTCAGAATTATCAAGTGGAACCATGATGGGTATTGACGACCAGAAAATGGAAAAACTTTGATGTGATTCAGAATTATCAAGTGGAACCATGATGGGTATTGACGACCAGAAAATGGAAAAACTTGTGGAAGTTCTGGAAAAAAGGGATGAGGTCAGCATTGCATACCTCTTTGGCTCCACTGCAAGGGGGGATAAGGGACCCCTCGGGGACTTTGACATCGGTGTTCTCCTGAAGGAACCCCTGAAGGGATACGATGACCTCAATTTTCAGCTGGAACTCATAGATGAACTTGTATCAGCACTCCGAACAGACAGGGTGGACCTTGTCATAATGAACCGGGCGCCACTTTCCCTGAATTACAGCATAATCAGGGATGGAATAGTCCTGAAGGACAGTGAGGAGGAGAGGGTGAGGTTCGAGGGACGTATCATGTCAGAGTACCTTGATAGAAGGTACCATAACGACAGGCACACCAGACTGGCGCTCAGGATGATGGCAAGTGAGGGTTTGAAGTGAAGGATGAGGTACTATCGAAACTCGAGAAACTCCGGGAGTACCTGGGGATACTCAGGAATTACAGATCACATTCACTTGAGGACCTTAAAAAGGACGTCACCCTCAGGGGGGCAGTTGAAAGGTACCTTGAGGTTTCCATAGAGTGCTGTCTGGATATCGGTGAGATGATCATATCATGGGAGAGGGCGAGAAAACCTGAGACATACAGGGAGGTCATAGAGATACTTGGAGAAATAGGGGTTCTTCCAGGGGATTTTGCAGATAAATTTGCACCAGCAGCTGGTTTCAGGAACATACTGGTTCATATGTATGCGGAAATAGATGTTGAGAGGGTTTATCTCTACCTTCAACGGGACCTGGAGGATATAGAGAAGTTTGCTGTATTTGTTGCCAGGTATCTGGAGGAACTGTCTGATTAAGCATACCCTTATTTGTTATCTGGAGGATCAGTTAACCTTCTCTTCAAAATTATTTAGCCATATCATATTATCTATTTCCATCATTTAAAATTTTCAGCTTGCTTTTTTGAAAAAACCTTTAACCAGATCAAACCATAGTATATATATGCACATTCAATGTGCAGATAGCAGGAGATAGGTAAATGATAAAACATCTGTATGTAATAGCTGCCATTGCAGTGCTCCTCATTTTATCAGGAACCGCCTCTGCAGCTGACATCTATGTCAACGCCACCGGGGGGTCCGATGATAATGATGGGCTCTCATGGGCGGCTGCCAAGGCAACCATTGGAAACGCGACCCTCTCCGCGGCCTCAGGTGACAGGATCTGGCTCGCAGATGGTGAATACAGGGGTGATGGTAACAGGAACGTAGTGATAGACAGGAACCTCACCATCACCGGCCAGTCAACCACCGGCACGGTGATAGACTGCGAGGCAATGGGCAGGGCCTTCAATGTGTCCTCCGGCGCGGTCCTGGTCCTCAGGAACCTCACAGTGAGGAATGGCAGTGCATTTGAGGGCGGGGCGGTGATGAACCATGGCGAGCTCCAGGTGGAAAACTGCCTACTAATGAGCAACACCGCCGCTGGGGGCGGCGCCATCTACAGTGACGGTACAGTGAAACTGGCTGAAAGCCACCTCATGGAGAACAGCGCAGAGGATGGTGGTGCAGTATACAGTAAGGGGGTCCTTGAGGTTACAGAATCAACCTTCAATGAGAATGAGGCCTTGGGGTGTGGGGGGTCCATATACAGCGCCCCATACTCATCCCTTAACATCAGGGACTCATCATTTGCCCTTGGCCATGCAGAAGCGGGCGGCGCGATTTACACCGGGGGAGATACAGTCATATGCGACTCCACCATTGCAATGAACACCGCAGACAGCAATGGCGGCGGGTTATATGTGTGGGTAGCTGACGGCACGGAGATCACGGTTACCGTGACCGGCTCCATGTTCATGTACAACACCGCACGCTATGGTGGGGGTATTTCGGCACTAAGAACCACTGACGATTCATCCCTGAATTTAGAGGTCTCAGACTCACCTTTCAGGTCAAACCTTGCAGATTACGGTGCAGGTATCCTTGCTGAAAACGTTAACGCCAGGGTATCAGGGTGCACCTTTGAGGGGAACATCGCAGGGGAACATGGCGGGGCAATCAGGAACAATTATGGGAATCTGACAGTTAGCAGGAGCACATTCACAGATAACAGTGCAGGCTTTGCCGGTGGAGGTATAAGCAATGTCATGGCAGTCCTGGCAGATATCACAGAGTCCACGTTCACAGGTAACCTTGCAGAGACATGGGGGCAGGGATCAGCGGTCCTCAGCTACTTCACCATTACAAGGATCAGCTTCTGCCGCATCCTGAACAACCCTGGCGCCGATGTGTTCTGTGAGGACGGCCCTGGGGTGGATGCCAGGTTCAACTGGTGGGGGTCCAGCACACCGGACTTCACGGAACTCACAGCGGGTGACGTTACTGCAACGCCATGGATCGTCCTTACACTGGTTGCAGATCCAGCGGCTGTTGCTGCAGGGGGCACCTCACTCATAACAGCCGACCTGAGGCATGACACTGACGGCGGATACCATGACACGTTCTTCGTCCCCTACACAGGTAATGTGGACTTTTCGGCCACCGCAGGAGCATCGAGGATGCTGTGATGTCCCATGGAACTGCAAGCTCAACACTAACAGGTCTGGCAGCACCGGGTAAAGTGACGGTGACAGCAACCCTTGACTCTGAAAGCGCCCCAGTGGATGTGGATGTCCTCAAGGTTCCATCATCCATCACAGTGCAGGACTCTGAAACTGTTGAGGGTGATGCATTCAATTTAAGGGCGCTTTTAATTGCACAGAACCCAATCCCAGGTAAGGTCATCATTTTCAGGATAGATGGGGTTCACATGGGAAGTTCAACCACCGATTCCGAGGGATGGGCAACCCTCAACCTTCCAGGCATATTCCCGCCGGGTCTCTACAATGTGACTGCAGAGTTTCAGGGTGATGAACTCCTCAGTAACAGTTCATCCAGGGCAGACCTCAGGGTCCTCAGGAAGGCGGCATTTGAACTCTCAAACCTCACTGTGGGCCCACTCTCCGGTACTGTTCCCCTCAGGATCAGCGTCTCTGCCAGGGTCAGGAATACAGGTGAGGCCCCGGGTGATTACCGTGCCGAGTTACTTGTAAATTCGGTTCCGGTTGCGTCAACGGTAATCTCACTTGCTGCTGGTGAATCAGGGGATGTGAGGTTCAACTACACCATAACCAGGGATGGTGTGTACATGGTGACAGTGGGGGGCCTTCCTGCAAGGACGGTTACGGTTAAATCCCAGGGTTTAACTGTTAAACAGATTGCAGCCGCCGCCCTGAGTGTGAGGAACCACTATGCACGCTACCGTAAACTACCAGCATCTGTCACAATTGCATCAAAGAGGTACTCAATGGCCCAGTTCCTGGATTTACTTGCACGCGCCACGGTACAGCTCAACTCAGGAAACCAGAATCCACTGAAACCACGGGCCGTTGGATACCTTGGTAGCACAGGCAACTGGAGGTCAGGTAAGCTCTCAAGGCCAGCCTACGTGTCAGTGGCAGTAAGTATCAGGAACTTCATAAACAGCCAGGGAAGGGCACCCAGGTACGCCTCAACATCCTATGGGCAGGTGAGCTTCGTTGGCCTTGTATACATATACAGCAGGGTAATTGCGTTCTACGGTGCAAACGGCAGGCTACCGGGGGATATAACAATTTAAAACTCTTTTATTTATTTTCTGTCTTAATTCATTTATTCTAGGGTCTCAAGGATTTTCCTGATCTTTTCGGTGAATTCATGGAAATCCCGGAGGTGTTCCCTGAGGATCCTGAATGTTATACGGTCGTCTATCTTACCATACCTGTGGACCACGATGTTTCTGAATCCCCTCATTGCCTTTACCTTCCTGAAGGTTTCCTCGTCTATTGTCCCGGCTCCAAGGAGGTTCTCAAGCACATCACCATCTGATCCGGGGACACCGAGTTTCAGGTCGGAGTTGAGGATGGAACATATGTCAAAGACATTTTCAACAGCAAACTCAAGCCTCCTGTACATTCCATCCCTTACAAGTCCAAGGCCCTGGAACTCCTCAAATGTTTCAGGAAGGTTATCTTCTATGAGATTCACGCTTTCCTCAATCTCACTTATCTTCGTGAGTATGATGGCCTTTCTTATCATGATATTCACCTCATGGGGGCCAGGCCGATGTAATCATAGAAGCGGTGTTTGAAGTCATCGAACTCCTTAATGGTCTCCCATGCAATGTCATGGAGGAACCCCTCACTGTCACAGTATACGACCTCACCCCTTAGTACCTGGATCCTCACATAGAGTGGGAGCTGCTGGAATATCTGGACATCGAATATTTCATCCACCTCACAGAGGACCCTCAGCCTGAAATCCGCTGCCTCATCAGGGGTTCCATCATAGTACACTGCAAGGTCTATATCAGACCAACCCTCCCCCCTGAGGGCTGAGCCATAGAGTATTATGAACCTGACCCTCTCAGCGTCCTCGAAACCCATGATCACACGGAGGAACTCATCAATGCGGGTTCTGATAGATTCATCCATATGGTTACTATGATCCTCATATATCTTAAATTGCTGGTCATGTACTTTCACAGCCAGATTAATAATGCTGCTGAAATGATCAGATCCATGTTCAGAGGGCCAGTGAGGCAAAGTGGGAACTCAAATCTACCGTCCTGAATATCGGTGAGGCTGTCGTGGCTGGACTCATGGCACCGGTACATGCTATGGTGAAGATAGGTGAATTCACAGGCAAGCTGTCTGGTGGAGACCCGGACGTGGAGTCCATCTGGCGTGAGATGAAGGGTAAAGGATAAGTATCATCAGGGCCAAGAGAATTACAGTGGTTTCCATGACAGAGGCAGATTTTAAGGATTTCTATGATGTGCTGGTTGAGAACCTTGAGTCCTTCAACGGGGAATACGCATCCTTCATAGACCATGGCCCGAAACTCTTCAAGCTCCTCGCGGACTTTCTGGGCTATGAGCACCTCAAGAGCCAGCTCAAACTCAAAATAAGCGCGGCAATAGCCTACTATGTTGTACCCATGGATGTAATCCCCGAGACGGTCTACGGTGCCTACGGGTACATTGACGATATCTTCATAACAGCCTACGTCATAAGGATCCTGGCGGACGTCTATGGCTACGAGTTCCTCTCAGAGTACTGGGAGGGAGAGGAAGACCTTGAGGAGGTTGTTGAACTCTGCTATGAGAGGTCAAAGGAGGTCCTCAGGGAGAAGACAACCGATGTGCTGGAATATGTGGGTTTGATCTGATCAGCTGTTTTCCCGGACTCTGTTCTCCCAGTTCATGGCCTCAAGGACCCCAAGGATGTCATCAAGTGATTCCTTCTCTACAGTCAGTTCAATGAGTAGTTCAAAACACTCATCATTCCTCAGTATCATGCACTTCTTCATTGATGGTAGGAGGTCCCCCAGTTCATTCATGGTATCCATGAGACCATTACCACTCACAAGTCCGTTCATCATGAGGTTGAGGCTTTCACCGGTGGGGTTTATGTAGATTATCTCCTTTCTGTGGGTAGTGTCCTCTGAGGTGACAGGTTCTGCTGTTATTTCTTGTTCTATTCCTGTAACCGGGGTTTCTTCTTGCTTCACAGTCAGTGTGTCCAGGGTTTCTTCAGCACCTGATCCATGGTACCGGAGGTAGAGCTCCTCAATTTCAGGTTTGTGTTTAAGAATGAATCCCTCGGGGCCCTCCTCAATGAGGTCATGCTCCTGAAGGGTCCAGATCCCGGCATCCAGGGTCCCGGGCTCATCAAAGTGTTCAGCCAGGTCCTCCCTTCTGAAGGGCCCTTCACCCACGACCTCCCTCATGTCCCTGAATATGTCCCATGCCAGTATCCGGTCATAGCATTCCCGGCACTCATCCCGTTTTCCGTCGATTGTACTGTAGAAGCTGGATTTCTTGAGTTTTCTGCCGCATATTGGGCAGGTTCTGATCATATCTGATTCTGTAACAAGTTCCCCTTCGCCATAGGCCTCGTGGAAGGCTCTGAGTTCCTCGTCCGGTTTAAGTGTGTAGGTTTCGAAGGCCGGGTTGCTCTCGATGAGGTCAAAATCCTGCAGCAGCCAGATATGGCCAGTGATCATAACCCTCTCATCCTCATTTTCTATGATGTCGTCAACAGCAAATTCAACGCCTGGTTCAACAAGCTTTCTTATCTCAGCGAGGGCATCTGCAGCGCAGCGCCTCCTTGAGCATTCCCTGCACATGGGGGAGGTTCCATCGGATGAATTGAATTCTGTGGCGGGCTTCACCTCCCCGCACACTGAGCACTCCAGTTCACCCTCCTCAGGGGCCGCAGTGCTTTCGGTCTGGGCTGGCTCATCCTGTACTGATCTGAGCCTTTTAAGCTCCACGTTCTCTATGATGAACTCCTGGACCTCCTCTTCGGGTTTTAACCTGTAGTTACCTGAGTCCCCGTCCTGCTCAAGGAGGTTGAACTCTTCGAGTATCCAGATCATGGCTGTGAATTGTGTCCTGTCCACGTCATCCATCCCGGCTGTGTAAACGGCAACGTTAATCTCATCACCGGCTTCAAAAATTGTGAGGATCCTTTCAAGGGATTCAAGGGCATAGAGTCTCCTTGAGCATTCCCTGCAGATACCCTGGGACCTCTCAGTTTCGGTTTCAAGTTCTTTCCTGCATCCAGAACAGAGTTCAAGGCTACTGACGGGTACTTCAGGTAATAAATCTTTTCGCTGATGGGATTCTACCGCTGGAGCTTCTTCATCTATTGGCTGATCCGTTTCCTCCGTTCTGGTGGGGGGCACGGGTTCATTCTCCAGTATCCCCGTTTTCAGGGCTTCGGGGTTACCATCAGATCCGGCTTCATGGGTCCGGAGGTCATCATTCAGGTTTTCAGGATGAGGTTCATCCCTGGCTGAATCATGAGATTCGTTCATGGATTCTTCAGATCTCACTGTGGTCCTGAGAAGTGATTCGGCTGCAGATTTGAAGCCCAGGTTGAGTTCCATGAAGTCATCGCATTTTTCAGATAACACGTAAAGGGTTCTGAAGCCGTTGAATCCCTGATTCTTTATGAACCCGTTCCCTTCACTGCTGACATGCTTCTTTATGAATCCCTCCCTTAGGAGAATCCAGAATAGCAAGGAGCCGAGTTCCTCCTCATCCTTAAAGTCATCGAAGTTGAAGGGTTCCCTTGCCTGAAGTGTTTCAATGGCCTTTAAAATTCGATATTTATCGTAGCATTCCCTGCAGACGCCCAGGTTCTCAGGGCTGCAGTTTTCACAGGATGAAGAAGATGATTCACTGCCGCAGGACAGGCATAAAAGTTTATCTGATTCTCTACAGCAGAGGACGCAGTTATTCATATGGCATACTCCCCTCAATACAGTATAATTTAATGTTTTTACAGCTACTTAAATCATTAACATTTACAGGGTTATAAAAAAATTTATCTATCAATTTTTAGAAACATTTAAATGACTTTAATGCCATAAAAGGGGGTTTTTACATAATAAAACAGAAAAGGCTGGTCCCCAGGGGTAAGTCCAGATACTGGCTTCACAGAATAGATGATGATGTCCTTGAAGATATATCCAAGAACCTCGTGATTGGCTCCGTGAGGAAGAGGGGTAAACTTATAAATGAAATCCGATCAGGTGACAGGATATTCCTCTTCAAGCCGATCCCCCTCAATGGTCGGAGGACACTCTCATTTGTTGCATACACCATGGTTGAAAGTGTGTACAGTGACCCGGAAACCCTCTATGATTACTATGAATCCCCCCGGAAGCTGAAGCTCAAGGGTATAAAGTTCTTCAACCCCCCCATACCATTAGTTAAATTCAAGGATAAACTTGTTTCCTTTGATTCTAAAAAATGGTCATCAGCAACGAAATCTGAGTACAGAAAGATAGATGAGGCTGATTTCAGGACCATAAGGTCCAGGGCAAAGTTCATAGAGAAATTCCCCGCCTACCTTGAGGAGGTATCCTTCAGCATGGATGAATTCATTCTGAACTCCATCATGGGCCTCCACAGCATGCTCAGAAAGGCCGATGGCCGGAAGCAGATGGAGATAAAATCCTTCATAAAGCTCCTTGATGAATTCATCCAGTCCTACGGGATTAACAAATCATATGATGAACTCGAGGAATTCTACTCAATCAACGCCTGGAGGACCGGTATAAAACACTACCCTTCACGGGATCCTGAGAGGATAGTAACACTCTACAACAGCAGAGGGGCTGGAAGAGACTTTGGATTGATATCCCTGGAATAGGAGGCTTAATATGAATGCAGAGAGTATCATAAATGCCCTTAAAAATGGCAACGTCCCCCCGGAGGGGGTGGGCGAGATATGTGTCGGGCGTGAAAGGGAACTGGAGGAGTTCGACAAGATATTCGGTAAGGTTAAGGATGGGGCCGCGGTAACAAGGTTCCTCAACGGTGAATTCGGGTCGGGGAAGTCCTTTTTCCTGAAACTTCTTGAGGAGAGGGCCCTTGCAGACAACTTCGTCGTCGCCAAGGTAACACTCAGCAGGGACGTCCCCTTCAACAAGTTCGAGGTCGTCTACAGGAGCATCGTCGCCTCGCTCCGCTGCAAGACAGGCACATCCCTCGAGCACATAATTGAAAAGTGGACCACACAGCTCCGCATGATGGCCCTAAGGGAAACCACGGACCCCTACCAGCAGGAGAGGATAGTGATAGACAACATAAACAATGACCTCAAGGAGGTCCGTAAACACGCCACAACCTTCGCTGCTGCAATAGAGAACTACTACAAGCTCTCTGCACGGGGTGACCAGGAGACAGCAAAGTATGCAATGGCCTGGCTCAGCGGTGAGAAGAACATACCCTACACCATAAAGAGGCAGTTCGGTGTCAAGGGTGACATTGACCGGGAAAACGCCTTCAAGTACCTTGAGGCCCTCTCCTCATTCCTCAGGGCACTCAACTACTCAGGGCTCATAATACTCATAGACGAGGCAGAGCACATAATGACCCTACACACAAAGAAGCTGAGGGACACAGCCTACGACTACATGAGGTTCATATACGATGAGTGCAGCCTCGGCAGATTCCACAACACCCTCTTCATATTCGCAGGGACCCCCGAGTTCTTTGAGGACCCCAAGATGGGTGTGCCATCCTACACCGCACTGAATGAGAGGATAGAGGACGTCCTCAACACGGAATTCAAGGACCTCAGAAAACCCATAATAAGGCTTGACGGCTTCAAGAAGGACAACCTCATGGAGCTGTCAGATCGCCTCATAAGTATGCACGAGGAGGTCTACGAGTGGGAGGCTAAACCTGTCAGGGAGTCCCTTGAGGGTATAATAGCAAGGCATGAGGCCAACGCGGAACTCACAGGTTACATTTCACCGAGAAACTTTGTTAAATCATTCATAAGTGTCCTTGATGTTGTCCAGCAGAACCCTGAACTCCGAAGCGAGGAGGAGATCCTTGACCTCTTTGAGGAGAAGGAGATGGAGTTTGAGGAGTTCGAGGACGAGGACTGGGTTTAGTCAGGGTGTACTCTGATGTCCTCCGAATCACTCAACCCCCGCCTCAGGCACTTCCTCGCCAACAGGCTCGGCTGGAGGAGGCTGAGGGACGTGCAGAAATCCGCCCTTGAAGCCATAGGTAGGGGGGAGGACACCCTCATAGTTGCACCCACAGCCTCTGGTAAGACCGAGGCCGCCATGATACCCGTCTTCAACTCCATACTCACAGAGGGCCTCCCACCGGTCAGCCTGCTCTATGTCTCACCCCTCAAGGCACTCATAAATGACATGCACAGCAGACTGGAGTACTGGGGCAACCACTTCAACCTTGAGGTCATGAAGTGGCACGGGGATGTCCCGCCGGACACCAAGCGGAGGTTCATCAGGAACCCCGCGGACATCCTCCTCATAACACCAGAGTCCCTTGAGGTCATCATGGTGAACAGGAGCCGGGATGAGAGGGAGAGGATCTTCAGGAACCTCCGCTACATCATAGTGGATGAGATCCACTACTTCATAGAGTCAGACAGGGGTGTCCAGCTGAACTCCCTCCTGGCAAGGCTTGAGAGGTACACCGATGTGAGGCCCCAGAGGATAGGGCTCTCTGCAACGGTTGGAAACCCCGAAGATGTCCTTGAGTGGATGAGCCCCTCGGGGGTTGTTGTAAAGGAGAACTCTGATAGGAGACTCCAGTACAGGATATTCTCTGGTGGAGAGGCGGGGGTCATTGATGTTTTAAGGAGGTTAACCGGCAGGAAGGTCCTCATCTTCGTCCCATCACGGAGGGAGGCTGAGAAGTACTACAACATCATAAGAAGGTGTCTGGATGTGGACGTCTTCATACACCACTCCTCCCTGAACAGGGAGTCAAGGGAGGAGGCAGAGGAGAAATTCAAATCCATCTCAGCGGCCTTCATGGTGAGCACCAGTACACTGGAGCTTGGTATAGATGTGGGTGACATCGACGTGGTGGTGCACCTGCGGAGCCCAACAACCGTGAACCAGTTCCTCCAGAGGACCGGGCGGAGCGGCAGGAGGAGCGGCAACCAGAGGACCATCATATTCCATGAGGGTGAGGTACTCCTCGCCCTCTCGGTTGTCTCACTGGCACTTTCAGGTAAACTTGAGATGCTCAGGATACCCGGAAGGCCCCTTGACATATACTTCCACCAGATCCTGAGCTCGGTGTTTGAGATTGAAAAACCGGGGCCCGCAGAGATATACAGGGGCCTTGGGAGGGCCCATGTGTTCTCTGATATAAGTCAAGGGGACTTCAGGCACCTACTTGACTTCATGGGTGAGAGTGACTTTATAAGGAAACATGGAAGCTACCTCTACCATGGCTTCAACTTTGAGAAGGTCTTCGGTAAGATGAACTTCCTTGAGTTCTACTCTGTGTTCTACCCCACCTATGAGTTCACTGTTAAGCACGGAACAAAGACCATAGGAACCCTTGACGCATTCTTCGCTGTAAAATACCTTGAGGAGGGCAGGGGATTTGTGCTTGGTGGTGAAAACTGGATTGTGAGGGAGATAGACCATGAAAAATTCATAGTTAAGGTTAAGCCCTGCTCAAGGAATGCCAGTATACCTGACTGGAGTGGTGGCGGTGCCCCGGTGAGCTTTGAGGTTGCAAGGCACGCCTATGACATCCTCCTTGGAAACTTCAACCGGGACCTCCTCAGGTGGCTGGATGACGCATCAAGGGAGAGGGTCCTATCTGCGATGGCAAGGGCCTCTGCCGCAGGTTTAACCAGGGATGTTATCCCTGTGAGTGTCGGTTCTGATGTGGAGATCCACACCTTTGGAGGGGAGAGGGTTAACGGCCTCATCTCAGATATATTCAGAATGGAGCATGATGCATACATGGTCAGGGATGATGCCTTCGCAGCGCGCTTCAGGGCAAAGGTCGACTATGATGATGTGGCTTCCACTCTGAAGGAGATCCCATCCATCATCTCTGAGGAGGACTTCCCCCTCAGGCTCCATGACAGGCTTGACAGGATGGTTAAGAACAAGTTCATAGAGCACCTCCCTGAGGATGTGGCGGCCCATATTAAGTACAGCCTCCTCTACAGGCCGGATGAGCTCATGGGGCTGCTTGAGGCCAGCAGACCTGTTGAGGTGGAGGGTTTCAGGATTCAGGTTTTTCATGGTTCTGAGAAATAGACATTCATGTTCTTTTTCTGGAATTCATGAGCTTCATGAATTCTGGATATGTGAGCTCAGCCTGTTTAAGAATTGATTTCAGGGTTCCGGGGGCGATTTCATCATGAAGAGGTATGATCACAATGAGTTTCTTCCCATTTTCATCTATCTTTTTGAGTTTCACATGACTACCCTTTCCTCCAGAATACGTAAATCCCTCTTTCTGGAGGATCTTACAGAGCTTCACTCCTGACAGTTTTCCTTTTTTGCCAGCCATCTATCTTAACGCTCACATGTTCCTCTTTTTCAGGTACAGTGTAACTGCTTATAAGGTCCTGATACATTTCAAGAACATCCTCGTCGCTAAGGAAGAGTTCAAGCGCCTCCCGAATGTTCTCAAGAGCAATTTCTTTGCTGCTGCCCTGACTGGCTATGTTGAAGGGCTCACATATCGCCACGAACAGGTTTCCCTCTTTTTCAATCTTTACTGGAAGCTCAAGTTTAACTGAGGTCATCAGATCTCACCTGCAGTTCACAGATAACTATTTCTGCATTATTTGATATGACTTGATGGCTTAATATACATTTATGTTGCAGCTGCAACAGTTGCCATGACAACATTTATATGGTGCCATCCAGATAACTTCAGTATCAGAACACTGGGGATGAAGTGATGATCGACAGCGACATACCCTTCAGGGGGCTCCTATCCATAATACTCAGAAGCCACCGCGTATTTGTGGCAAGGGAGTTATCCAGCCTGAAACTCACAGACGCCCAGGTGGCCTGCCTCTTCAGGATCCACAGGCAACCGGGTGTTACACAGGATGAACTCTCCTGGTTCTTCCAGGTGGACAAGGGCACCATAGCCAGGATCACAAGGCGCCTGGAGGAGCGGGGACTCATCATGAGAAAACAGGACCCCCGAAACAGGAGGAGGTACATGCTGAGCCTCACAGCTCAGGGGGAGGAACTGATACCCCTCATAAGGGAGGTTGAGGACAGGTGGACTGACCTCCTATTTGAGAACCTCACAGATGAGGAGAGGGATACCCTAATGGAATTGTGCAGGAGACTCGCAGAGGATGCAATGAAGATAAGGGGCGTGGAAGATGACAGAGGGCGTTAAGATAATGAGGGGGGACCCGAGGAGGGCCCTCCTGAAACTCTCAGGGCCGATGATAATCGCGATGCTCCTCACATCCATCTACAACCTGGTGGACGCGGTATGGGTGGCTGGCCTCGGTGGAGAGGCACTGGCAGCCATAGGTTTCGTGACACCCCTCTACATGGTACTCGTGGGGCTATCCAATGGCCTCGGGGCCGGGGCGGCATCATCGGTCTCAAGGTACCTTGGTGCAGGTGACACCGAGGGCGTCAACAACAGCGCAACCCACACGGTCATAATAACAGCAGCTGCTTCAGTTGTGATCACAGTGGTCCTTGAACTCCTCCTCGGCGACATACTCCTCTCCCTGGGGGCAGGGGAGGCACTCGAACCCGCGTTCCAGTACGGTAGCGTGGTATTCGCGGGTACCATATTCACACTCTTCACAGGGGCCGCCTACGGGATACTCAGATCCGAGGGTGATGCGAAGAGGCCAATGTATGCCATGGGCCTCTCAGCGGTCCTCAACATGGTCCTCGACCCCCTCCTCATATACACGGCGGGGTGGGGTATAGCAGGTGCGGCCTGGGCCACGGTGATATCCCAGTTTGCGATTTCAGTCGTTGTACTCTACTGGTTCCTGGGTGGGGGGACCTACACCTCCATCGGGATGAAGCACTTCAGACCCGACCGTGGGGTTGCCCTCTCAATACTCTCTGTGACATTACCTGCCAGTGCAGAGTTCTTTGTCATGTCCCTCGTAACAGCGGTACTCAACGGGATACTCACAGCCGTCGGGGGTACCAGTGCAGTTGCGGTGTACTCGGCGGGGTGGAGGATAGTCATGCTGGCCATCGTACCTGTGATATCAGTTGCAACGGCCCTTGTGAGTGTCTCAGGGGTTGCCTATGGTTCAAGGAACTTCAGAAACCTTGAGGTGGTCCACGGTTACTCCATAAGGCTGGGGCTTGTGATAGCCGCTGCCACGGCACTCCTCACATTCGTACTTGCCCCCTGGATCTCATGGGTATTCTCGTACTCCCAGGCCTCTGCGGACCTGGCACCAAGGATAACCCTGTTCCTGAGGGTTATCTGCCTCTTCTACCTCTTCCTACCACCGGGTATAATGTCAGGTTCCATCTTCCAGGGGGCCGGGAGGGGGCTCACATCCCTCGCACTCTCGGCTATAAGGCAGGTCCTCCTGGTGGCGGTATTCGCCTACCTCCTCGGTGTGATCCTGGGATTCGGTGAGGTTGGTGTCTGGTGGGGTGTGGTTGCAGGTGACATCGGGGGAAGCCTCATAGCCTACCTCTGGGCAAGGCTATTCATAGGGAGGCTCAGGAGGTACGGGGACTGATCTTCCCTTTATGAACACATCATGCTATGTGGTCATGGGTCTGGCATCAAGCATCTTCTAGGGCTGCTGCCCCTTGGAGTTGGGGGACCTGATTTTCCCGAAGGTCCTCTCGTATTCCTTAACCTGCTCCATGAGCCACACTGCAAGTTCCTTCGCTGTTTCCGGTGACATCCTCACCTCATTCTCCACGACACGGCAGGCACTGATCTTCGATATTTCTGTTTCCTCGTCCCTGGGGAATAGCTCCTCAGAGAAGAGAAGGACGCGGAATTCATTTGATGAAAACCCCCCAAGGGCACCTGTTATGTAGATGGTATTGAGTTCTGAGGATATCACAATGGGGACTTCAACCACATTTCCCACCCTAGCCGGTTGATGAGATGGTCAGTGTGTGTTTTCCTGACTCATTAAGGCTGTAATGTGCAGGGGACATTCTTCCGGCAGTTGTCCCCATGGGTTCTTCATTCATTTTCCCTGTAATCTCATCGATTTTCCTGATATACTCCTCACTTTCAAGGATTGCAAGGCATACGACCCTTCTATCGTCCATCTTCAGTCTGTAGGCTGCAGCCTTTCCCTCCCTTTTTTCAAGTAATCCAATCTCCATGAGTTCATTCACATGGTTGTAGACGGTCTTTTCGGTCGCGTCAATCATCCTTGCGATCTCCGGGACCTTCAGGTAGTGGCCCCAGTTTTCCAGGAGCTCCTCAAGTATGGATACTCTGTTTGTATCCCCGAATATTTCCCTGAGCACACAGGTCACTGAAAATCACCTTCAGTAATTTATTTTCAATTTATCATTCACTACACATATATCACAGGATTTACGTATAAATTTATCTAATTCACTGAAATTAAGATTCACAAATGCATACGATAATATATATACATATTGAATTATGATAGCAGTCCTCATGGATGAGGTTGAGCTGATTATAGATTAATGGATCCTGCTGAAAGGGAGGTCATGACCGTTGTGGGCCGTATAGGTGGATCCGCCAACAAGAACTTCACAAGACAGACAATCAGGAAGAAGCTGAGGGATGATACACTTCCTGAGGCCGATAGGGCAATTGATTCACTGAGGAGAAAGGGTCTTATAAGGTATTACAGAAAACCAGACAATTTTGCAACTACAAAGCTGGGTTTTCTGGTTGCAAGGAGACTTAAAGAAGAATTTCAGAGGCGAAACTTTCCGGATATGCGTATTCTGCTGCTATTCTAAAAAAATAAATTGGGGGTAGTTTACCCCTCCACGCCCTAGCATCATCTGTGAACTCTCCGATCGCCCTGACTGTGGGATCAGTTGATCCTTCGTCCACTGAGGAAGTAACCTGCAGCAAGGAGTGCCACTATTGCAACTACACCTGTAAGTGCGTATAGTGGCATCTGGGATGTTTCAGAATTTCCCTGCGATGATGCAGAAACCTCATAGGCCCTTGCGTTACTTTTACCGGCCTCTGTTGAGATTGTCGTGGAGGATGTTGAATCTCCCCTTGAGTATGGGTTTCCTGAGGACGTATCTGAGGTCTTACTTCCGAAAACACCTGGAGATGAACCTTCCTGCGTGGAATGTCCCCCAGCACCGGTGGAGGGTACTCCGTCGGATGGTATGCTCTCACTCCAGGTGGCGGCCATTGTATGCCTGAACTTCTCAATGGCGGCACTGTTGAGTGTTGAAAGACTCACTATCCACCGGTTAAGCACTATGTTGGCGCAGGTGTGATGGCAGCAGACCACCCCATACTGGTTCACCATGGTGATGTATTCATTGGCAAGGTAGGCCTTAACGTCAGCTGATGGTGACCAGTAACCCTTACGCACTGTTTCAAGGAGCCTGGCAGCGATGGAAGCCCTTGCGTAGGGGTTTGATGTGCCAAAGAATTCCCTGAGGCCCAGGCCATAGCTGTCCCTCATGTAGATGCTGTACACCCTGTCCCAGTCAGACTGTGATACAAGTTCTGGGTTTGTGATCTGCCACATCCAGAGGTTCTCCACGAATGCGTCCATGTACCTTGCACCGTCGTAACCGGCCTTCATCATTCCCTCAAGCCATCTGGGGTTGAAGTACCTGGTTGTGAGGTCCCTTGAAAGGAACTGTTCCATTGGCTCTATCCTGGCATCGGCCCTGAGATTATTTATGTACATCGCCGGTTTTACGCCTGAAACCCTTTCAACTGCCATGCTGAGACCACCAAAGTAGGCAGCCACCATGGGGTGTTCCAGTGCCCCGTAGAGGTTTGAGCTCCTGCTGAACATTGCCACGCAGACATCCCTGAGGTTCTCCCTGAACACTGATGGCACCCTGACCCCTGTGATGTTGGCGCCGTATGCAGCTGAGACTCTCTCAAGGTAGAAGTCGGCAAGCTGGGTTCTGTTGCTCCACGTGTCACTAGCGGGTATCGCCTCCTGTAGGCCAGGTGAATATGCACCGGGTTCCTCAGAGAATATCCTGAGAAGTGAAAGTTTCCTAGCATCATCTTGGCTGTAACCATCCAGCCGAAGTTTCCTGTAGATAGCCTCGGAGTTATCCCTTACGTAATTGGGGGTGTCACTGGCCTCTGCTGCGAGTTTAACGGCTCTGTCAAGCAGTGATATTATGTCCATATGGAGGTCCCTGTAGAGTCCGGATGTAACCATCATGACATCGATGCGTGGCCTTGTGAGGTTTCTCATGAGCTCAACATCCTTGACCCTTCCCCTTGAGTCCCATATCGGTTTAACACCCATGAGGTAGAGTATCTCTGCCTCCATGACGCCCTGGTGTCTCATGGTTTCAGAGGCCCAGAGGACATGGGCGACCTTTGATGGGTAGGCTCCGTGCTCCCTGAGGTAATTCGAGAGGAAGCTGTCCACGAGTTTCACTGCGGTCTCCCATGCGGTCCTTGTGGGTATGATTCTTGAGTCGAATGGATACGGGTTTCTTCCAGTGGGGAGTGCATCGGGGTTCCTTATGGGGTCACCCCGGGGTCCTGGTGTTATGTATCCACCTTCAAGGGCGTTGAGTATGGATGTTACCTCAGCTGTGCATCCGCGGATCCTCTGGGCGTAGTCCACTGCAAGGTTGAGGTACCCGGTTATAGTTGCATTCACACTGCCTGTCACCCTAATCTGGGCCTCCTCGGGGGTGCGGTTATTCAGGACAACCTCCCTCAGGAGTTTCTCAGTCAGGGAATCATCCATGCCAGGTAGCATTGCAATGAGGAGCTGTATGAGTTCACTGCCTTCAGGGGCCCTTCCAAGGACATGGGGGCCATAGGGTATGTAGCTCTTTCTGATGTTATCCAGGTATGCTGTGACCTTTGAGAGGAATTCCTCAAAGCTTCCCCCGGTATAGTTGAAACCGATTGCTCTGCTCTGATTTATTATTGTGTCCATGTAGCCTGCTCTGAGCGTTCCGTCAACGGTTTCCCTGTAGAGTTTTATGTTTTCATAGAGTTCTGAGAGGTTTCCGTAGAGTCCGGAGGGTATAAGTACAGGGGTCATGAAGTTTATGATCAGCATGCTGGCCCTTCTCCTGTCAAAGATTGCCGGGGCGTCCATGGGTAGCACATGGATTATGGGCATATCCTGGAGGAGGACAGCGCCCCAGTCTCTGCTTGAGAGTCCCTCCTGTTTTCCTGGCATGAGAGGGACAAGACTGAACACTGAAAGTATGGCGTCTGCACTGTAGACCCTCCTAATCCACCAGTAGAATGCAAGGAGGTTATGGGTGGGTGGGAGTTTCCCTGTGCTGTAGAGCGTGTTGTTATCCTGCAGCCAGCCCCAGACAGGTTCAGGGGCAAGAAGGATGTTCCCGAACTGCAGGGTGGGTATGACGATGTATTTCCCTGTGCTGTTCCTGTAGACCATCATGTTACCTGGTGCCGGGCCCCAGGCCTCTGTGACCTCCCTCTGCATGCTTGGGGGAAGTTCACTGAACCATTTCAGGTACTCGGCCTCGGGTATCAGCGTGACCTGACCTGATTTCACTCGCCTTTCAAGTTCACCAAGCGCCCATGTGCCGATGTTGCTTCCAAGTTCTGCCATTAACCGTGCAAGTTCCGTTTCAGAGGGTAAAGTACTGTTACCAAGGTTGTAGCCACGGTTCCCCATTTCCCTGAGTATCCCTGCTATGCTTGCCTGGGCGTTGAGATAGTAATCGATGTCAGCCCCAACATTGGCCTTGCCTCCTCCTTCACTGTAGTATGTAATCACAATCCTCCTGCTGTCCAGTTCTGGGAGTTGAGTGTCGCGCCCCTTGAGAGGACTATGGCTGCGTCTATGATCGCTCTCCCGTCCTTCATGATGTAGTTCAGTGAATTGGGGTCCCTATAGGTGTAGGTTGATACTATGACATTGACGTTCCTGGCCTCGAATGCCCTTACAAGGGCATCCATGAGGGGCCCGTCCCTTGCCATGTCTGTGTACTCTGTACTCAGTATTCCCACTGTTGGGGAGCCGGAATGGTACCTTCCACTCTGGCTGTACCATTCCATATACTCTGTGAGGTTGCCGAATATCTTAGGTGCTTCCGGGTGGTATATACCCCAGAGCGGCCTCTTTTCCGGTGCCCCTGCAGTTACGCTGAGTTTGCAGAATGACGCTGCGAGGTAGAGGATGAGGTTCTTGAGGTTCCTCTCACTGGTATAGTTGAGGTATCTGAGGGTCTCGTTGAAGCGGGGATCCGAGGTGTTCACGGTCTGAAGATCCAGTATTGGTCCGTAGCTGCTTCTTCCAGATGGTTCCACGCAGATCATGATGGTTGAGCCCCTGTTCTTCGCATCTCTCAGTTTACCGCTGAGTGACTCCCATACAGGTGATGCAAGGCCGCTTCTTGTACCGAATATTATGACATCCCCTGTTATGTTGTATGTCAGGTTGCTCTCGGTTCTACCGCTCTCCGCTCTTACCCTTATGATGTTTCTGATGTCGGTGTCATTTGCTACCCTCTTTATAAGGGCGATTTCATTTGGACTTGAACTCACTATGAGTATCTCAGGTATGGTCTGATTTCCACTGTCCAGGGTACTGTTCTCTGCGAATGATGTTCCAGTTGCTGCAAAGAGAAGTATCAAAAGTGCAGCGTATACAGTATGTTTCTTCACAGACTCACCTTTTCAGGTTTATTTTAAAATATTTCAAGTAAATTTTAAAAAATGGATTATATATAGTTTCCGTCCCGGATGATTAATACGCTTTTATTATAAAATAAGATTATTATAATACAGAATCCTGTGGAACTGGGTTTTGGGTGCAGAGATGAAACATTAGTGTAAACCCGGAAATTTGATACTACCATCCCAGCAGAGACTGGCTTCCTCATAATCCTCAATTTGAGTGCCAGGGGTCAGATAGTACTCAGGTTTTATGATTACCCCTCCTGGTTTTTCAGAAGGTCTATTACTTCTTTCAGGATCAAAGTAAGCCCTTCCAGAGACTAACTCGAGATCCCCATTGAATTTAAGGCCATGAGTGTACCTCATATGACCCCTGAGAAATTCATCTGAAATTTGGATGTCATTAGAAACGTCAACCCTGAAGGGTGTCCCGCCACTCCTGATGGACTCGAGAACCACCTTTCCAAAGCCATACTTTGACTCGCCACCCAGGGTCAGTTCATGGAGAATGTTGATGTCACCGATGAATATCCCATCCTTTCGGATTTCAAGATTGAGGGGGCTGTTCTTTACCCATATACAACCCATTATCCTCGTTTTTTCCACCTTTTCGCCGTCGTGGAATATGTTGTTTATGTATTCGGTTTCATGGAGTGACCCCTTAAGGACCACACCACCCCTCAGTGCTGTTGAGACGGTACTTGCGATGAATCGCCCCTCAAATTCATATATATCAAGTCCACCATAAATCAAACCATGATCCCTGTACTCTGGAAGATAATATGTTCTACCATCATGGACATAGAAGTAGGAGAACCTGAAATTCTCTCTCAGTATATGGCCAATAGATCTGTAATCAGCTCCCCCAGGGTGCCGGTGGATTGATTCCGTTATGCTCCGTGTCAGGGCTCCCCACAGTGTCCTCCCTGGAACATAGTACCTTGTGGGTGAGAATATGGAGCTTCTGGAAGGGAGGTATCCTATGTGCAGGGGACTCCTTAACTGGAAGGTTACGGTGAGTTCATGCCACATTTCAATCAATCCCTGCATGGTAAAGTGCATAGGTCAGTGTTCTCTGGAGGATCCTCTTAAGGAGGAGCAGCCTTTTAAGGTCAGAGGCCACCTTAAGGAGGTCCTCTGTGAATTCATCGAAATCTTTTCTGAATTTATCCACACCAAGAATTTCTCTGAGTTCTCCATCATTGAGTAAATCTGTGAGTTCCCTTCTTATCTTTTCTTCTGAAGAATTATTTTTTTTATTCTTTTCGAGCCAGAGAAACATCGCATAGACGCCATCCTCCTCAAGGACTCCCAGTGCCTTCCTCAGGATCTTCTCATTCCGTGATATCTGCTGCGCATGTTTCATGCAGATATAGTCAAGGTTCAGCATCTTCTTTCAGCTCCCTGATTTCCATTCTTCCAAATCCACGTGTCCCCATACCTCCTATGCCCATGTACCTGAAGTAGGGGAGGATTTCCTCGATTTCAAATTCTTCCTCAAATCCCATCTCGAATGCGAGTATGGTTCCACGGGGTATTGCCTCGTATGTGAACAGAGCACCACTTTTCGCAGTCCCTGTTTCAGGGTCAATGCGCACGGAGGTTCTGACCTCAAGGTTGTCGTTCACTATCTGTGAGAAGAGACTGTCAGGGACAGAAACTGCCCTTTTAACCCATTTACCGATCATAGGGGGAAGTTCCCTGACATCCTTCCTGGATTTGAAGTAAAGCCATCCAAGGTTGATATGTTCTGAGTCAAGTCCATAAATTGCTGTGACTTGGTCTTCAAAATCCAGTTTGATGTCAAGCCAGTATTCGAGGAGTTCAGGTGTTGTCACCCAGATGGTTCCCTCCTGGGAGGGCACCGGAAAGAAGAGTATCTGTCCATCATGGAACCTCACCCTTCCGCGCCGGTTTTCATCTCCGAAGACATCAATAACTTCCTGTTCGTCTTTTCCGTTCTCCTTGAGGTGTATCCTGTAGTATTCCCTCATTGTTCCAGCGATGGATGTGCCTGGCAGCTTGGGCACCCCTGTTGCGGGCTCCCTCACTATGGTATTGTCGGCCCTTCCAAGCCGGTAACCACCTGCCCCCACATGGATGGGGTCAAGTGCCAGGCAGCAGTACTTTCTGATTTCAGTTTTCATTTCCATCCTCCTTCAACATGTGTCTGAAGAGCACAAGCGTATCCAGTAAAACCCCATTCACTGCTGATCTTAAAATAAAATCCTGTGTTTCGGATCTTAGAGATTCCCATTTTCCATTGAATGCATTCATGAGTGATGCGAGAGCGAATCTTTTAAATACAATCTCTCTGGATGGGTCTCTGACACCTCTCAGCTCCCTCAGCCTGGATGTGAGGTTCTCCTCGAGGCTGTTCATCTTGGAATTTGAGAGGTTACTCCTCAGCAACTCCCATAACCTCATCATATTGGGAATCATGTGGAGGTGAAGTGGCCTTGCGGAATATAATCTGTGTTCAGGTGTGTTTCTTTGCCGGTTATCATAGGTTATCAGGTACCTGTCATCTGTTGCTGAGAGCATTTCAAAGTCAAAGTATCCTGGCTGGAGGTAGTGGATCCTTCCAGATGTTAACCCTTCAAGGTCCAGGAGGGTGTATTCATCCCTGCTGTATGTGGGGTAGAAGCCATAGTATGGGTCTGATCTCATGCATTGTAGTTCCCACCATGGATCCATCATCTCTGGTTTCAGGAACTCATCGCCGTTCAGTAAACGTTCACCCGCATCTAGGAGCATGTAGAGGGGAAATTTTCTTCCTGAAACAAGGAGGCCCAGATTGAGGGGTAATTTACCTTTAACCTTCCTGAACCTTTCACTATAAAGGCACATTATGAGTTCGATGATCTTCATGGAGTCAGATGCAGGGACCATTATCTGCAGCAGAGTAGGAGCTCCCTTTATTTTTATCATGGGGGTATATTCATCTTCTTCCAGAATGTTGATGGTCAGGGTGTGGTCTCCATTTAAAAGGTTCATTTCAGGGTCATCCTCGGGTGAAAGCCAGGTTATGCCTCTTTTAAGGGCCTCCCTGACAGCATCTTTACCATTCTCCCCATGGAACGTGTACTTTAGGAGAGATTCAATGGTGTAGAATTCCCCATTGGAATTATGGAACACCAGGAGATGTTCCGGCTTGAGACCATCGATTTTTATTATGAATCCCTGTCTTTCATGTTCATTATCCTTTATAACCCCCAGTTCTTCGGGATCAAACTGGAATCTGAGGCGTTTCCATTTTGAATTATATACCCTATCCGTGATACCATCCATTAGCGAATCCAGGAATTCACCGGTTTCGTTCCATATCCTGTATAAACGGGCAGGAGATGGATTCTGGGTGAAGAATCTCGTTGCAATATTTTCCGGTTTATCCTCGTAGATCTCTTTGATTCTCTCAGGCGGGATTTTTCCGGTGAATGTTTTGATTATCTCGCCTTTTAGATGATTATCCTCATTACATCCCACTCTGATAATTTCAATTATAGAGCTGGGTTTATCAGTCGCTGAATTCACCACTTCCAGTTTCTTTTCTATGACTCTTTTCTCCTCTTTTTTGATTTTCTTATTTTTTTTAACTCTGGAGGGATCCCTTGCTTTTCCCATACCTTCAAGAGCTTTTTCTAATCTAGATAATCTCTTTTCCAGTTCTTCGATGATTTTGTCCCTGTTTGCAGTAAATGATTCCAGCCAGTTAGTGGGTGTCCAGCTGTATAGCGTCCTCAGCATCGTACCATCAAGCCATCTGGAAAGACCGAACCTCAGCGTGATAAGTGCGATGCGGTTATTCTCATCTGCAACCTCATCAATCCATACTGTGTCTTCCCCACCATTGAGCCACATATCAAGCCTGCCCCTCCTCCTCTCATCACAGACTTCACAGGCCTCCATATCAATGTCCTTACTCCGCAACCTGCAGACAGGGCAGATGTCTCCTTTATCAGCTGCAGCGGGTGCTGATTCATACTCCAGGTAATTTTCATCCCCTTCACAGAATATTACTGGACTCCTTTTCGGTATCCTCCTTTTCCTTTCTGCAAATTCCAGGCATGATTTCATGATGGTAAGTGAACGGGACCTTTCACTCAGCAGAACGAAGGGCCATATCTCGTCATCGCTCATATCCCTGATGATCTGATAGCCCTCCATGGCACAATCTTTTATGAATTTCCAGTTTTTTTCTCTGTCAATCCCCGGAAATGTGATGTAGATGCCGTTGATATCCTCGTAAATCATGTTTCCAACAGGGATCTCCTCTTCGAATTTTCTTTTAAGTGCAACCTTGATTTCCTCCATGAGCCTCTCTCTCGTCAGTATGTCAGCGATCCTCTTTCCCCTGTTTATGAATCCCTCCCCGTCCCAGCAGAAACCAAGGATCCTCCATTCTGGGTTCACTTCTGCAGGACTACTTTCACCATCATCCAGGATTTCATGGCACACCAGGGACTTGAATAGTGATGCTGTGGAGCGGGAGTGATCCCATAGGGTGACATCATTGGCGGGGATTCTCGTCTCACCTAGGGCATGGGTGAAGGTGTTTCCAAGAATGGATATAAGGGAATTCCTCAGGGAGGAGAGGCCCATAACACCATCAACATACTGCCTTAGAAGACCATGAATGGTCCTCTCAAGGTCCTCGAAGCGTTTCATGAGGCGCTTGAGATCTATGGTCTCCTTGGGGTAACCGAATGGTGTGCTGATAACTGTATTCTCAGCTGGCTGCTTTTTAGTGACTATGCCCTTATCATCGGCTGAATCGAGCCCATCGCATATTTTGAGAAGCTGCAGATACCTGGAGCTTTCACTTTTAGTGTGATGCTCTCTGATGAGGGTGTAGATGTCTGTTTCACCTACCCTGAATTTCTCGTCTCTGAGAAGATCAATAAGTTCTTCACTAAGAATACTCTCAATGTGGGTATGTGAATACCTTTCACCCTTGATGGATTTGCTAACAATAAAAGCAGGGTGAAACTTTCCGATGTCGTGCAGCAGTGCCCCGATCTCGGCTGTGAGGATTTTATCCTTCCTCTCCATTATGGTGTAAAGGGCATCATCCTTATCTTTGTTTGGACGTTCACTCACCCAGGACCCCCCTTACAAGATCCCTCAGTTTATGGAGATCTCTGAATCCGTGTGACCGGTCTGAGACATATAAATTTCCTTCTACTTCATCTCTGATTACACCAAAACCTGAGGTTTTTCTGGCTGAGAAACCGTAGGTGTAAAACATCAGTTTCAGGGCCTCTGCAAGGAATTCAAGGTCCTCCACCACCTCATCCATTGTAAACCCTTTTCCACGGGGGTAAGGGGTGTAGAGGATGTGGAATTCTCCATTCCTTCCCTCCTTTATAACCTCCACTTCCAGGGCGCCCCGCTTCGGTTTTCTTGTTTTTCTGCTGATGGGGGTGATGACGTCCTTTTCCCATTTCTCAAAGAATGTGGGGAAGAAGTGGAGTCTACCTCGTCTACCATCTCTCTTCCTGGACCCTGAGCCAAATAAACGCCCTATGATGATGTCCTTGTTACTGAATCTGGGATCATCTATTTGTGTGGCTGAGAATCTCAGGTTACCCTTCCAGCTGGATGGTCTTACAATCGGGAGGCACGTGAATTTGTCCCTTATTATGGGGTTCCTTTTTTCATAGAATTCATCTTCCCCCCTGCCTGTGTATGGCTTCTTGAGGGTGAATTCTATGCAGATGAGAACTGAACCTCCCGGGAGATCCTTGAGGCCCTCAGGTGATGGATAGAATATTTTGAAATCATTCTCATGGTCCTTTGAAACCTTTCCAAGCATCTTGGTTTTGGTTTCAATCTCTTCATTTCTCTTATTGAGATAGTGGTCGTGGACCAGTTCATCCTGTGTTCTGGATTTCAAAGCAATTCCTCCAGGAACTCATCCCATGTTGTAACTCTATCCCCTGGTGCGCACTGGATGATGCGGCTGTATTCGTCCTCATTCAGCGCATATGCGAAGAGCCTTTTGCCTGAGGTTTTATAAAAGTATCGCTTACCTCTATTATTTGATCCCTTCAGAAAGTCGCATTCATCTTTGAGTTTCATCACAAGTCTGCGATCAGGGTTTTCAATGAAAATGAATCGTTTTAAATTGGGATTCTTACAGTGGGAACCCTTTTTCCTGAGGTAACCCTTTAGTTGGGATTTTTCGGGTTGGAATTCTTCAAGGTCACTTTCCATTATCCTTATGATCCCATATTCCTCATGTGCCAGTTTACCCCCCATGGCGCCGTAATTTTCTATTATCCTGAATGTGGTATTCAGGAGGCCTAGTTCCACATCTTTCATTTTTCTAAGTTCAGTGATACTGATTTTTATGGTCTTCCCGTTGGAACATCTCAGTATGAATTTCCGGGACCAGCCTCTGCAACCGAATAATTCGCAGGCATCGCAGTGAATCCTCCCATTACACTTGGAGTTATCTATGGGTCCGCACGCAGTCCCTCCAAGGGCCCTTATAAGGGCCTCATACCACCATCTGATGCTCCCTATAAGTCCACTCTCTCTCAGGACATTTGATCTTTTATGGTCCCCCGTCCATATTTTATAGGGTGCCTGAAGTTTGATTCTGAATACTCTGGGTCCCCCCATGGAATACCCCCTATCTATCTTTATTATTTTTAAATCAATATTTAAGATTTCCTTCTCACATGTTATGTCGGGGGTTAAAAAATAAATGTTCAGGATGGGGACCCTATCTATTGATGGATGGGCCTTTCATCTTCTTCCTTATGTAAACCGCCAGGAGGCCCCCCACGAATGCTGCAAGTATCAGTGAAATGACCATGAGTATACCTGATATGAGCTGGAGGTAGTCGGCTGGTGCGTATGTGGGTTCAGATGCCAGTCCCATGGGCTCTGCTGTACCTGTCATGTCCCCTCCGGTGTCAGGGAATATCTGTGATATTGCCATGAGTGCCATCATGCCACCAGTGGTTGTTGCCATGAGCCCCACCGCACCGATGGTGAGGTAGATGAGTACCAGGAACCCTGAGTTCACCAGGGATTCACTGTAGGTTTCAGCCCCCAGACCCGCAACGAAGGATTCAACAAAGAGGAAGACAAAGGCTACAATGAATACGAAGAATATGGGTTCCATGGATCCGCCCATGAGGGCACCGCCGAGGATTACAGCGGTGAGTGTCCCGGCAAGCGCACCCACAAGTATCCCGAGTACGGAGCTTAAAACATTCAGCTTACTGTTCAGCCACTTCAATAGTGGTTCACCATTTCTATTAACATTGAGTCTCAAATTTACCACCATAAATACTTAATAATTACATTCATGTTTTTAATTCATAAAAACCTTTCCGCTTCAGGGAAAACTACTAATAATAAATCAACATATCTGAATTTACTGATATGTAAGCGGTGATATCATGGAAAGTGAAGAGATGGGAATATTCGAAAGGTACCTCACGGTCTGGGTAATACTATGCATAATCACAGGGGTGGGACTGGGACATTTCATACCAGCCTTCCCGGCCCTCCTCAACAGGTTACAGTACGCCCAGGTATCCCTTCCTGTGGCGGTGCTCATATGGCTAATGATATACCCCATGATGCTCAGGATAGACTTCTCAAGCATAATACGGGCCACCAGGGAACTCAGGGGGCTCACTGTTACCTGCGGGACCAACTGGCTCATAAAGCCATTCACCATGTACATCGTGGCATCATTCTTCCTCCTCGGAGTTTTCTCAAATCTGATACCACCTGAACTCGGGAGGGAGTACCTTGCAGGGGCGGTGCTCCTGGGGGCAGCTCCATGCACGGCAATGGTGTTCGTCTGGAGCAGCCTCACACGGGGTGACGCTGCCTACACACTGGTGCAGGTGGCGGTGAACGACATAATACTCCTCTTCGCCTACGCCCCCATAGTGGCCTTCCTCCTGGGGATAGGTAACATCCAGGTACCCTACGACACCCTCATACTCTCGGTGGTCCTCTTCGTGGTGGTACCACTCCTTGCAGGCTACCTCACAAGGAGGAGGCTCATCACCTCAAGGGGCCCGGAGTACTTCCAGAGGTTCCTGGGGAAATTCGAGAAGATAACAATCATAGGACTCCTCCTCACCCTCATCATAATATTCTCATTCCAGGGGGGAGTCATAATCGAGAACCCCCTCCACATCGGCCTGATTGCGGTGCCCCTCATACTGCAGACCTTCCTGATCTTCACGGTGGCCTACCTCTGGGCCCGCATCTGGAGTCTGAGGCATGCGGTGGCTGCACCGGCGGCCCTCATAGGTGCAAGCAACTTCTTTGAACTTGCAGTTGCTGTGGCAATATCACTCTTCGGCCTCCAGTCAGGGGCGGCCCTCGCCACCGTGGTTGGGGTCCTGGTGGAGGTCCCGGTTATGCTCACACTTGTGAGGATAGCCAACGCAACACGGGACAGGTTCCCGGCCTGAAAAAACATTTATTTTTTGGGAAACCATATTTGTAGTGGATGATATCATTAATATGTGTCTACAATGATAGAGAAACCCTCAGGAGGTTCCTCCTCAGGGACCTCCGTGAAGGGGACGATTATGAACTCATACTCCTTGATAACACCACCCATAGATTCAGTTCCGCTGCAGGGACCCTCAACCATGGTGCGGAGATGGCCACAGGCGACACCCTCATATTCGCCCACCAGGATGTGCACGTAAAACCCGAAGCCATCAGACGGATGGCCTCATATACATCTTCACTGGAGGATGCAGGTGTGGTGGGTGCTGCTGGAGTGGCCGGTCCCTTCAGGTTGTTCTCCAGCATGAAACAGGGTGACCCACCGGTGGATGTTGGGAGGAGAATCGAGGCTCCGGTGAGGGTTAAGACCGTTGACGAGTGCCTCTTCGCCCTACCATCAGGGGTCTGGAGGAGGCATCCCTTTGATGAGGAGACCTGCAGCCACTGGCACCTCTATGCGGTTGAACGGTGCCTCGCCCTTAAAAAGAGGGGTTACAGTATCTACGCGGTCCCTGTGGAGGCCTACCACAGGTCACCGGGTTACTCAATGTCCCCTGAATACTACACCACAATGGGGGCCATAATGAAAAAACACAGGGTCCCGGTGGTTTGGACCTCCCTGGGGTTCTCCACACCATACCTGCCTCTGGGACTCCAGAGGAGGCTGAAGGAGTTCCTCATGAGGTTATAGGTGGTTTTTCTTCTGGATCACTTCAGATCCTCTCGGGTGTGAGTCCCTTCCTTTTGAGGTAACTGTTCCACCTTAAGGCAATGCTGCGGTAGTAGCTGTCCCCTGTTGCCTTCCAGACCCTGTTTGCAAGCTGTACGTGGAGTCTGTGGTAGCTCTCACTGGCTAGCCAGGCGGGCCTGTAGTACCTGCCGCTCACAGCATAATATGTCCATCGCCCACTGTCGAACCTCCAGTTCATCCTCCTGAAGGTTGAAACGCCATTTCTGAATAGGTTAAGCGCTCTTGAGTTCCCTGTGTACCTGTGGACGTTGTTGATTCCCAATGTGCAGATTAGGTGGGCGTTGAGGATGTAGTGTTCCCTCAGGAAGTTGTAGTGGAGGTAGAAGTTACCGTATTTCGTGGTTTTCACAAGGTTTGTTGGGGCATGAAAACTGTTTATGAGGGAATTTGAGATGTCAAGGTACTCCCTTTTACCTGTGAGGTTGTATGCCCTGGCGTAGTGGCCTGCAAGGTTTCCCTGGGCGAAGCTGTCAAGCCAGCCGGTACCTGAGCCATGGTAGTCAAAGTACATGGGGAATACCGCGTAGCGCATACCCCTGTATGTCCTGAAGCTTACCGTGAGTTTCTGTTCATCCAGCACTTCAATGAAGTCTGTGGTGTTCCTGCAGCCACCTGCAAGGTTGGATGTGGTTACGGGGTAAATGTGCCATCCCCTGTTCCTGTAGTAGACGAAGGGCAGGTTGCTTTTGAACTCTGGTACAGGCATGTTCCTGAACTGGCAGGCCCTGCTGCTGAATACAATCACTATCGTATCTGATGGTGAAAGTTTCCTGGAGTAGTAGGCATTATTGGCCTGTATGGTCTTGATCTCGATGATCTTCTCATCGCTCCTCAGGGCCCGCTTACTCTTGATGCCTGAGAAGACTTTAACGGCGTAACCTGCATCTACGTATGCCTGGTAGTACCTCCTATCACCTGTTGAGGTGTAGCGTGTATAGAGGTGGTTCCTTATCCTCGTGTTATTTTTAACCGCCCCCTTGAGGAGTTCCTGGTAATTGTCCAGGTAGTATGAGCGGTTCAGGTGGTCAGGTGTCCCGTTGCAGCCTGTGGTGTTATCCACCGCATGGGACGGGCTGCATGCAAGGATGAAAATTAGGCCAAGAATCAGGATAAAAAGTTTTTTCATGAAATCCCCCCATTATTATTTTGGATGGCACTCCATATAAAAGAAGGAGGCTTCCAGAAAACTTTTTATAATGGAAATGGCCATATTATAGAAAAATTATTCACACTTGTAATAATGGTGTTGTCATGTTGATATCAGTATTACCACCATGTGGGGTGTCCTAACTGGATGATGTAACCTTCATGATACCGGCCTACAATGAGGAGGGGTCCATAGGGGCACTTCTTGACAGGATAAAGTTGCTCTACCCTGACGCTGAGATCATCGTGGTTGATAATAACTCATCTGATAGGACCGCTGAGATTGCAGCATCACGTGGTGTCAGGGTCATCTTTGAGGGGAGGCAGGGAAAAACTAATGCCATGCTCGTAGCCTTCAGGAATGTGAGGACGGAGTATGCCATCATGATGGACGCCGACTGCACCTACCCACCCGAGGACTCGGCGCACCTGATAGATGTGCTCAAAGGGAGGGGGGCTGATGTGGTCCTCGGCTCAAGGCTGAATGGTGACGTGGAGGATGGTGCAATATCCCGCCTCAACAGGATCGGGAACCGTATACTGAGCCTCACCGCCACAATCCTTTACCGTCCCGTGAGTGATGTCTGCACAGGGCACTGGGCCTTCAGGAGGAGGGCGATAGATTACCTCATAGATGTGGGGCTGAGGTATCCTGGATTTGAACTGGAGGCCGAGATGTTCTCAAAACTTGCAAGGTCAGACCTCAGGATAGTTGAGGTCCCCATCTCCTACAGGAGGAGGTCCGATGAACCCAAACTCTCATCACTGACTGATGGCTTCAAAATCTTCAGGACGCTTCTGATGGGCAGATTAAAAGGGTGATGACTTGGATTTAACCAAAAAGGCCAGTGTAATAATTGTTACCTATAACCACAGTGAATATATAGAAAACTGTGTTAAATCTGTCCTATCAAATAACCCACTGGAGATTATTGTGGTTGATAATGGATCAACAGATGGAACTCTTGAAATTTTGGAAACCATGAGTGAAGTCAGGGTGGTCAGTGGTCATGGAAATGTGGGGTATGGTGCGGGTAACAATATTGGTGTCACGGTGGCAAGGGGAGAATATGTTGTTATCTTGAATCCAGATACCCTTGTGGAAGAGAACTGGCTTGAAGAGCTCTTAAAGCCCTTGGAATCCCATGAAAAGTTAGTTACAACACCTAAATTTCTTCTATTTGACGGCTCAAAGATTAACGGCGCCGGCCTAATCGTTCACTTTACTGGTTTGTCCTTTTTGCGAGGACTCAATGCTGATAAAGATGAATTTTCAAAAAAAGAATTTGTTAACGGAATTGCTGGCGAATGTTTTGCAATGAGAAGAGATGATTATCTTAAATTAAAGTTTGATGAGAATCTTCTGGCCTATAACGAGGACGGGGAATTCTCATGGAGACTTAAGGTAAATGACTTTAGGATACTGTATGTTCCTGAATCCAGATTTTATCATGATTATACACTTACTGTTCCTCCTGAGAAAATTTATCACCTTGAAAAGGCCAGATATCTCATACTGAGAAAGTATTTCTCATTGAAGCAGATTTTTATCATAATACCTTCCCTGATTATTGCAGAAATTTTAACATGGGGCTATGCTATTCTTAAGGGATCATCAGGCGTTAAATTTAAGTTTAGAGCTTTTCTAGATTCACTCAAAAATGAAGTTGATCCAGTAGAATGCAATATTAGAAATCTACTCGAAAATCTGGATTTTCAAATTCCAGATGACCAGCTAACCTACTCAACTCTTGATAAATTTATTAAAAGATTTGCTAACATGGTTTTTCTAATAAATTACAAGTTAATAGTTTCTCGGTGATTTGATGAGGATATTACAGACAGTCGTAAGATCATACCCCTATATTGGTGGAGGGGAGAATTATGTTTATTATTTATCAAAGGAACTCGCTAGGAATCATGAAGTTACTTTGATCTGTTCAAATGAGCCACGAAGTCCTCATGAAGAAATTGTAGAAAATATTAGATTCAGAAGACTTGATTATGTTGGCAAAATATCAAATACAAACATTCCACTTAACTTACCCTTTGTTTTGACTCGTGAAAAATTTGATGTAATGCATACTCATTTCCCTACTCCTTGGTTTTCAGATTTTAGTGCTACTGTTGCTAAAATAAAGATGAGACCCACTGTTTTAACTTATCACAATGATATTACTGGAGATGGTATCAATGGTTACGTTTCGAAAATTTATAACTCAACATTTTTGAAAATACTTTTAAGGTTAGTTGAAAAGATAATTGTGACACAAGAGGCTTATATTGAGCGTTCTCCCTTTTTAAAACAGTATATAGATAAAATTGAGATAATCCCCGCGGGTGTTGATACGAATAAATTCAAACCAACAATCACCCGAGGTTCTAATGGCAAAGATTGTCCAACAATCTTTTTTTTAAGCAATCTTGATGAATATCATAGATACAAGGGGCTTTTTTATTTACTGAATGCTCTAAAAATAGTTAAAAGAACAATGTCTGATTTTAAATTGATTGTGGGAGGTAAAGGGAGCTTAATTGGGGAGTACAAAAAGCTAGCTAAAAAACTTGGAATTGAGGAAAATGTTGAATTCCATGGTTTCATATCCAATGAAAAATTAGCAAGTTATTACAGTTATGCAGATATATTTGTATTACCTTCTGTTTCTAATGAGGAAGGTTTTGGAATGGTAGCACTTGAATCTTTAGCATGTGGTACTCCGGTTATAGTCACAGATATAGTTGGTGTTTCACGTGATTTAGCTGATTATAAGGCAGGTATTGTTGTAAAACCTCGCGATGTTGAGGATCTTTCAAAGTCAATTATAAAATTAATAAATGATCCTGAAGGAAGGTTAAAAATGGGTCGGAATGGAAGAAAACTGGTTGAAGAAAAATATACTTGGCGCGAAGTTGCTAGAAGGACTGAAAAAATTTATGAAGATTTAACTGAAAATTGAAAATTAAGCTTTAGGTTGAAGATATGAAAATAGGTATCATTTCAAGTTTATACCCTCCGCAAGTGATGGGTGGAGCAGAAATAGTTGTTAAAAAAATAGCTGAGGAACTTATAAAAAAAGGCTATGAAGTTTTCGTTATAACAACAAATAATAAAAAAGAATCTTTATGTGAGACCATCCACGATGTAAGGGTCTACCGCCTACCTCTTAACCTTTACTCAATAAAGGAATTTCATAAACACCATATCTTCAAGAGGATGTTGTGGCATCTGTTGGACTTAATAAATGTTAAGGCATACGGCGAGGTCAATGAAATCCTTAAGAAAGAAAATCCTGACCTTGTACATTTACATAACTATAAAGGTCTATCTTCACTGGTTTTTAGGGCTGTAAATAACCTTGAGATTCCGTTTGTATTCACCGTGCATGACTATTCTCCTATATGTGTGAGAAGCAACCTTCTTAATGGAAATGGGGAAATATGTTACAGAAAAGATCCTGCTTGTAAGCTTTATAATGCAATACAAAGTACAATCATGGGAGACAAAGTAGATGTTGTTACGGCACCCTCAAAATTTGTTCTTGATAAACTTGAAGCAGAGGGTTTATTCAGGAATGCAAAGAAAATAGTGGTACCAAATCCCATAGAATATACTCCTAAACGGTACAATAAGACCTATGATACAATAGACATACTATTTGTAGGGTCACTTTCAAAACACAAAGGACCCGATATCCTTATAAAAAGTTTCAAAAAGGTTGATAGTGAAAACTTAAGGCTTCACATCGCTGGTAGAGGTCCAATGGAGGGTGAACTCAAAAAACTTAGTGAGGGTGATGATAGGATAAAGTTCCACGGGTTTATTACAGGTGATGAACTGCAAAATCTCTACAGAATTGCTAATGTGACTGTGGTACCATCTATATGGTATGATAATTCTCCGATGGTTATCTATGAAAGTTTTGCAAATTCAACACCTGTGATTGCAAGTAACATTGGAGGAATACCTGAACTTGTGAATGATGGTTATAATGGATTTTTATTTGAAGCGAAAGATGTTAGTGAACTTTCAAGTTTAATAAAAAGAAGCGTTGATAATCCATCTATTTTAGAGAAATGTGAGATTGGGGCATATAGGTCTTGTAAAGATTATGAAATAAGTTGTATCATAAAAAGGTTAATGAAAATTTACATGTCGTGTAACACCAATTTAACGATTAAAAAATTGGGGGCTTTTAATTGAATATTAATAAAAAATATTTTGTTTTAATACTGCTTTCACTTTTAATAACTGATCTTTCAATTATCATGAACTTACCATTCAGATCTTTATTCTCTATACTTTTTTTTCTTTTTGTACCTGGAATTTTGATGATAGGCATACTAAAACTGAGACTGAAACTCCCTGAGTTTATAGTCTTTTCGATAGGTCTAAGCGTTTCCTTTTTGATGTTTGCTGGATTAATAATTAATTACTTGCCTTTAGCACGACCTCTAGGGTTAAGAATTAGCTTACTTTCTTTAAATTTTTTTATTTTGGTTTTACTTGGACTCTTTTTTGCTAAGGTTGACAGCCAGTTGATAACGGCTCCAAATACTCTAAAAAATGAAAAATGGTATTTAATAATTTTGCCCTTCATATTTCCCTTTCTATCTGTCATAGGGGCTTATTATATGAATGTTTATGGGGGTTCATTTAATTTTATAATTGTATCAATGTTAATAGCCATGATAGTTTTCGTATTGTTCATAGTTTCCTTAGAAGATGTTCCTCCCCTTTTATTTCCTTTTTCTATCTGGATGATGGGATTAAGTCTTCTTTTAATGAATAGCCTCGTTTCAAATTATATAGGTGGTTTCAATGATTTGACTTTAGAGTATTACGTAGCCCGCCTTACCTTTGAGAACCAGGAATGGAGCATTAGTTTATTCCAAAATCCTTACAATGCCTGTCTGAGCATAACGATATTACCTGCTCTCCTGAGCATACTTACAGGTTTGAATTTGCATTTTATATTCAAATTTGTTCATCAGTTCATATTTTCAATCACGCCTCTTGTTGTATATCTTCTCTTTCAAAACTACCTCTCAAAAAAAGAAGCATTCATCGCAGCCTTCTTTTTCATGGCACAGATACCCTTTATTGAAAGTATGTATACGCATACCCGGACAGAACTGGCTATCATGTTTGTAGCGCTTTCATTGTTTATTCTTTTTGTCAAAAATCAGGAATTAGAAGGAATAAAAAGAAAATTGCTTTTTGTTCCTTTCATTTTTTGTATTATACTTTCTCACTATTCAACTGCTTATGTCTTTTTTTTCATGCTGGTGGGTGCACTATTAGTTATTCAAACAAGAAAATATTTTGATAGTGATTTATCTAAAAAAAATGTTTTATTGACTTCTTTAACAGCATTTCTTTTCTTTTCATTTCTTTTTTTATGGTATGGACAAGTGACTGCAGTTCCGTTTTCTGCTGGAGTAGAATTTATCAATAAAACATTTGAAAACCTCTTTAATTTTTTCGTATTAGATCTGCGGGGTGAAACAGAACTCAAGGTTCTTGGGGCTGGTGTAAGTGGCCTAAACAAGTGGATAAGTGTTATAGTTCATGATATAACCTTTGTAATGGTCACTGTAGGTACTATCTTCTCTTTAGTAAATTACAGAAAGAGCGAATTTCAGATTGAATATCTTGCGATGTCTTCTGTAGGGCTTATTTTACTTTTATTTCAGTTATTGTTGCCCTACATTTCTATTGGGTTTTCAGCAATAAGATTATATCAAATTGCGCTTGTACTGTTAGCTCCTTTTTTTTTGAAAGGAGGTCACGTTTTCAACTTAATGCTAAAAGATGTTAATTTTTCAAAGAAAAAATTTGTATTGATAATACTTATACTGCAATTTATTTGTGCAACTTCCTTGATATACTTTAATACACCGAATTTAAGTTACGTTGCTATTAGTGAAGAGAGTTGCTACCACTTGGGGTATATTTATGATTGTGATATAGCTGGATCTTTTTGGCTGATTGACCATGGAAATTCAGAAAATATTATCTTCACTGATTTTATGGGGGATACGCGATTAATTTGCGGAGGAGCAAAAAATACACACAAAATAGCGCTTTTTAATCATAAAATGTGGAAATTAAAAAAATTTATTATTATAAGTAAAGTAAAAAAACAAAATATAGTAAAGAATGATTATGTATATCTACATAAGAGAAATTTAATTAATAAAGAATTAGTAACAGACGAGAAGTTGTATCCTAAACCTGTTATTCCATTAAGTACAATTTCTAGTAAAATCAAATCTACAAACAAAGTTTATGATAATGGAGGTTCAAACATTTTTATTGGATTATAGCTTTTAGATTTTGAGTTGCAATCGTTGAGAATAAGTAAAGTCAACTTTGAGAAAAATTCTAAAATTGTGCATACAATAACGCATAACAAACGAATAGATCAGTGGAGAAGGTGTAATTGTGTTAAGAAGGATAGTTAAAATTTTAGAAAAGTCTGAAATTACATTTCACCTCGCTATATTTTTAATAAAATTAATAAATTATTTAGTACCAAAAAGGGATAACCAAATAATTTTTGAGAGCAGACCTGATTTTGCTGATAATTCAAGGGCGATTTATAATTATATAAAGTCACTCAATGAGGATTATAGTCTTGTTTGGATTGTTGATAAAATAAAAAAAGATTTTGATGCTCTACAAGTTAAAAGGAATACAATAGATGAATATTGGCAGTTTTTTAGGTCAAGATATATTGTATCGTCAACTTTCTCTTATCCTTATATAAGACAAAAAAACCAAGTTTACCTTAATCTTTGGCATGGGATGCCTTTAAAAGCCCTTTTTTATTCAGAAAAAAATCCTGAACATTTACCCCCTAATTTCAATGATGAGAATTATTATCTTATTAGCACTTCAATTTTCATGAGAAATGTAATTGCATCTTGTTTTAATCAAGACCCCCGTCGAGTATTCGTTTCAGGTCAGCCAAGAAATGACAAGTTATTCAATAATTCGCGCGCAATTTTTGGAAAAATGTTGGGTATTGATGTAGATAAGTATGATAAAATCATTTTTTTCTTACCTACCTATAAAAAATCTATCTTCGAAAAAGAAGATGGTGAAGTTGGTAGCCATAATTTTAATCTTTTTGATTTTGATAGAAAACTTTTTGGTCAATTTCTTCGTAAGAATAATATTATTTGTCTTGTGAAATTTCATTCACTTGAAGAAGAGATAGTCAAATCTCACATTAAAGAAATAGAGAATACGGTATTCATCTCCACAGAACAAATGTTAAAGGAAGATTTAGATCTCTATGATATTCTGGGTGGTGTTGATGTTCTGGTGACTGATTATTCTTCGGTTTACTTTGATTTTCTTCTCCTTGATAGGCCCATCATCTTTGTGGTATCTGATATAGATGACTACAGAGAGAAAAGGGGTTTTGTGCTTGAGCCCTTTGAGTTCTGGACCCCCGGTCCAAAGGTCAGGACTTTCAGTGAATTCCTGGCTGAACTTGAAAAGTGCATCAATGATGAGGATTATTACCGTGATGAGCGCAGAATGATAAATGAACTGGTGAACCAGTACCAGGATGACCGCTCATCAGAAAGGGTCTACAAACTGGTATGGGGCGAGGATTGATCATTACTATAACATATATTTTTTCTTGCAGTTCTCTGGTATTACCAGAGGTTGTGTTTTTTGATTCCATAGATTCTGATGCTGAGGACTATGGTTTCTGTTATTATAACGAGACCTGCGACCAGGTAGATGTTTATGAAGGGTGATATTGCAAGGAGCATCAGGAGGTGTGCTACTGATCCTATCATGACGCTGCCGTTGGCATACCTCTGCTGCCCCAGTACCGCGAGGAATGGGTAACCCAGGAGAATTGATGGTATCACCACCATGAGGGCCACGGCAAGGAGCCTGAGGACATTGACGCTTGGTGTGTACTGGGCTCCGAAGAGTATTCCTATTATGGTTGGGGCGAAGATAATTATACCCGCGCATAGTATGGTATTCAGGATAAGGGAATACCTGAGCACCCTGCGGTGGAATATCTTGTTGCGTGTCTTGGCCATGTAGGGGTATGTCACCTGCATAAGGGGACTGTAAAGGCCCTGGGCTGCAACGTACAGTTTCTCAGCTGCAGAATAATAACCCACAGCCATGTTACCTGCAAAAAGTCCAAGAAAGAACGAATTGCTGCTAGTGTAAACAGAAACAGATACCCTTGATAGGAAGAACTGGGTGCTGTCCCTGAAGGCCTCATACACAGTCCTCCATGGGGGTAAATGGAATTTGACATTGAACCTTGTCCTTATGATCCACTGGGAAATCACCCCCGCGGTGATTGTGCCGAGGGCCTGAAACAGGGGCACATAGAGATAATCAGAGGGCTTCTTTATGAAAAGGAAGATGGCAGCGACAAATATAACGTTGGTGAGGACATTGAGGAGGGTTATGTACTTCATCCTTTCCATGCCCTGATAGAACCAGGTGGGTGATATAACGTTCCCCACGACAAGTCCGAATGCGAAGATGTATATGGGCCATGTGGCGGTGAAGCGGGGGACCATGAATACAAGGGCAAGGAGTATGGAGAAACTGATAACTGCAAGGATGCCCTTGATTATCATGACTGAGCTGAATATCTCAGATATGCGTTCGGGGTCGTCCCTGTTCATGGATATTTCACGGACAGCAGAGAGGTTAAAGCCGTAATCGGTTAGTATCAGGAAGTAGGTGTTGAATGCAATGGCGAAGTTAACAAGACCATAATTATAGACACCCAGGACCCTTGTGAGGTAGGGAAGTGTGATGAAGGGCAGTATGTACACAAGGACCTGAAGGGTTGAAAGTGAGAGAAAGTTCTCAGCCAGGACCCTGTATTCCTCTGATTTAAGAACACTGATAAGATCCCTGAATCTCATATTCCTGCACACCCACATCCTCCGTTTTGATATACCGGATCCTTTTTAGAACTCCATGCCTCTAAAGATTTTATCCTGAAAGTCCCTTATGTAGGTGTTGACTTTTTCAGGTTTCTCCATTGTCCTGTGGACCATTTCGAGCACTGGAAGGTCAATATCATCTGTAAGTTCCCTTATGGCCCTTATTGAACGTAGACTTTCGATGGTTATGGTTGAATCCTCACTGAGTCTCATCTTCTTGCCCAGCATCAGGCCAAGGGTCCTGTTACGGCTCTTATCGGTTGATGCTGTTAGCAAGAAATCTCCGAATCCACAGAACCTGTCATGAAGTTCGCCGTAACCCATCTCATTGAGTATACGGGTCATCTCCCTGAAACATAGTGTTAAAAGAGAGTACCTGTGATTCTCGCCTGTTATCTGTCCATCCAGTATACCCATGGCAACGGCGTACACATTCTTGAGTATCCCGCAGAACTCAACCCCCTCAATGTTTTCTGAGTGATCGAGGATAATACCTGGGGCCCTGAGAAGCCCTGAAATCTCGTCTAGGTAGCTGGCATCGGCGCCAATGGTTATACCTGAGGTTATGCCTCTTATGAGTTCATCTGCGAAGTTGGGTCCGGATATGCTGAAAACTCTTGAGGATCCGGTCTCTTCGCGGATGACGGAGGACATGGGTTTCAGGCTGGGATGTTCTATTCCTTTTATGCAGGATACGATCTTTTTATCCTCCAGATTGGATTCGAGGGATCTCAGTATTTTTCGGAGGTTGCCTGAGGGCACCGCCAGGAATATGTATTCGGATTCGTCTATAATTTCAGTCCTGTCCATGAGGACTGCTTCTATGTTCTCCCTGAGTTTTACTCCGGGATGGTATGCTGTGTTTTCATGTTTTTTGTTTATGGTGTCAGCGATCTGGGGTCTGCGTGCCATTAAATGGACCTTATCGGTGTTCATAGCTAGAACCTGTGATATGGCTGTTCCAAAGCTTCCTGCTCCGATAACTGTGACCTTCATCTGTGGGTCTCCCTGAAGTATCTTTTTGCCTCTCTGAGATCCTCTAGGAAGTCAACTTCTACGCAGAACTTTTCTCCGATGTTGAGGGGTTTGAATTTTTCACCCCTTTCTATGAGTATTTCAACGCCCCTTTCGAAGTAGTCCTGGTCATCGCATTCCTTTAGGGCCTGGATGAATTTTGGCACGGTGTTCCGGGCAATTCTGTTGATTCCCACGGCTTCTCCCAGGGGTTTGCTGACGGTTTTGGAGAGTTCTTTTATGAATCCGTCAGTGTTGAGGCTGTATTTGACCTCTTCTTCTCCGACTTTTTTGTTGTCAACGCATATGAGGTTTTTATATGGGGTTTCCATGATCATCTGCAGTATCTGTGGGTCGAAGACCACGTCTCCGTTCATCCAGATTACGTCGTCGTCTATGCCGTTCATTCCGATGAGGAGGCTCTTGGATGTGTTTGTTTCTGCGTAGCGGTGGTTGTAGATGAATTCGAGGTCGGGATATCGTTCCTCCAGGAGATGGCCCTTGTATCCGAGGACTACTCTGATGTTTTCAGGTTTGGTTATCTGTGTGATGTTTTCTATTTGCTGGTCGATTATTGTCTTACCATTGGCCAGTTCAACGAGTGCCTTTGGTATTCCATGACCCAGTCTACTCCCAACACCCGCAGCAAGAATAACGACCCTAATAAAAATCACCTTTTTGTACTCGGTAAATATAGATACTGATTATCTTAGTTTACTTTGATCATTATAATAATATCTTATCTATTGAGAGAAGAACATGACAGAATTTTGCTATTTATACCTAATCCACTGGATCATCCATTCATCATCAAATCCATTATTTCATATTCTCTCTGTAAACCCACAGTATAAAACCATCTCATACGAAAAATTTAAATAATATTAATTAATACTTTATTGTATGAAACTCATAAACATTGTCTCCTGCCTTGAGGATGGCAACGTTATTGAGTGTGGCGGAAACGCCCTCGAGGCCTACCAGGGAATACTGGAGGCCATTAAGGCGGGTGAAATCATCACTGGGGCCACACTGGTATACCTGGTAACACCCATGCCCCTCAAGGCGGGGCTCCTCCAGATACTCAGGGCCCACAAACCAGGGGCCAGTGATAAACTCACCATAACAGAGATAATGAATGAGATAGCATCAACCAGGGGCGACACCTGGGTCTTCATGGACCACTTCGAGGACCTCACAGAGAAGGCCGCAATGAAGTACCTCTGGCTCCATGAGAACGGCAACGTGAACTACATGGCCGCCCTCAACGGCACCATGAGGGGTGAGGTGAGGCCATTCTACTCAACCTTCCAGAGGCTCAACCCCCATGAGTGCCTGGACGACGACGCCATTGACGTCACCTGGGCATTCATGGTACTCATGTCCATACTCATGGCACTGGGATACTTCAAGGTGGGCCTGGAATACGGGATCCTCATAACAGGGGCGCTCTGGTTTGCCCTCATATCATTCAGGACAATGAACTACATCCTGAGGTGATAACCTTTGAGGTTCAGGACCCACATAACAGCTGCAGTGGCACTCTTCCTCATGGTAAACCTCATACACCCTGTAAATTCCCTCATCAACGGGGCCCTCCTCGCCGGTGCTGCATCAGTGCTCCCTGACATCCTCGACTTCCTCGCCGGGAGGCACAGGGGCATCGGACACACACTTCTAATTCTACCACCCCTTCTGCTCCTATCACTGGGGAGTCCAGGGATCGGGGTGCCCCTCCTTGTCGGGGTATCATCCCACCTGGCCCTGGACCTCTTCACGGTCCGCGGATGCCCCCTGCTATACCCCCTCAATGACACACCCTACCACTGCCTCCGCAGGAACAGAAGGATAAAGACAGGGACAGCCGGCGAGTGGGCCATCCTCTCATTCCTCCTGATCCTTGCCCTGGCACTATCCCTTGTATCTGTGGGTGCCCTGGATGGATTCTATGAAACTGATGATGGAAACTCTACCGTGAATGACAGCGGGATCACTGTCAGTGTACACGTGGAGGCTGACAGGGACGTTAACGTTACAATGGTCAATCAGAACGGTTCTGAGAGCATCCATGTTGATTTCATGGACGATTAATATTACTATTTTTCATTTATACCAAAAGTTAGTAATAACTAATTTTAAATTAACACATCAATAATACTTATTCTGCAGTTAAAACATGGAGGTGATAAGATAATGGATTCAAGGGTAATAGTGATTGCAGTGTTACTCGTATTCATCTTTCAGGGTACAGCCGATGCAGCAGACAACAGCACCGTGGATGTCCTCGTCATACACTCCATCGAGGGGACCAGGGTTGTGAATGAGGCGGCCCACAGGGTCCTCCAGGAGTACCCTGATAGGAACATCACAATCAGGGTCAGGAGCTCACCCCAGATAGTCAACTCCACACCCGAGGAGGTGGAGGCACTCATAAACTCCTCGGACGTCATAATCTGCAACTACCTGGGGACAGAGGACTACACGAGGATGCTCAGGGTCATAACAGCAAAACCCGAAATCCTCAACGGAAAATTCTTCGCAGTCTTCGATGGTGCAAGTGGACTTGAACTCGTTAAGATGAGCCGGATAAACGATGAACTGGTCTTCAACGGCGTCCCGGACACTGTGGTGAGCACAGTGAGCAGGGCCCTCAGAGTGCTCCAGCCCCTCCCACTCCTGGAGGCCTACGTTAACCAGTACCCCCAGATAGCCCTCTGGGCCCAGGGGGAGGGATACTACTGCTACAGGAACGTCCCCAGCTACAGGAACCAGATACTCTGGGCCGCGGATATATGGGCAAGGGGCAGGAACATCACCCTCAACGTAACCTACGACCCGCCAAGGGCGGTTTCAAGGGAACTCCTGTACCGTGACGGGAAGCTCTATGAGAACCTCACAGACTACCTCAGGGACTATCCACTGGACCCTGCAAAGCCCACAATAGGGTTCATAGAATCCGAGAGCAACATGCTCGGTGGCGGAACAGCCCATATAGACAGCCTCATAGAGAAGCTCAGAAACCGGTACAACATAATATCAGCGGTTGCAAGGTACGGTGAAAACACCTACTCTGCCATGGTGAGGTTCTTCACAACAGCACCAGACCTGGCATCATTTGAGGCCAACACCACGCTTTACACTCCAAGGATCCAGGCGCTGGTCTCATTCAGCACCTACCTCCTCGGGGGCTCAGCCTCAGAGAAGGTGAACACACTCCTGAAGTTCCTCAACGTCCCGGTCCTCAGGGGTGTTATAGTGAACACAAGGACAGTGGATGACTGGTTACTCTCCAGTGACGGTGTCACGCCCTGGAGCCAGGATGACATCATGGGACAGGCAGGGTTCCCCGAGACCCAGGGACTCATAGAGCCCATAATCATAGCCGCGGCAGAGTTTCAGAGCGACAGAGTAACAGGTGCCTACACCTACTCCTACTCACCCATACCCGAGAGGGTGGAGAAACTGGCAGCGAGACTCACAAACTGGGTAAACCTCAGTTTAACACCGGCAGGGGAGAAGAGGATAGCCATCATATACTACAACTACCCGCCAGGCAAATCAGAGATCGGGGCAAGCTACCTCAACGTACCGGAGAGCATCCATGAGATACTCCTCAACCTGAAGAAGGAGGGATACAGGGTCGGAAACATCACAGGAGCAGCTGAACTCGTAACCCTCATGGTTGAGAGGGGGATAAACATTGCAAACTGGGCACCCGGTGAACTCGAGAGACTCGCAAACACCACAGGCGTCATACTATGGGATGCAGAGGAATACCTCAGATGGTTCCAGGGCCTCAACCCCATAGCAAGAAGATACGTCACAGAGGGCCCCACAGCATACATGGAGGAACTCCTGAAAATGGGCCTCCAGAGGAATGTTAAGGCGGAGACCCTCATGAAGGCCCTGAACTCATGGTACGCTGAGATGAAGGACAACATAAAGTCATCAGACAAAGCCTCAGAGGGGCTGCAATTACTTGAAGTCATGTACACGGCACTCAGTGGAATTATAGGCGGCAACTCCAGCCTCTGGAACACATTCCAGGCTGCAAGGAACTCCTTCATGCTCCTTGCAATACCCGGTCTCTGTGGCTGGGGAGAAGCCCCCGGGAATGTGATGACCGTAACAAGGAACGGCAGGAAATACATTGTTATACCTGGTATACTGGAGGGGAACGTCTTCATCGGACCCCAGCCCCAGAGGGGATGGGAGGCCAACCCCGAGATGCTCTACAACGTGGGTGTACTCCCACCACACCACCAGTACCTGGCCTACTATGCATGGATAAACACGGTATTCAATGCCAGCGCAATGATACACATGGGTACCATGGGAAGCTACGAGTGGCTCCCGGGAAAGGAGGTCATGCTCTCAGATTTCGACTTCCCTGATATAGTGGTGGATGAGACACCATCAATCTACATCTACCGCGTGGATAATGCAGCGGATGGACTGGCAGCCAAGAGGCGTGGACTCGCAGTCATCATCGACCACCTGACACCGGCAATGAAATCAACAGGACTCTACGGCGAACTCCTCACACTCAAGGAGTTAATATCAAACTACAAGAAGGCTGATGAACAGCTCAAAAACCAGTACCTGGCAGAGATACGGAACACAGCCATTAAACTGAACCTCGGTGATGAACTCGGCATCAGCATCCAGAATTCAACTCCAGATGAACTCATAACCACCATATCAGGGTACCTAATGAGGATCGAGTCCACACTGATACCGGTGGGACTCCACACCTTCGGGAGGGAGTGGAGCAGCGATGCAATAGCATACATGGTATCCTCAATGATCTCAACAGGAGACAGCTCCATATACAGGCTCCTGGCAGCAGAATACGGCTGGATCTACGAGGAACTCACACTGGACCAGCGTGCAGTTATCGAAAACAGGACGCTTACCATGGTAAGGGCACTTGTAGACGGCTCAGGACCAGAGAACCTCACAGATTCACCTGACATACTCAGCAAACTCCAGGCAGCAACAGAGTACATAGCATTAATCAGGAGGAGCACAGCGGGGGAGATGTCATCCCTCCTGAACGCACTCAGGGGCGGCTACGTTGAACCAGGACCCGGAAGGGAGCCCCTCATGAACCCATCAGGCCTCCCCACAGGAAGGAACTTCTACACCATAGACCCCAGCACCGTCCCAACACAGGCAGCCTACAGTGTGGGGGCTGAGATAGTGAGGAGGGTCCTTGCCACCTACACAGAACCACCAGAGAAACTTGCAGTGGTAATCTGGGGCGTGGACACAGCCAGGGACGACGGTGCCATGGTATCCTTTGTCCTGAACCTCCTGGGTGTGAAGCCAGTATGGAGCAGCTCAGGTACAGTTACAGGGGTGAAACTCATACCACTCAGTGAACTTGGAAGGCCACGTATAGACGCGGTGGTCACGGTAAGCGGACTCTTCAGGGACGTCTACGGCCAGGTCGCTGTTACAATGGACAGGGCATTCAGGCTGGCCCTCGCAGCATCATACACCACCATACTTGAAGGGTACCCACAGGTTTCAGAGGCCCTTGAGGCGGCCGTTAAACCCCTCAGGACACTTAAACTCTTCACAGCAGGAAGTGACCCCCTTGAGATGAACAGGGTGGCAGTGCACTGGCTTGAACTGGTCCAGAAGTACCTTGGGGCCGGTATGAACGCCTCAGATGCTGGTAACATGGCCATCTACAGGATATTCGCACCACCCCTGGGATCCTACGGCACAGGAGTCAAGGAGGCGGGTGAGATGTCCTGGACCTACAACAGCACAGATGAACTCGCAGACCTCTTCATGAGCCGCATGGGAACATCCTACTCAGAGACCGGCTGGGGTGTTAAGAACGTTGACCTCCTAGCAGACCTCCTCAGGGGCGTATCAGCGGTCTACCAGGGAAGAAGCACCTACCTTGTGGGTGTCACAGAGAACGATGACATGGCAGACTACCTGGGCGGCCTTTCACTGGCGATAAGGAAACTCACAGGCAGCACACCTGCAGTTAACATAATAACAGTGGCCACAGGTACACCTGAGATCCTCTCACTCCAGCAGACAATTGCCATTGACATGAGGACACGCTACCTCAACCCCGACTATGTGAGGGGTCTCATGTCTGAGGGGTACGCCGGTGCCAACAGGCTCTCATCGGCGGTAAGGTCCCTATGGCTCTGGCAGGTCACATCACCCTCAGGTGTGCCTTCATGGGCATGGGATGAACTTGCAGATACCTACATAAGGGACGTTAATGGCCTGGGTGTCAGGGAGTGGCTCTCAGGTAAGAACTCCTATGCACTGATATCCATCACAGGGACCATGCTCCAGGCAGCACATGAGGGGCACTGGAAGGCTGATGAGGCAACACTAAGGCTCCTTGCATCCACATGGGCACAGGCGATGGCAGAGAATGGTGTTGCCTGCTGTGACTGCAGCTGCGGCAATATCGCAATGATGGAGTGGGCCATGCAGTACCTCAACCCTGACCTCCTTGCAAGGGTTAAGGAGAAACTGTATGCGGCCACAGGGAGCTCAGCATTCGCCCCAGCAGGAGGATCCACACCTGATATACCATCAACTCCAAACCAGGGAGATTCTGGTGGAGGTTCACCCTCAGCCGGGCGAACTCCATCACCAGGAAGGGGCGCCGGGATCTCCAATGATGCTGGAACTTCAGTTTCCGAGGTTAAGAGCGCCCAGGAGTCACCTGCTGCCGGGGCAGGGAAGGCCTATGAGGTGAGCAGGGCTTCTTCTTCTCAGGGTTCCAGTACCGGAATGCCGATCTACGCCATAATCGGTGTTATCGCACTGGTCGCCCTTGCTGGCGTGGGTTACTTCATGGGAGGTGGAAGAAACAGAATATAACCATTCATTTTTTTATTTTTTTAAGATTGTGGTGGCGAAATTATATGGTTACTGGATTTTTTTATCCATAATACTCATTGGTTCTCTTTATTCTCCTGAACTGTGATTTCATCGTGTTTAATGATCACCGGGCGAGATTTGGACAATATGACCAATTTTTACATTATCAATCACTATTTTAAATCATTTTAAATAAATTGGGGATTATACGGTCTATTTTCATTTACCCGCGAAAATTTTATATATTGTTAAAGTACATAAAATGAGTAGAGGGGGTTTGTCGCTAGTTCTGTGATCGACTTCCTTTTGCGGGGGGTTTGTCGCTAGTTCTGTGATCGACTTCCTTTTCAAGCACATTGGGGGAGATCTTAGGTGATTTCAAACTCGTTTCCGTCAATTAAGGTATTTTTGCTGGTGTTATTCGTTGTTTTAGTTTCCATTTCATCTTCATCTGCCGCTGAATGGACTGTAGGTCCAGGCGGAGGCTACAACTTCACATCGATTCAGGCTGCAATTGATAATGGGTCCACCGTCAGTGGAGATACAATAACCGTCCACGACGATGGAGGGAACCCCTACACATACCATGAGAGCGTCACTGTAAACAAGACCAACCTCACCTAAGGAGTGCGGGTCTTGTAACCGTTAACGGATCACTTAATCCCTCAAGCCCGGTCTTCAGGGTTCAATCCACGGGTTCAGGAGCCACCATCCAGGGATTCAGACTCGTCGGCGCAACAGCCGCTGCGGGTGTATCCGTGGATGGGGCAGGGAATGTTACCCTCAGGGACCTTAACATAACCGGTCCCAGCCTTGGTGTTGTTATTAATGGTGTTTCCTCCAATGTGACTCTTTCCGGTGTCACTGTGAACAGGACATACAATCAGGGATTGCTGCTCTATTCTTCTTCCAGTGTTTCTGGTCTGGTTGTGCGTGATTCTGTCTTTGACTCCACCGGGGCCAGTGCTATTGAGAAATATTACGCTTCCACTCTGGATGTTTTGAGGCTTGAGAATGTTACTGTGGTCAATGCGACTGGTCATGGGGTTTTCCTGCGGGCTTACAATTATTATGGTTATTTTGTGCGTAATGTGGTTGTGAATAATACCACAATCAGGGACTGCTCACAGGATGGTTTGAGGGTGGTTATGGAGCCTAATAGTGAGAATGTTACGGTGGGTAACAGTACTTTTAGTGGTAACAGGCAGCATGGTGCGTATTTTGAGAGTAGGGGTCTACTTTTATTGGATGATAATGTGTTTTCTGGTAATGGTTTTGGTGGGGGTGTTGATGGTTATTATGGTTTGAGGGTTGTTGGTGATAATGTTGCTGGGTTTGTCCTTTCTGGGGGTAACCGTTTTGTGGGTAATCGTAATGGTGTTTACCTGAGGCGTGTTGGTGGTGAGTCTGCTCCTGTGATTCTGAGCGGTTCTCAGTTGACTGATAATGCGGGTTATCCTGTGGTTTTTGAGGGTGTTGCTTTTGTGACTGTTCGTGATGCGGTCTTTGATGATGCGGCTGCCCGGGTTGCTACAGGGTTTGGTATTCAGCGTGGTGTGCTTATTCGCGGGGCATCATCTAATGTGACTGTTTCCGGTGTCACTGTGAACAGGACTTCCCAGCAGGGTCTGATGGTTGATGCTGGTGCCAGTGTTTCCGGTCTGGTTGTGCGTGATTCTGTTTTTGACTCCACCGGTGCCAGTGGTATTGAGAAGGATTACAGTTCAAGTGTGGATGTTTTGAGGCTTGAGAATGTTACTGTGGTCAATGCGACTGGTCATGGGGTTTTCCTGCGGGCTTACAATTATTATGGTTATTTTGTGCGTAATGTGGTTGTGAATAACACCACAATCCGGGACTGCTCACAGGATGGTTTAAGGATAACCATGGAGACAAACAGTGAAAATGCCACAATAATCAATCTCACTTCAACCAACAATCGGGGAAGCGGATTATACGCAGAGCTCAGAGGAAACAACACCCTTGAAAACAGCACATTCAGTAACAATACTAACTGGGGAATATGGTTAACAGGCCAGAATAATCCCAAATTAACCTTCCAGAGAAACAATGCCTACAATAACTCTGCTGGCGGTATCTACCTGCGAAACATCAATAATATTACCATCAATGGTTCTGAGAGTGTTATAAAGGATAATGGTGGTAATTGTTTGGAGCTTCAGAATGCTGATGGTGTGACTGTTGAGGGTCTGGTGTTTGGTAATGGTGTGAGGCAGTTTAATTATGGGGTTGTGGCTGTTGACTGTGATGATCTCGTCCTGAGGGGTCTTAGTATCGGTAACTCTACCTTGCAGGGTGTGCGTGTTGGTGGCACGGCGTCTAATGTGACTCTTGTGGGTGTTAATGTTACTGGTAGTGGTCAGCAGGGTCTCTATCTGGTTGAGGGTTCCACTTTGAGGAATGTGACTGTGGATGATTCCTGGTTTGTGAATTGTAGTGATGGTATCCGGAGGGTTAGCTGGAGCTGGGGTGGTTTCCTTGATGGTATAACCATCCGCAACTCCCATGTGGTTAACAGCAGGGGTTATGGTGTCTTCCTGGAGGGTTATAACACCCTGAGGAATGTGGTGCTTGATAACCTGACTGTTACTGGTTCCAGGGGTCATGGTGTCTATGTGACAATGTCCGCTGCTGATAGCGGTAACCTGACAGTGAAAAACACGACGATATCCGATAGTAATGGTGTTGGGCTCTACCTGGTGGATGTTCGTGAAGCTGTGACCCTACGGGATAACACTGTATCCAGCAGTACGGACTGGGGTTTATGGTTACGTGGGGTTGATAGCCCTGAATTAACAATCCAGAACAACACACTAACCTCCAACAGCAGAGGCATGTACCTCCAGGGCGTAACCGGCTCTGAATTCATCGACAACACCATCACCAGCACCACGGGTCCTGATCTCCAGGCTGACCCAGACACATCAAACACCTTCACACGCCTCAGGGTGGGCCTACTCTACCCCACACTCCTGAGCTTCAGGTACACCGCAGGGATCATACTGAGGGAAGTTGAATCACCACCAGCAGACCCTGCAGGATGGGTTAACATCACAAAATATGTGGACATATCATCAGCAGGAGCAACAATCCTTGATTACCTCAGGTTCCACTACACACCAGGTGACGTTGCAGGTAAAAATGAGACAGGCCTCCGGGTCTTCCGCCACTCAGGAACCTGGAACCAGCTTCCAGAGACAGGTGTGAACACCACCGAGAGGTACGTCTACGCAGACAACATCAACACCTTCAGCACCTTCGCGCCCCTCACAGAGAAGTACCCCACCACCACAACCCTCCAGGGGGCGCAGGCAGTGGCCGGGGAGATAGCCGAACTCGTGGCGACACTCACATCACCGGTAGGACCAGTTGAGGGAAGGGAGATCAGATTCTACCTTGAGGGCGTACTCCTGGGATCAGCCCTCACAGATAACACAGGAAAAGCCAGGTTCACCACCACTGCAGGGGCACCTGGCACATACGCCACCAGGGCAGAATTCCCGGGTGATGACACCCACCTCCCATCAGAGGACACATCCACACTCAAGGTACTTAAACCGGCCACATTCAACCTTGATAACCTCAAGGTGACACCTGATACCGGTGTGGCACCCCTCAGGGTAAACGTCACGGTGAATGTCACAAATACCGGGGAGGTTGCAGGTGTATGCAGGGTTAACCTCACTGTCAATGGGGTGGTGGTGGCCTTCAGGGATATCACACTTAACCCTGCATCATCAGCTGAGGTGAGCTTCCTCAGGGACCTCACAGATCCCGGCGTGTACACGGTGGGTGTTGATGGTCTTGCTCCGGTGGCTGTCACCGTCCTCAAACCTGCGACTTTTGTACTGGATAACCTCGAGGTTGATCCTGTGACGGGTCTTGAGCCCCTGAATGTTAACGTCGCCGTGGATGTCACAAATACCGGGGATGTTGCAGGTGACTACACCGCCAGCCTCATGGTCAATGGTGCAGTGGTCTCTCAAAGGACACTGACAGTCAATGCCGGTGAGACCGTCAGGGTTACATTCACCAGGGTCCTTTCAAGGGGAACCTACAATGTCACGGTCGATGGTCTTGCTCCGGTGGCTGTCACCGTCCTCAAACCGGCAACCTTCCAGCTAAGTAACCTGAGGGTTTCACCGGTATCAGGACCCTCACCACTCGGTATCACCGTGACGGTCAGGGTCACGAATACAGGGGACCTGGCAGGTTCATACCCAGCTGATCTCATGATAAACGGCGTGAAGGTCGACTCAAGGATAGTTAACCTCAATGGCGGGGAATCAACCACATTAACATATACCAGGACACTCAGCGCAGGCACCTACAGGGTCACAGTTGACACCCTCCCACCCATCACCGTAACGGTAACGTCCAGCGGCATAACTGCTGAGCAGGTTATCTCAGCCGCAAGATACATCACATGGTACTACGGCAAATACAGGAGGCTGCCAGGTACAGTCAGGATAGCAGGTAGGAACTACTCCCCACCGGAGGTCCTTGACATCCTTGTGAGGACAGCCATCAACCTTGCTGCCGGCAGTAAGAGACCTGTAACACCCAGAGCCGTGGGCTACCCCACCGCACCCAAGGGTATCTACATGCCAGGTAAACTTTACATGAGCGCATACCTGAGGTACGCTGTAAACATAAGGGACTTCATAACCAGGAATAGAAGGGCCCCCAACTATGCTGTGACATCCCGTGGAAGGGTCCCCTACTCCAGGCTGGTCTTCATGTACAGCAGGATACTCGGATTCTACGGTGCAAGCGGAAGGTTACCACAGTACGTGGTAATCTAAAATTTTTTTTAATTGAATAAAAATTGAATTTATGGGGATTCTTTGCTTAAAAAATGAGGGTTTTGGTGTGCTGTCAATCCATGACAAGTTCCTCGTCTTCACCCCTCCAGGGTGGGGATACGATGCACAGGAATGAGAGGTCCCCCTCACCACTGTTCTCAATGTACTGCACACAGCCAGGGGGAATATAGACTGCGTCGCCCGCACTTACTTCCCTCACCTCATCCCCTATGTGCATGACCCCTTCACCCTTGAGGATATAGTAGACCTCCACGGACTCCCCCAGGCGGTGGGGAAGTGAGGCCTCACCTTCCCTGAGTATGGCATGGGCGAGGCTGAAGTTCATCCCCACAGGGTCATTCCTGGGGTGGATGATCTCAGAGAGCAGGGTACCATCCAGGACCCTCCTATATTCGCGGTCATCAGGGTTTTTAACAATCAGGTGAACCATCCCCAGTCAAATTACATGTAGAAGTCCTTCTTAACCATCCTGGCCTCCTCTGGCTTTCCCTGGGGGTAGTATATGTAGTCTGCGCTGAGCACGATGCGCCCGGCATCAGGTTTCAGGGTGAAGTTACCGCCGAAGAAGGTCTCAACACCGTTTATCCTGAAGTCACCCCTGAAGTCTGTCCCGTTGTTCATGAACTTACCGCCGCCATCCCATGCGGCGCAGGTCATATTGTAGTGGCCGCTTAGGGGTGTTCTGAACATGGCAGACTTCAGGTCGCCCCTCAGGAGTGATATCAGGGTATCCCAGGTGACGTCGATGTGGTCTATGTGGCCCACCCCACTAAGACCGCTCTCATTGTAGCATATCCTTGTACCGTTAACCTCATGGGTGTCAAGGTTCTCTGCACCTGGGAGCACTATCTGGAACCTGAAGTCCCTCCCCCTACCATTTATTGAGTAGTAGCCCCCAAGGGAACCCTCACCCGGCTTATTAGCCGGGATTGATGTGTATGAGGTGTAAGTGTAGGGTATCTGTGCGAATATGGCCTCATCGAAGACCTCAACCGCGAGTACCGTGACGATTATGAGTCCAGCTATAACACCTGCAACTATCAGAATCCTCCTATCCATGGGAAACCTCCATCAGTATTCAACAATCTCCATCCTCCTGACTGGTCTTCCATCACCCCAGCTGCCCATACCAAGGAGTCTGCCGGTATCGGCATCCGCGAGGGTTTTATTTTCACGTGCAAGTTCCATCATCATATCCAGGACCTTCCAGTAGCCACTGTAGTCCAGGTTGTCCACCAGCACCCTGAATTCATCTGAAACCGCAAGGGGTGACAGATGATCAGCCACCAGGTTGCGGTCTGAGCGCACAAGGAGGAACAGCTTTCTGTCCCCGGGTATCTGGGGCGTGGACCTCATTATCCTGTAGGAGTCCCCAGTCCCTGTTATATTATCCCTGTCGCCGGCCATAACCACAAGGAGGGTGTCCTGGGGTATACCCCTGAGGTTCTCGAATTTCCTGCCCCCCTCCGAGTCCCCTGTCTGCACCGCCAGGATACCATCAGGGTCAGGTATATCCTGGCGGGATGCCAGGTTGAGGGCTATTATACCCCCGGCTGAGTGCCCTGCAAGGAAGAGTTCACCGTTCCAGTCTCCCCTGACCCTCCTGAGGGCGTCATTAACTGCAGATGCGGCGTTATCGGTGAAGGCATCTGATGTTGTATCGAGAAGGTTCTGGTAGCGGGGGTAGATTACGATGTTCCCCTCCCTCACAAGGTGCCTTATCCAGGCCATGTAGAAGAGGGGCTCTGTGGCGGCCCAGCCATGGATGAATACCACCACAGGGTAACTCCCGGGTTTTGATGGTTTGAAGATCCAGTACCTCTGGCTTCCCTCACCGTGGCTCTCGGTTATCATTCCGTATCCCGGTTCATCAAGGACAGGGTTGTTGAGGGCTGTACTTGGGGGGACCGTGAGGACCGCAAGGAGGAGGATAACTGCCCATATTTTCATGGATTTCACCAGTTGATCTTATGTTGCTCATTGATTAAATAGCATGAGTTCCTCCACAGGGTCTTGTTCTCTTACCCAGGACAACTTTTCGTGCACTGGACCTCAAGCAGAATCTGATCATACAAATTTTCAGTTGGGTTTATCAGACCTCAGAGGATCCTTTCATCGTTCAGGCAAACCCTTGCACCGCATGATGGGCATACAAGATAGTAAAACCGTTCCCGGTGGCTTCCATGAAGCCCGGATGACACATTGGCCCTGCATAGAGGGCAGAGGAAACGCTTCATATGTCAACCCCCAGCCACATAAGAGTATTGGAAAACTTATTAAATATAACTTTTTCACTGAATGTTAATAAATGCTTACCTCACCTGGTAAGCCACCCATAAGTATAACTTTTAATAATCCGCTACGAAGATTTTATTAATAATGGGGAGATAATATTCCTTGGGTTGAATATGGAGTGGTCTGATTCTGTTCTTTTTGCAAGGAGGCTCTCAGTTTCTGCTTCAGCAACAGTAATAGTGATATCTACCCTCATACTTGCGGGCTGGGCAACCGGTAACCAGCATCTCATGGGCAATATCCTGGGATCCCCACCCACCCAGCCGGTAACAGCAGCCCTCTTCATACCCATCGCAGCTTCCCTCATAGCCCTATCAAGGGGCTTCAGGCTTCCCGCGATACTTACAGGGACCTTCCTCCTGGTCTTCTACATCCTGACACTTTCCGGTTACATTCAGGGTGCCGAATACGGTTATAACTCAAGGATCATAACAGTGGCTCTCTTCCTTATATACGCCGCTGTCCTCTTCCTCTTCTCCACATCAAGGTTCAGCGCTGCCCAGATCATCACCTTCCCTGCTGGTGTGATCTCCTACTGCGTCCTTGTGGGTTACGCGGCGGGCCTAGGTGTCTATGGGGAGTACTTTCTCATGGCACTCTACACTGCGGTGCTTCACATACTCATAGCAATCTCCATACTTTCACTCTACCCTGAAAGGGGGGTTATGGCGCCACTTCACGCATCATTTGTTGGCGGCCACATAGTGAGGCTCATACTGCCAATGATGATAGCCAGCATAACCGTACTGGGCCTTGTAACGCTTAAGATAAGGGATTACGTGTTCCCGGGGTTCGGTGAGGTCTTCCTCATGGGCATGACATCATCCCTCATAATAATCTCCGTCATAATCGTCGCTGTGGAACTTAACCGGATCGATATGAGGAGGGAGGCCTACAGGAGGGACCTCAGGAGGACCCAGAGATTCTTCAGGGACGTTCTTGCGAACCTGGCAGAGGCAGTTGCAGTGGTCGACGCTGATGGGAACACCATATACCAGAACACGGCAATGAAGAGGCTTGGTTTGGTGGAGTTTCCTGAGTACAGCGGCGAAAGGAGGCCGGTAATCATTGATAGAATGGACATCAACGGGAGGCACTACACAGGCTGGATGGTCCCCAGGTTTCAGGGCGGCGAATATGCAGGGTTTATAGTCTCACTCACAGATATAACAGACCTCATAGTGGCCAAGAGGTCCCTTGAGGATGCACTCATGGAGAGGGACGCCCTCCTCAGTGAGGTGCACCACCGGGTCAAGAACAACCTCCAGATCATAATAAGCCTCCTGAACATCCAGGCCATGAATGCAGATGAGGATACCCGCCAGGTCCTGATGGACGCCCAGAGCCGGGTGAGGGCGATGGCAATCATCCATGAGACCCTCTATGACAGTGGCGACTTCTCAGGTGTTCTCATGTCATCATTCATAACCAGGCTGATTGAGAGGCTGATAAGCGCCCATTCGGTCTACGGGGTGGACTTTGAGGTGGATGCCGATGTGAGGCTGAACCTGGAGACCGCAATACCCCTGGGCCTGTTCATCAATGAGGCCGTCACCAACTCCATAAGGCATGCGTTCCCTGATGGTAGGGGCATGATACGTGTAAGTATTGATCCAGGTGATGTGATGCACCTCACTGTTGAGGATGATGGTAGGGGTATGGGTGAGGTCCCTGAGGGTACAGTGGGTTTATCCCTCATGAGGGCCCTTGCTGATCAGCTTGAGGGCGAATTTGAGATAATCTCTGATGGCGGCACAGCTGTATCCCTGAGGTTCAGGGAACTTGAGTATGTTCGGAGAATCTAGCTTTGAGGTATAGTTGTTGGTAGAGATAATGTAACTGATAAATAAAAAAAAGAAAAAAGTTGATTTCCTTAGAATGGCAGTTCTGCATAGTAGCCCTTTATGGTTGCAGTCTTCCAGTTCTTTATGACTCCAAGGGAGTTCATGTTGCTTGATGCGTCGGCGTTTACCCAGTTTCCGTTCACGTATAACTGGGCCCATACATGTCCATAGGTGTTACCTGAGAGGAATGTGCATTTTGCATGAACATACCTTGCCTGTATACCCGCAGCCCTTGAGAGGGCCACAAGGAGGTGTGTTATGTCCACACAGTTTCCGGTCCTGGTTTTCAGCGTGCCGGTGGCACCGTACCTTGTATTGTAGTAGAAGCTGTAGTCTATATGGTCACGCACCCAGTTGAATATGGCTGTTGCCTTCTGCAGTGTCGATGAAAGACCCTCTGTTATGCTCGCTGCAAGTGACCTTATCTCCGGGTTGTAAACGGGACAGTTGGCTGATGATGCAAGGTACTTTCCCATGAAAATTGAACTGTCGATGGTCACATGGTCTGGTAGCCTTCCGTTTGCACCCTCAAATGCAACGACCTTCGATAGCAGATAAACCAGTGTATTGAAGCTCAGACTCCCGGCACTGGATGATATGCTTGAGGGAGCCCTGCCATTTGCTAACATGTAGTTCCAGACGTCCGATGCAATTCTAAGGTAGCCGTCCCTCTGAATTGTCCCTGCTGCCACCAGGGTTGTGTTTGATCCCTCACTGAATGACCTGATTTCCAGGTCGGCGCCTGTGAGAAACCCTGCCAGCAGGTAGAGGAACTCTGAGTTTTTGACCTGAACTCCATTTATACTCACATAGGTGGGGAGCCTGTAGTTTGACTCCACAAAACTCTTGAACCTGCTGGCGGCATCCCTTAACATCTCTGCAGTTACTGAATTGGCGGCAGATGGTATTGCGATTGCGGATGGTGTTACACCCAGAAACTCCCTGTCTATCAGGCCGTACCTGAAGAGGGCATATCCGTCTGCACCTCCACTCAGAACCGCGTTTATGTCGGCCCTGAGTTCATCTGCAGGCAGTGGTGTCACATCATTGTCTGACCTGTAGGTCTGAATTCCGGTCCAGACCTGGGCGCTGAGGCTTTTGCTCTTGATGTAGGCCGTCACATTCCTTATCCATGATGTTCCTGTATTGTAGTTACCCCTGTAGGCCATGGGCACCAGTACATCCAGGTACTCTGCAAGCTTTGTATAGTCCTGTCCATAGTAGTAGGCGTTTGAGGCCTTCTCTGGCATCACCGCCGCTGATAGGAGCAGGTTGGGGTTCACTGATTTTATGGCTTCACTTATCCTCTTAACTATTCCTGTTATGGTCTCTGTGGAGTTGGGGACCTGGTAGGCGTTTCCCGGATATCTGATGTAGTCCAGGTGCACCCCGCCAACGCCAGGTACGGTAATGTAGGAGAGGGCGCGCTTTGTCAGGTTATCTATGAAGTTCTCTGCGTAGGTACGGTTGTAGCTGTACACTGTTTCGGTGGTCTTGATGGTTTTTGTAACTGTACGGTACTTTATGGTGTACCTTGTCTCCTTAACGTACCTGTAGTATGTCTTTTTAACGTAGCGGTACTTCCAGGTGTATTTCAGTTTACCATTATACCTGTACCACGCCTTGTACTTCTGTTTCACGTACCTGGTGTAGGCCTTCTTCACTGTTACGGTGTAGTAGTACCTGTATGGCTCCTTTACTGTGACCTTCTGTGTCTTTGTAACGTTGTAGGCGTATCTTCCGGTTGGGTCAACCCAATTTCCGCTGGAATCCTTGAGGCAGATCACCCACACGCTCACCCTTATCCCCTGCTCTGATGCATTGCCGAGGAACGAGGTGAGGTTCCTGCTGAACCTGGCGTCATTGAAGGCCAGCTGCTCAAGGAAGACATCCTTTATACCCATCTTTTTGAGTTCTGTGAGGTTCACTTTCCCCATATCGTAGGCCTTAACCCAGATGGCCCCATGGGGTGTGTCTGTTTCCTCTGTCTGGGTGGATGTCTGGTTACATGTATCATTTGATGTCTGGTTGTCACCTTCCGTTAATGTCTGGTTACCGCTGATTTCTGTCCCATTGAGTGTTCCATTATCGGATATCTCAACGGCACCTGCCACATTTGAGCCCAGAAATAGCACCATAACTAGGGCTATTAGTAGATTCAGTTTTCCCGAAATTTTACCGCCTCCATGGGGGTTTCGAAAACCCCACATACACTCTTAAAAGGTGCATTGTATATAAATATTGTGGTTTAAAATCAGGAAAAAGACAATATTAGAGCCTTTTAAATCAAAATAAACATTATGAGGTCTTTTTTTCTTGACCATCCACTGTTGTGGTCTGAGCACGACATAATTAACTGAAGGACAGATATGAAGGCCCCTATTCAGCTTTAGAGCCCTAAATAGGGCGTGTTTTCAGGTTCATGAACCCATGATCCCCATGGAACTGTCCGTAAATTCCACAGGAAGCCGCTGTGGAGCCTCCAGCGGGTGCATGGATTGATCCGGGTACCTTCAAATGGATGCTCAATCCTCAAGTTCACAGACACCACTGTAGCAGCTGAATATCTCCCCGGATATCCTCTCTGTTGCTTCACGTTTCTCTGAGATGACAACATCTGCCCCTGCAGTGTATAAATTCTCTGTATTCTCAAATCCCCTTATACGGGCGATTATCTTCATCCTATCATTCAGTGCCCTGGCCTCATGGATCGCGTGGACAGTTGAACGGTAGTCTGCAATGGCCACCACCATAACCGCGGCTTCCGGGACATTGAAGTGCCTGAGGACACCCACGTGGGTCCCGTCCCCATAGTATACGTTGAGGCCCTCATCCCGGGCCCTCCTGACAGTTTCAGGGTTAACGTCTATGCCTATGTAGGGTATGCCGTGGTCCTCACAGGTTTCTGCAAGCCTCCTCCCGGTTATGCCCATGCCAATGATGATCAGGTGGTCCTCGAGGTTGACCTCAGGTTTACGGTACCTCCTCCCGTTCTTTATCCGGGGGTGGATATCCGCCTGGATGATCCTCTCTGAGATCCTGGGTGAGAGGGATATGAGGAAGGGTGTTAGGGCCATGGTTATGAGTGAAACCGACAGGAAGGCCTGGAATGTGAAGCGGTCCATCAGCCCGTACCTGAGACCTGACTCAGAGAGTATGAATGAGAACTCACCTATCTGTGCCAGGACAACCCCTGTTAGCACCACTACCCTTGCTGAGAACCCCATGATGAAGCTCACGAAGCTGTTGAGGGCGAGCTTTATCATCATAACACCAATGAGTGCAAGGATGATGAGGGGCAGGTGCCCGATAAAGAACCCGACATCAAGGAGCATCCCCAGGGATACGAAGAAGAAACTCAGAAAGACCTCCTGGAATGGCAGTATGGTCCCCTGCGCCCTGTGGGCGTAATCTGTATTTGCAACGATGAGGCCTGCGAGGAAGGCGCCCAGTGCCGGTGATAGTCCCGCACTTCCGGTGAGCCAGGTTACAGATGCACATACGAGTATCACGGTGAGGAGGAATATCTCCCTGCTCCTTGTGGCTGCAACAACATCAAAGAGCCTTGGGACGATCCACCTGGCAGAGAGGAGGGTTCCAAGGAGCACAGCGCCACCTGTAAGCAGGGTGTGAAGGGGTGTCGAACCACCGGCCCCTGCAAGGAAGGGTATGGTGAGTATCATGGGCACCGCCGCCACGTCCTGGAATATTAGGATGGCCAGGGAGGCCTGGCCGTGGGGTGTCTCTGTCTCATGGAGGTCCTGGAGGACCTTCAGTACAACTGCTGTACTGCTCAGGGCGATGAGAAAACCCATGAAGACGGCCTTTCCAGGGTTCAATCCAAGTATCAGTGTGAGGAATGCCACCATCAGCACTGTGAGTCCTATCTGGAGTGTACCCCCAATGAGGGCGGTCTTCCTGAATTCACCGAACCTCTCAGGGGACATTTCGAGTCCGATGGTGAATAGGAGGAGTATGACACCGAGTTCTGCGAGGCTCTCTATGCTGCCAGAGGATATGAGGCCAAGGACCGAAGGGCCGGCTATGACCCCTGTTACAAAGAAGCCAAGTATGGTTGGAAGTTTAGCCCGGTTCAGCACAATGAGGACAATCAGCGCGAGGCTGAATATGATGACTATCTCCCTGATTAGTGGAACCTCCATGATAACACCCTGTTTTATGACGATCCAATACTCTTATTTATATAGTGTGTATTTAACCTATAAGTCTTGATTAAAAGTGGGGGCCATGTGGACATCCCCATCTCACCAGCGTGTATTTAATCTATAAGTTTTGATTAAAAGAGAAACGAGAA
>NZ_JASFYE010000004.1:139051-153037 GCF_030055425.1 Methanothermobacter sp.
TTTTGTTTTTACTGGCGTGTATTTAATCTATAAGTTTTGATTAAAAGAGAAACGAGAATTTTGTTTTTACTGGCGTGTATTTAATCTATAAGTTTTGATTAAAAGAGAAACGAGAATTTTGTTTTTACTGGCGTGTATTTAATCTATAAGTTTTGATTAAAAGAGAAACGAGAATTTTGTTTTTAATTACCTATCTTTTATTTTGATGAGAGATTTTCTTAGTGGTAATGTCCATTTTAAAAAAAGAAATAAGGGTTTTTAACCCTTAAAATGGTAAACTCGCGTATATGCCCTTTATCACTGCGCTGGAAGTGTTCCAGTTGTTCACAATTCCAAGGCTGTTTCTTGAGCTCGTTGCATCTGCAGCGTACCAGGTATCGCCAACAAGGAGCTGGGCCCACACATGACCGTAGGTGTTCCCTGATGTGAAGTTACAGGTCCCATGAACGTACCTTGCAGGTATCCCTGAAGCCCTTGCAAGGGCCACAAGGAGGTGTGAATGGTCCACACAGTTGGCTGTCCTGTTCTGAAGTGTCCCCAGGGCACCGTACCTTGTGTTGTAGTAGAAGCTGTAGTTCACGTTGTCACGCACCCAGCAGAAGATGGCCGATGCCCTTGAAAATGTTGATGTGAGTCCACTGGTAATGCTTGCTGCAAGGGACCTTATCCTCTCGTTATCCACAGGACAGTTGGCCGATGATGCAAGGTACTTCCCTGTACTTTCACCCATGTAGGGGTCGTTCTCTGGCCGGTTCTTCAGTGAGGGCGCCAGCTTTGTCACGGTCACAGTATTTGGAAGTCTCCTGTTGCTGCTGTAGAAGCTCAGAATCCTTGAAACTGAGTATACAAGGCTCTCATACGAGATTCTACCTTTACCTGAACCTGCATAGTTTGGGGCTCTCTGGTTCCTTTCCATGAACCCCTGAACCACGGATGCGATCTTCAGGTACTCGTCCCTCTTTATGGTACCTGTAGCATCCCCTGCAGGGTTTGCTGCCTCACCGGCGCTAACCGGTGTTATAGGGGTGTTCTTCCCCATATTTATCTGGTTGAGGCATTTAACCATTAGATGCAGGAACTGGGCTATACCAAGCCTCTGGTTTGACACCTGCACATACCCGGGTAGGCTCTGATTCTGGTCAATGTATATCTTCAGTGATTTTGCCGCGGAAAGTATCTGTTCCCTTGTGAACCCTGAGTTGCCACTGGCAGCATCGCTGCTGCCGGAATTGTTACTGGCAGGGGTGGATGACTTCACAGAATTCAGTGTGTCGAGTCTGATGTAATTTGGAAGGCGTTGATTTGTCACTTTAAAATTAATTGCCCTTGCAAATAGCCACACAAGAGATTGGAATCCTATCCTCTGGTCCCTGAAGCTGATGTATCCAGGTGCGCCTCCACTCTGGAGCACCCTACCTGCAACTTCAAGGTAGTCCTTCAGGTAAATTGAGCCTTTGAGCACGGTTCCGGATGTTTCTGACGGTACCTGTACCTGGTTCACTGATGGTGTCCTGTTGAGGACGTACTGTGATTCTAGCTGCAGGAACTGTGCCAGGTTCACCTTCACATCCCCCACCTCCACGGTGAGGGGCAGACGCCTGTTCTTTGCAATGAAGGCATTGACACGGACTGCCGCGTCCTCAACATCGGCCCGTGAGACTGATGGGCCCGCTGCAGCGGCTGGAGTTTTACTCTTATTCTCCAGGCTGCCCATGATCTCTGCCACCGTGGAGTTCTTCTCCATAACTGTACTGCAGGTTTTCGGTGTCATGTTATCAGGAAGCAGTGCTTCTTCACCTTGTGTGTTCTGGGCATAGATCTCTCCGGTATTGAGTAACACCATGCATGCGAAGAGCACGCACAGGAGTTGCATACCACGGGATATACTATCGCCTCCAGATGCAGGAAGGAATCCTGCAGAGATATATCTTTCTTTCTGATTTTATTTATAGATTTTGATATGATTCTGAACGGTTTTCACGTCTTTCCAGTAAAAATAAAATTCAGCGACTCTTACAGACATAAACCTTTAGAGAATCAATAGAATAATTAGATAACCTGATAGTGGTTCTTAAAACCTTTCAGCGTACCTTATCTCTGAGAATTCTATCAGGAACTCTGTACCACTGCCCAAGGTGTACTCAAGTGTCCCATCCAGCTGGTCTGTGAGGTTCCTCACAAGGAGCATGCCAAGGCTTCTGAGGTTATCAAGGCTGAAGTCAGGAGGTAGGCCCACACCGTTGTCAGCAACCCTTAAGACGAAGTTGTCACCCCTCCTTTTTAGGGAGACAAGGAGTTCACCATCGCCGTTGGGAAAGGCGTACTTGAAGGCATTTGTCACAAGTTCATTGATTATAAGACCCAGGGGCATTATGGTGTCAATGTTCAGTTTAACATCATCAACATCAAATCTGACATCAACCCTCTGATCAGGCTTCTGGTAGGAGAACATGATGCTCCTCACAAGTCCCTCAATGTAGCCCCTCACATCTATATCAGAGAGGTTCCCTGATCTGTAGAGCTTCTCATGTATCATGGACATGCTCATCACCCTCCCCTGGCTGTCCTTGAGGGTGCTCACAATCTGTGGGTCCTTTATGTAACTGCTCTGAAGGTTCAGGAGGCTTGATACAACCTGGAGGTTGTTCTTGACCCGGTGGTGTATCTCACGGAGAAGCAGTTCCTTCTCCTCGAGGGATTTCAGGAGTTTCTCCTGGTAGAATATCCTTTTGAGTGTGGACGCTGCTTCAGCCCCAATGGTCTCAAGGAGCTTAAGCTCGTATTCATCGGGCTCGTGACCGTTCCTGAACACGAAGAATCCCAGGAGATCATCTCCGTGTCTAATGGCAACTGCAATTATCCTGTCATCCACGAAGACATTTTCAGCTGAGAGACCCTCCAGGATGCTCTTAAGGGCAGTGTCCTGGAATTCATGACCATTCCCCTCAGCGGACACCGGCTTACCATCCTCCATGATGTAGACCTGCCCCTCTTTAAGGGATAGGTGTTCATGGGTGAGACTGAAGACGTTCCTGAAGAGCTCCTTTGGGCTTTCACTGTGATTTATAAGGGTTATGGCCTCATTGATGACCCTGAACTCGTGTAGCCTCATTCTGGTGAGTCTCTCAGATTCCCTTGACTCCTCTATCCTGTCCCTGAGCCTCAGTGTGTGGCGGAGGTCCTGTGCAACCAGGGAGTACCCGATTGAGTCGTTATCTTCCCTTATGAGTGATATGAAGAGCTTCACAGGTATCCTCCTCCCCCCTGAGGTGATGTAGTCAATTGTGACCGGCCTGTGGTGGTAGTCCCCCCTTCCACAGGCATTCTGCCTTATACACTCAAATTCTGCTTCAAGGACCTCAAGGTGTTCAGGTGCAACCAGGGACCTCCAGTCATCTGCATATTCAACCCCAAGCTCCTTCATAGCCCTGTAGTTCAACCTGATAACCCTTCCCTCGGAGTCCAGAAGAACAACAAGATCTGTGACCTTATCTATTATGCTCTCCCCGGCGAGTGATGGGTTTATGGTGATGGACGGGTAGCGGAGCAGGGCGTAGGCCATACCCCCTGTGGCCAGGAGGGATATTATGTGGCTGAGGGCCTGAATGCTGTGAACTCCAATAGAGGGGAGGAGAGAGTTGACCACCCAGCATGCGACGAGGCTGAGGGATGAGGTCATGAATATTATGGTGGACATCTTCCTCTCACGGTAGGATGGGGCCGTCCTTGCATGATTCCATATTATGGACACAGCGGCTGCAAAGTACCCCACAAGGTAGATCTCAAAGATCAGCCACCAGATCCCGTTCTTCTCAAGATGTATGTTCCAGAGACCACCATCGGACACTATTACAGGTGTTATGAGTGCAGTCTTAAGGAGAAGGTAGATGAAAAGGAAGGATGGAATCAGGCTTATGAGCGGAACAACCTTATTTATCTTTTTTTCACCGGCAGAGAGCACCAGAGCGAAGTTGAGAAAGAGCGCGGGCATAAGGATACGTGCAACCCCTGAGAGGATGTACATCAGGAGTGCCTGTTCCACCGAGGATGCCATGTAGAACATTGATAGTGTGAGGGCCCACCAGGCCATGGAAAGGGCTATTAAAAGGAAACTCCACTCCAGGTTGCCCCTGTTTCTCTTCAGAGGGTAGGCCCCCATTATGAGGTAGGATACAAACGCCATTACAGAGAGGGTGCTGTAGATGTTCATCCTCCACACATCTTCAACGCTTATACATAAAATGAGGTGGTATGTTAGTGCTATATAAGAGTTACTTTAATAACTTTACGGTTTAGCAGTGAATCTTCTTTAATGTGGCAGTTAATTCCATGCTTTAATCAGCTGGTTGAAGCTATATCCCTCAGTCATTTTAAACATTGTAGGTGGGGACCATCTGATCATCCTAGGAGAGTCGTGACTGGAATAATGCATTCTAAAGCCGCTGAAATAATTAAAGGAGCTTTAATAATTCTAATAAGGACATTGAGATTTGACAGTTCATAAAGAAAAAAAATTATTAATGGGTTCAGTTGATCTAATTCCCATATATACCAGAACAACAGATGGGACACTTGCAGTTGAAGATTTTAATTTAAGGATCCATGCAATTGCGAGGCATTTGGTTTATATGAAGGTTTCTTTATATCATAGATCCAAACATAATGGGAATTTCTGAAGCACATAAAGTTCCCATGGCAAACCATGAAATTCAAATTTAGATCTCTGTGTGGTGAATAATTTTCTCAGTTAACTGACGCAGTAAATGAAGAGTGGCCCTGGAATCATGGAGACTTAGTCAAATGAAAATAATTATGAAATGGAGACTTAGTCAAATGAAAATAGTCACGATAATACCAGCTTTTAATGAGGAAAAAACAGTTGATTCGGTTGTAAAGGGAGCGCTTGAGCACGGTGACGTTATCCTTGTAGATGACGGCAGTACCGACAGAACAGGAGCCATTGCAGAGTCAGCAGGGGCAAGGGTATTGAGACATCGCAAGAATATGGGTAAGGGCGCAGCTCTTAAAACGGGTATAAAGGAGGCCCTTAAATGGGAATATCATCTCATAGTTTTTATGGATGCAGATGGACAGCATGACACCTTTTTAATACCACTTTTCGCTGAAGCTGCTGATGGAGCTGACTTTATAATTGGCTCAAGATTCATGGGTGACAGCTGTGATAGCATGCCCATACAGAGAAAACTATCAAACAGAATAACAACATGGATCTTAAGATTTGCAACAGGATACAGGATAACTGACAGTCAGAGCGGTTTTAGGGCGATAAAGGCCGAACACGCTAAAATTATGCTGGATATACCATACAATGACTACGTTTATGAGTCAGAAACCATATGTGAAATTTCAAGACATAGATTGAGGATAGCTGAAGTCCCCATAACCTGCAATTACGGTGATGAAAAGTCATACATTCAATTGGGAGATGTTTTCAGGTACATATTGTTTATAATGAGGCTTTTTACCAGAAAATTATCTCTGAAGCCAGTTTGAACAAAAAATTACACAACATTGGGTGTTGATTTAATGAAAAAAATTTATTTCTTCCTGCTGAGCGTGCTTTTAATTCTGGTCCTTATATTATGGATAGGCCCCCTTAAGGTACTGAGGTCAATCTATATGGCAGACTGGAGAATCATGGGACTTGCATTTCTTCTTCATCTTGCAGTTATAGCTGTAAGGGGTCTGAGGTGGGGCTTCATAATAGGGCAGCCATGGAGCCTTGGAACCAATTTTACCGTAAAATCTATAGGTTTATTTGCCGGGAACCTCAGCCCAATGAGAAGTGCAGGGGATGTCATGAGTGCTGTTGCAGGCAAAAAATTAAATGGTATAGGACTATCTGAGGGCCTATCTGCAGGTCTAACTGAAAGATTTTTTGATATTGGGATAGGAGGATTCCTTTTACTTTTATCAGCGGTCTTGGTTCCCAGAATAAGAATAATAGCTCTCTTAGGCGCATTTCTTTCAGTCTTCATGACATATATGATATACCTTGTAAACTGGAGGGAAGAGAAAAGTTTAAGAATCTACAGACGAATGCACGGGATAATTGAGCGTTTGCCTATCTCAGATAACACACTGGAGAATCTTCATATGAAGCTGACATCTGGTATAAGGGACATGATAGATTACACAAAGTCCTATTCAAGCTTCAGTGTCCTGGCGGTTATATTTGGACTTTCACTCATCTCCTGGCTTATGGAATGTCTGAGGTTATACCTTGTGTTCATGGCATTCGGTGTTGAGACAACATTTTCTGCTGTTGTAATAATATTTTTACTTGCAAACCTTGTGGGGGTTTTATCAGCTCTTCCTGGAGGGGTGGGATCTATAGAGGTATCCATGACTGGTTTATTTGTTTTATTTGATGTACCTGGATTCATTGCAGGAAGTATAGCCCTCGTGGATCGCCTCATATCATTCTGGTCGGTCACGGCACTGGGGGCGATACTCTCATCATACTACGCAGGGGACATACTCGATGAGGTGAAATCATATATCCTTGATTTTAAGACTTGAATTCTTTAGTCCATGAGTATTGACCTCATTATGGCCCTGTCAACATGGTCAATGGCCCCTGTGAGGAAGATTCCAGCCACATAAACCAGCAGGGCAAGGATGGCCTTCAATATAATGTGTGCTGGAATTAAGAGAATAAGCATAGATGTCATGGCTGGAAGAAGAAGTTTCCATCCCTTCATGATATCCCCCACTGAAGGACCATAACCCATATCCTTCACCACCTTAAGGAAAAGGACCATCATCAGGAGCTCTGTCATCACTGTGGCGACACTTGCTCCCAGAAAATCAAATCTGGGGATAAGTATAAGGTTGACGGTTACATTGAAGATCGCCCCAGCACCTGTGACACGGGTAACCGTTGTCTGCCTTTCGGTTGAACCCAGGAGGTTTGACGTTATCCCGTTTAAAAACATGAATGCAGTTGCGGTTATAAGGATCCGTAAAGCAGGGGCAGAACTGAGGTACTTCGACGAGAAGATCAGTTCTATCAGGGGCTCGGCGAGGAAGAATACCAGCGATATTGTAATGACCGCCAGTATCATGAGGTACTTCACGGATCTCCTGTAGGTGAACTTCAGGGAATCTGAGCTCTCAACATGGAACCTGGACATAATGGGGAAGACTGCCAGGAGGTATACAGTGTAGAGCGAGCTTATGACTGTAAGAAGCCTGTAGGGTGCACTGTAGAGACCAACTGAAACATCACCCTTCATGAGTGAGAGCATGACAGAGTCTATCCAGAAATAGATGAGGGAGAACACGCCGGTCACGCCGAAAGGCAGTCCATTAACGATTAATTGGCGGCTGAAAGCCAGACCTGGTCTGAAAAACCTCCTTGTGAATATGAAAACAGAGTAGCTGACTGAGAGAACCGCTGCAATGAGGTAGGCGATGGCCACATGCACAACGGTTCCACCCAGCCAGATCACGGTGAGCACTCCGACAAGTATGAATAAACTGTTGAGGATGTTCCAGATCGTCTGGTACTCCATCCGCTGGAATCCCTGAAACATGCTGTTAAAGAATGAGCTGAAGGCGTTAACAAGCATGTACCCCCCTATGAACATTACAACTGCAGCAGCCGTGCCCCTGTAGATACCGGTTACAGGTAGGAGGATTATCATAACAAGGACAATCAATGAAAGGAGCAGTTTGTTACCGAGCCCAGCAGATGCAAGTTCTTTTGCACCAGCAGGGTCCCTTGCAATCTCCCTTGTGATGTAGGTTCCCATCCCGAGGTCAGACAGTATGCTGAATATGCCTGTGAGGGCCAGTGCCGCAGATAGTATACCGAAACCTGCTGTGCCGAGGTACCTTGCAAGGTAGACATTCCAGACAAAGGCCGCGAGGTTGGTGAAGATGGTGGCTGTGAGGAGAAAGAGGGTATTTTTCGCAAGCGTTCTGGCATGACTCATTTCAATCCCATTTCAGAGGATTCAGATTTCAGTTTCATCATTTGAACCACTCGACGGTTCTGATAAGTCCCTCCTCAAGTTCAACGTCTGGCCTGAAGCCCGCAGCCTCAAGCCGGGAGGTGTCTGCAAGGGAGTGTCTCACGTCACCAGGCCTCTCATCAAGGTATACTGGCTCTGAATCTGACCCGAGGATTCTTGATATTATCTCAAAGAGCCGGTTAACGGTAACTGCACTTCCACCAGCCACATTGAAAACGCCGGTTTCAGGTGACTCTGCAAGGAAGATGTTGGCCCTCACAACATCACCCACATAGATGAAGTCACGGCTCTGCTCCCCGTCACCATAGATTTCGGGTTGCCTGCCCTGGAGGAGGGCGTCAATGAACCTCGGGATCACGGCGGCGTACTGGGAGTCAGGCCTCTGTCTGGGCCCATAAACGTTGAAGTACCTGAGGGAAACTGTTTCAAGGCCATAGTCCTCGAAAACACTGCAGTAGTACTCCCCTGTGACCTTGGATACCGCGTAGGGTGAGCGTGGCATGGGCCTTGCGTCCTCAGAGAGTGGCATTTCAGGGTTGTTCCCGTAGACAGCTGAGGTTGAGGCATTCACAACCTTCCTGACTCCAGCCCTGCAGGCGGCGAGAAGCACCCTCAGGGTTCCTGTGGCGTTTACCCTGTGGCACCTCATGGGGTCCCTCACGCTTTCAGGGACACTTGCAAGGGCGGCCTGATGGAACACATAATCCTTATCCCTGAATACAGACTCAAGGTCCACCTCATTGATACTTCCCTCTATGATCTCAAGGTTTTCATGCTCTGAATCGGTGAGGTTCTCCCTCTTCCCGCTTGAGAGGTCATCGATTACAGTGACCCTGTTTCCCATCCTGAGTAGTTCATCTGTGAGGTGTGATCCTATAAATCCAAGTCCTCCGGTTACAGCAACATCCATGCCCTTCATGATCATACACTACCTGACGTTGATGAATAGGTGAAGAGACCGGTAGGGCTTCCTTTTATCAGGTAACCTGTATAGAAGGAATTCCAGTTTCTGGTTTTCCCCGGTCTCTGTAACTGTGAAGTTTATCTTCCTCTCCCACTTCTCCTTATCACTCAACCTTATGGTTTCATTCCTTAATATATCTCCGCCAAGACGCACCACCATTAGATAGGTCTCGTTGCGGTACTCACGGTTAACCACACCCACAATTACACTGGCACTTTCACCTGCTGTGAGGTTCTCGGGGTACCCGTAGGCCTTTCCCCCGGGCCCCAGTATGTAGAACTCTGTGAACCTCTCAGAGGGTGCCGGGTTGAGGGTTATGTAGACCGTTACTGCAATGAGCACCACAAGTATGATTGAGAGGACGAGTGAGATCTTACCATCCCTTGAAAGGCTACGGGGTGATGGTATGCTTCTTATATCAGCGGAGTAGGCGAGTTCACCGCGCCTCCACCTCCTTATGAATGCTAGAGGTGTTAGTACAAGGCTGAGGCCTGCCACTGTCCTTGCAAGGAATGGTTTGAATGTAACCTCTCCCCCCATGAGGAGTGCGATGGCCGAGGTCATGATGATGCTCGTGGAGAATGCCAGGAACAGTCTCTCAGGGATACTGAGCTGGACCCTCTCAGGTGCGATGGCTGAAATCAGTATGTAGCCCGGGATGAAGAGCACCTGGAGGTAGAAGAGCGCCTCAGCGATACCGCCCCTGAAGATGATGATGGTAAGGATACTCAGAATGGATAGAACTGCAAGGTCACTGAAACCTCCGATGGATGTGGTTTTTTCATGTTCTGAGGGGAATTCATGTCCTGAGAAGGCCTTTTGGAGTTCCCCTTCAACATCATCACCTTTGATTTTTTCAGTTTCAGAGGACCTTCTTATTTTTCTCATTTTAAGGGCCCTTTTCTTTATAGCTGAGGGTTCACCCACATAAAGGTCCTCATCTGATATTTCAGGTATTTCAAGGGTGATTTCATCCTCCACTAACCCATATTTCTCCAGGATATCCATTTCTGACTGCTGAAGGGACTCTATAATTTTTATTCTCTCTCTGGACCTTCTGATGTAGGCTGCAAGGCCTGCAAGTATACCTGTGACACCAAGGAATATGTGACCATAGCCCCTGGGTACAAGTAAGCATGCTATGGGTGTGAGGATGGAGACGAAGAGGACCATTAACCCTGCCTGCTTGAGTCTTCCCCTCTCCCGCAGCCCTGTTATGACGGCTGATGCCACCAGATAGGATGTGCTTACTATGAGGATGAGGGCAAGGAGGAACCTCACGTGTCTGAGGTGTGTGAGGCTTATGAGGAGGGGTGTTGAGGATGATATGATACCTGCAATCAGGAGGTCCCTTGAGGAGAACCCGAGCCTGATGACTTCAGACTCCCGATATCCTTCGCTCTGCCTTTTACCAGACCTTCTTGCAAGTTCCCTTGCGGTTCTTGTCTGGGTATCCTCATCAGGGACATCCTTCTTTCTAAGGCGGATTATAAGGGCAATGAGGGGTATAATTATGGCCGGGAGTGCATAAAATGGTCTTGAGTCCCTGAGGGGCGTGTAATTAAGGATGAGGGCGTTGAGTGTGATAAGGAGCATTCCTGCCACCGGGGTGATCAGAATGCTTTCGGAACCTGTAATGATGAGTATGGTGTAACCTGACACCACTATGGATGATGCTATCCCAAGAACCCTGAGATAAAATAATGGTGCGTTTATGAGGGCCACTGATATTATTCCTGTAATTAATAGTATAATCTCCCGCCTGAACTTCACCTGAGATTCTCCAGTATGCTGATTGAACTATTTATTATGGTCGTGGACTGATAAATATTTTCATGTCTGTCAAATGTGTCCTTAAGCGGACCTATTTCAGTTCAGATGGTGGTACATATTAAAATAGAAGGTTATGTGCCTGATTTTATAGCCAGATGGTATATTCTGACCCTGTATTCCCCCGGCGCGGTGAAGGGTGGAATTGTGAGGTAAATGTCAGCCGGGACAACAGCGTTTCTATCATCTCTCGCGGTCCAGTTTTTCCTGACAGGTGTGTAGGTTGTTGTGAGTGGTGTTTGGGGGAGGTTTGTGCCGTAGTTGGCGTATTTGAGGTTCTGTATGGGTATGGTTTCTGGTCCCTGGAGGTCTCCTTCTGCTTTTATGTAGAGGTCTATGGGGACGTTGGATAGGTCTTTTATCTGGAGTCCCTGGGGTCCTCCGGGCCAGGTGTATTCTTTTCCGGGTTCCACTGTTGCGGTGAGGGTGAATGAGTTCCCGACTTCCTCTCCCTTCCAGAGGACCATTATCTCCACACTCTCGGGTACGGTTACCCGGACCTCCTGCACCGCACCCATTGTTGTGAATGGTATTGGTAGAAGAAGCAGTATAAAAAGAACACCCATCCAGCTGTAATCTGACATCAGAAGATCCTCCACCAATAATAATTTATCTCTGTAATTACTTATTAAATTTTCCCAGATGATTTATTATTGCATTTGTGGTAGTTTCACGGATTCCCATTTAAATCTGGATCCGGGGCATGTGCATTGGCTGGTGACCTATGTGCCGTAAAAGTTTTATTAGGTGATCTATGGGCTGTAAAAATGGTTATTTGGGATGATTTAAAGGGTTTTCATTAAAAAAGAGTGAGTTCAGGGTTCACCCGGTGATTTGACAGCTATGTGGTATATTCTTACAGAGTAGACACCGGCGGCTGTTCCAGGTGGCACCGTGAGGTGAAGGTCCACGGGTATTAATGATTCGTCCTCAGATTTAACCACCCAGTTCCTTCTGACGGGTGTGTAGGTTGTTGTGAGTGGTGTTTGGGGGAGGTTTGTGCCGTAGTTGGCGTATTTGAGGTTCTGTATGGGTATGGTTTCTGGTCCCTGGAGGTCTCCTTCTGCTTTTATGTAGAGGTCTATGGGGACGTTGGATAGGTCTTTTATCTGGAGTCCCTGGGGTCCTCCGGGCCAGGTGTATTCTTTTCCGGGTTCCACTGTTGCGGTGAGGGTGAATGAGTTCCCGACTTCCTCTCCCTTCCAGAGGACCATTATCTCCACACTCTCGGGTACGGTTACCCGGACCTCCTGCACTGCTGAAGCCCCAGTCACGGGGTTTGTGAGAAGAATTAAGAGCAGCACGGGAACAGCGAGGGTTTTTAGATGGATGCCCATACAGATCACCCCATTTTTCTCCTGGAGGTTTCTATTGTTTCACATGAACTTACAGTTTATCGTGAAATATGTCACTAAAGTGGCTATTATTTGAGCAAATTTTTATTACATAATCTGGGTGAGTACAGAGGTATTCTTTCCTAAAAACAGCAAAAATCGTATTAAAATTCCTCTTCAATACCCGAAATCGGTTTTTAAAAAGATTTATATATGTTGGATTATTATTCTTTTATCATGATTATTCATGTTACATATCTTTCAGGTTACATAACAGGCATTATTTCCTCAATAATCATTTCAGTGGTACTGGGGCTGCCTCTGGCACCTGAAAGACCGGCCAGACATTCCTGGACCCCATCAGCCATCTTCCCGGCACCCATAATTGCCATGGGTCTTGTGGCGATAAGCATAAAACTTGGTGTCACAGGTATGTATGGTGGGGTCGATCTTGGGGTGGTTTCAGGGGTTCTGGCAGCTCTCATGACGGCCTATTTCCTTGAGGACATATTCCCCAGACCGGAGGACTTGTGATGAATGAACTTGTTGGAGTTGCAGTCGCAGCGGTGGTATCCTGGCTGAACTTTGTTATCATAGATACCTGGATGGGCCTTCCAGAGAAACCAGGTGTCAGGGGGGCCGATTACATTGGAAGGGATATAATGAGAAGGGGAGGGGACCTCGCAGGGGGTTTCTTCCAGGGAAACATAGTATGCTCACCTGACGCATCTGCAGGCACACTCCTTGGGGCGATTGGCTGTTACCTGATGGGCATACCTGAGGGGGGCCTTATAGCGGCCCTGCTGGTGTTCATAGGGAACAGGCTCTGCGCAGACCCGGGATATGCCGGTACTACAGGCGCACTTTCAATCACAGTCATAATAGCAATCTCATCACTTGTCGGATTGAAACCTGAAATGTTTGTTGCTGGAATGGTTATTGCGATAACCACAATACAGGGATTAAACCACAGGGGATCATCAAGGCTCCTTGGCGCCATAGCCAGGAGGATGAACAGGTACACAGACCTTGAATAGAAGGTGTTGATCATGCTACTCCAGATAACAGGAATAATAGTTGTTCTCATGGCATTGAGGACTCTTCTAGCACAGGACAGGGCAGAGAGGCTCCTCTACCTCAATGCAATGGGTTTCGGGATATCTGCAATGATTGCACTCTACATTGGAACAGCATTCGGAGCTATCCTTGCAGCTGTCTACTTCGTGGCATCAACCATAACATCCAATGCCATTGCACACACCCTTGACCGTGTAGGGGAGGAAATATTAATCGAGGATTAGATGAAGATCTGGCTGGTGATGGTTATTAATCCGTTTGACCTCATTAAGGGATTAGGTGAAGATTTGGCTGGTGATGGTTATGAATCCGCTTGACCTCATTAAGGGATTAGGTGAAGATTTTGCTGGTGATGGTTATGAATCCGCTTGACCTCATTAACCTTACAAACACAGGAATTTTCGTGATATTCACAGGTGCCGCAGGTATCATACTCCTTCCAAGGCCCCTTGATAAGATAATAATGTTCTCTCTGCTTCAGGGGGGCTTTGTGATGGTCCTCGCAGCGGCCAGATACCTTGACGTGGCCACGGCAGCGGCCCTGTTCGACCCCATATCAACTGTGATACTGCTCATGGCTGTTATGAGAATAAATGATGTGAGGGTAGCGAGGGGTGAGGATCTTGTCTGATGTTCATGTTTACTCTGATGTGGGGGTAGCGAGGGGTGAGGATCTTGTCTGATATTCACTTACTGGATGTGAGAGGTGGGAAACTTGCTTGAAACCCAGATATGGTTCTATGCAGGGGCCGCACTTGTAATAATAGGCTCCATTGCAACC
>NZ_JASFYE010000005.1:0-37280 GCF_030055425.1 Methanothermobacter sp.
TTGATGAGTACCTTGCAGTTCTGTATCTGATGCCTGATGAGGCCAGGTACCTCTTCACTGAGGATGAACTCCTGGATGTTGACAGGGAGGGCTTCTCATTTGTTTCAATGCAAAAAGAGGTTATTGAAGAGTTATCGACATCTTGATTGATTATTAATTTTTTCTATTCATAGAAGATATCTATTGGATCATCGCATATTCCTCCTCTTAATTTTAGAAAATTTTATTTAGTTACAGAAAAGATGTTTATATATCTAAGAGGGGGTACAATGAAAGAAATAAAAAGTATTCCAGAGTTGCCTTTTTCTATAGTTGAAGCCCTTAACGAAAAGAAACTGGCATTATTTATAGGGGCGGGGGTATCCAGGATTATGGGTTGTTGTGGGTGGGAAGAAATTAGCAAGAAATTACTTGGTATTTGTAAAAGTACTGGAATTATATCGTTTAGAGAGTTCAAAAATCTTCAAGATAGATCCCCTAAGGAGTTAATTACGATTTGCAGGCATTTATTAGAATCAAATGGAAATGATGATAAGTTTTATGAATTAATAGCTTCTTGTCTAGAATTAGATAAAAATCTAGGATTTAATCTTTATAAGGAGCTAACCAGTTTATCAGGAAAATTTCAAGGCCCTATTATCACAACTAACATTGACAACCATTTTCATGAGTTTTTTGAGGATAAAAATATTTTTTATGATGTAGAAGGATCTGATGTAGAAAGACTTTTACAACATCTAGGGTCTCGATCGCTACTTTGTCATGTCCATGGTTGTCTTGAGAAAGATAAAAAAGGGATTGTGTTCACATTAAGAGAGTATATTCATCGTTACAATAATAAACATTTTAAAAAGGTTTTGGAACATATCTTTAATGAATATCGGGTTCTGTTCATAGGTTATGGGCTCGAAGAATTTGAGATATTGGATTTCATCATAACAAAATATGGCGATCAGATCAAACATGATTCAGAAGGTCGTTGCAAGCATTTCATACTAAAACCATACTTTCGTGGTGATGAGAGACTTCTAGAATATGATCAACATTATTATAGGGATCTTGGAATAGAAGTGATACCCTATGCGATTGATGAGAGAGGTTATAGTCAATTGCATGAGGTATTAGAAGAGTGGAATATCCAGATAAATAACAAATCTAGATATATTGTTGATTTTATCAACAAAATAGATGATACAATTGAAAATTACGATAAAGAGAAAGCCTTGGAAGTATTTCAAACGATTAAGACGGATTCTTCTTTAAAAAAAATTTTTTTAGAGAAGCTGCAATTAAATCCTGTTCCATGGTTCTCTCTTTTGCATGAAAGAAAATTTTTCAGTTTTGAAGGAAAATCTATGAGATATATAAGGCTCACGTTAGGTTATCTAAAAAGTTTGGCCCTAAAAATGAAAAATGAAAATTTAATGAGTAACAGCAATGAATTTGAAGATTTTAAAAACGTTTTAGATAATATAATCAAGTTTGATGAAACTCATGGGGGACTTTCTAAAGATACTACTTGCCAATTCTTATTGGTTGGGATCATTCTCAGTCTTCCAGCCGAAGAAATCAGTGAAAAACATGTTAAACTTATTAAAGCAATTTTTAAAGAAAAAGGCTCTGAAGTGGTTTTCAGCAAAGAAATTGTTGATGAATTAACAAGATCAATAGAAGAAAAAGAGAAAAAAGGTTTAAATAATTGGATTTCGGTCGTATATGGTTTCAAAATCGAAGAATATAAAAAGAAATTCATTAATTTTACAGAATACACTGTTAAACCATTAGTAGATGTGGAATATCTTAAAAAAATTAGAAAGGGATATAGGAACTCATTATTTAAATTATACTGTCCTGAGCTTATATTTGAATTAAAAGTAATTATGGATAGAATCATAGATTCAGTTGACAATCAGTTCAATTTTGGTCAGATCTCAACAATTGAAGATCATCCGCAGGGTAAATACAACGATGAGTATCTATCTGAATTAGTTTACCTTATTAGAGACGCCATGATTTTCGAAGTAAGTGAAAATAAAAACTTTGAAATTGTTGAGTCATTCCTTAAGGAGAAACATAGTATATTTAAAAGAATAGGGTTACATATTATCGATAAATTTTATGATGATCTAAAAAAACTTTTCTGGAGCTTAGATGAAAATCCTCTTGATGATTTTTCTCTTTATCACGAAGTCTATGAACTTTTAAAAAATAATTCCTCCAAATTTTCTAAAGAAGAACTTGATAAAGTGATAGACTGGATTGAAACATGTTATTTCGATCCCGAAATTACTGAAGAGGACATTGCCTACTCAAAGAAAAAGTGGCTTTATGCATTAGATACAAAAAACGAAAGAATAAATGAATTGTATGAAAAATACGATTCAATCGCCCCAGGTAAAATCGAACATCCCGGATTTCTTATCTGGATCGGTGGTCTTAAGGGCCCTGACGGCCCAATTCCTCTTTCTACTTTCTTAACTAAATCAAATAAAGAATTAGTTGAATTACTGAATAATTTTTCTACAAACTCAAAATTTGATCAATTCGTCGTTGAGAGTGTCTTTATAAAAGCAGTATCAGATAATCCTCAAAAATTTATAAAAGAAATAAACCCCTTTTTTGAACTTCAAGAGCCTTTTTTATCAGATTTTTTTCAGGGTTTAGTCAAAGCCAGTGAATTAGAAAAGAGATTTAATTGGAATAGTCTTCTTCGATTTATAGGTAACCTGTTGAAGCGTCGAGGTTTCGTAGAAGATCATGTTGCATCCTCAATTGCTGATATCCTCTTGGAATATATTAAAAAAGACTTGGAAGATTTGGAAAATGTTAAAGAGCTCTTTAATCTTTTATTGAATATGCTTCCATATAAAACTAGATCTAAAAAGCTTGTTAGGGATATAGATATAATAGGTTCGCCTCTATATAAGGTATTTTCTGGTTTGATAAATTATTCTCTGAAAGAATATAAAAGGAGTTCTCGCTGGGACCCTGAGGTTAAGGATATCATAGAGGATAATTTGGAAAATCATGGCCTTGAGATTTATTATGCAGTAGGAACCTACCTTCCACAATTGTATTTGATTGACGATGTTTGGACTACTAAAAACCTTAATAGGATTTTCCCCAAGGATAATGAAGAAAACTGGAAAGCTAGTTTTTCAGCTTATTTAAAATATCCGTCTCATGTCCCACCCTCTCTTTTAAAACTAATACTGAGTAATGGGCATTATAAACAGGCTTTGGAAACCAAGTTTGAAGAAGAAGGCATTTTTAGCCTCATCGTTCGCGATATTGCTTTAAGTTTCTACGAGAATTTTGATGAATCTGTAGAACTTATTCTTTGCTTAATTCAAAAGAGGGATCCAAAACAATTACGTTATTTTATAAGATCTTTCAAGTGGTTTGCTAAAGAATACAAGAATAAAGATTTTGTTAAAATCAAAGAACTATGGGGTCAATTGTATTCATGTCTGCTCGAAAAAGAAAATGAAGAAATTTTTCAAGAATTGTTTTCTGAGCTTGCGTCCTGGTTATCTATTTTTGATTCAATCGATAATCAAATCTTTGAATGGCTTAAGAAGTCCGTTAAATATCTAACAGAAGCTGATTCTTATATTTTTATTGAGGAGCTTAGTAAACATGCTGAGAAGAATCCAAGAGAAGTTGCAGAACTCCACATCTGCATGTTAAAGGAGGGAAAATATGTGGAAATTGCTCAGGATCATATAAGAAAAATAGTCGACACTCTTTATGAAAAAGGTGGTGATTATAAGGGTTATGCTAATACTATTTGCAACATGTATCTATCAGAGGGCTTTGAATTTCTTAAAGACACCTTTGAAAAGAATAACCCTTCAAACTTTCTTGATTTCTAAGTGTTTTTCCTATATATTTCGATTTTGTTTTTCCGTTTTCCTTCCAGTAGGCGTACCAGTAGGGGCCGTGTGGACATTTCTTGCAGCCCTTTTTCCCGCACCTCACCTTTTCAAGCCTGTAGGTTACTGAGGCCACGACCTCCCTGCTCTTACCTGAGGACCCGTCTCCAGCCTCAGAGTTCTGGCTTTCCAGGGCCCTGATTCTTGCATCTATGTAGTCTTTCATCTCCTGCAGGGTTTCAACGTCTTTCTGTCTGTCTACTATCGCGGTGAATGTCTTTATCATCACCATCACCATACTTTCTTATGTAACTTTTTACATATAAATCTTGTTCATGGTTACATAAGAATCGGGGGCTGACCAGGACCTCCATCTCATCAGGATATTATCAAAATAGTCAGATCCTAATTTTAGGTTAGATGTAAAAAATTATTATTATATTAGTATCCGCCCTGAATTGACATCAGGTAGAAGGATAGTGAGAATATCCTTTTTACCTGTAGATGGAATTTTACCTGTAGTCTTCTCAATAGGTCAAAATGCACCACTGGATTATTAGGAACCTGTTTTTTAAGGCTTTTTTAGTGTGGGGGTGTTGCTGTGTGTCAGAGCCATCACCACCATTAAACACCCCTCATAAATAATAATTTTAATGACATTGCTCATAAAATATTAATACTTGATTAGTTAATAGTATCATTACAGGAGGTGGAACATGGTTGAAAACAAGATTCTGGATGCATTGAATGGTGGTGAAAGTGTTGCAGTGCACCATAAGGATGTCGAGGAATATCTTGACCTGGAAACATGCCATGAGAAGATATACCTCAGGAATATCAATCCCGCGAAGGAGGTTGCAGCGGAGATACTATCGGAGCTCTCCACGGCATCGAGGAACACCATATACAAGAAATACACAACCAATGAGATTGTTAAGGAGATAAAAAAGAAGGCAAAGAACGGGGATGTGCTCATAGTTTTCAATGACCTGCAGCAGATGTCAAATAGCACCGTCAGGATCTTCCTGGATATCCTGGAAAATCTGCAGATCTTCTGCAGCATCAGGGGCGGGACGAAGAATCACCACAAGAGGCTCCTGAAGAAACTGGTTGTTATCAGGGACCCTGAGGATGAGATGGTGGATATAACTCTCGCCGTTATTGCCCTGATATCCATACTTGCAGCGATTGCCTACTTCAAGATCTCAATGACTTTTACAGGACATCAGGCCTATGTGATCCTTGGATCGCTCTGGTTTGCGTTGTTAATTGGCAGGACGATGCTCTGGATAAAAGACTGAGGAGGACATCCATTGAATGATTTTGCATATCTCCTTTTACTGGGCCCTGCGGTCATCTTCTGTCTGTTTTGTGGATGGTACTTCCTCTGGCTCTACATGGCAGGGATAACGTGAGATGGCATACGCACGCCATATTCGCCGTGGTTCTCGGCGCTATAATTGGCTACATAGTTGGATCAGACCTCACGCCACGCTTCTTTGTTATGGTAATCGTATCAAGTATACTCCCTGATATTGCAGAAAGGGCGTTTTATGAGACTCACAAGAGGCAGCTGCACAACATTTTCCTCCTAATCCCCTGCGCCATCATCTACTTCTTCTATGATATTACAGTTGGGGCGGCCCTCACAGCGGGTATAATGTCCCATATCCTCCTTGACTGTCTGACACCTGTGGGCTGTCCCCTTCTGATGCCCTTTAGCAGGATAAGGTTCAGTGTCAGGTGGAGGTACAATGATGCCAGGGCAAGGGAGAAGAGGATCCTTGCAGCTGGAGTACTCTTTGCTCTCCTCGCGGTTCTGGTAATTGCAGCGCAGGGCACATCAATCTCAGCCATCTCTGCATGGGCAGGCAGGGAAGGCGCCTATGTGAATTCAACGTACCCTGGTTTTCATGTGAGTATCAGTAACCCCCAGAAGGACATGTGGTTCCATTCTTTTCCCAACGGCAGCGTCTTTATCGACGTGATTGATCCAGTGAATCCATCACGAGGTCATTACAAAGCGAGGCTGGTGAGACCTGCAGCACTGGTGAGGTCTGGAAACAGGCCATTGAATAACGCATCAAACAATACGACTCAGTCTGCAGGTACAGGAGAAAACGGGACGGGGTGATAGTTCTGACAGGATCTGATATTGATGATTTGGTGAAATTCATATCCAAGCTTGAATATGATCACGGAAAGAAGATATTCCTCCAGAGGGTCTACCTGGACCTCCATACTGCCTGCAAGCTTCATATTCTGAGCTTCCTTGAGGGGAGGTCCAGGAGTGATATCTCAAGGATGGCCATCAGGAGGATAATCGAGGAGTATGAGGATGAAAAGGGTAACCTGATTAACAGGGCAAAAAGGGAGTTGATGTGGATATAAACAATTTATATTGTATTTCATCTTCTTTTTTTGTATTCCAGTTCCCTGAAGGGTATTATGACCTCGGTACCCCTATCCTCTTTTGTGAGTATCCTTAATTCACCTTCTAATTGCTGTGCAAGGCTCTTTACAAGGCTGAGACCTGTCCCTTCTTCCTTATCTGTGAGTCCTACTCCATCATCTGCCACTCTTAAGTGGTATTCTGAATCCTTTTCCTTTACTTCAATGTGAACACTTCCCTTGTTTTCTGGAAATGCGTGTTTGATGGAGTTTGTTACGAGTTCGTTTATTATGAGGCAGAGGGGCATGGCCGTTTCCATGTTGAGTTTCAGGTCTGTGTTGATATGGAAATTTATGTTGTGTGCGTTGAACAGTGACCTCAGGTGTTCTGTTAGTCTAGATACGCATGACCTCATGTTGACCATGGTATAGGTTTCAGTGCTGTAAATGGACTCCTGGATTATGGCCATGGCCTTTACTCTTGTGAGGATTGCCAGCAGGGCTTCCCTTGCCTTTTCATCTGCATCATGTAACTGTATGTTTATGAGGCTCGTTATTATCTGGAGGTTGTTCTTGACGCGGTGATGGAGTTCCCTGAGAATGGCCTCTTTTTCGTTTATGTTTGCCCTGAGGTCCTCCTGTATTTCTATGAGTCTTGTGACGTCCATTAGTGAGATGATGCCTCCCTCGTCGAGGGGTATGGCCCATCCTGTGAAGTATCTCTCATCTATTTTGAATGTGTGGATTGGCTGTGGGAGGTTTTTGTTTTTCAGGTTTTCCTTCCAGAGTTTCTTTAGGTCCACTTTGAGGTTTTTCATTGCAGTGTTTCTGTGCAGGGGTTCGCCATTTTTGTCAAGGACTGCGATTGCTTCTTCAAGGTTTTCCACGACTTTCCTGAAGAATTTCCAGGTCCTCTCCATCCTCTTCTGGTTTTTTATTCTTTCTGCATCTACTCTGTTGAGTCTGTAGGCTGTGAAGGTTATTATTATGATTATGAGTGCAAGGTTCAGTGCTGCGATGAAAACTTCTGCGGAGAATGGGAGGTATTTCTTGCTGCTGATTATTATGAATGATGTGATGGTTACGGCGCCTATGATGATTGGGATGAGCATTCTTCCTGTGTAACCTCCTATGTTGTGGGAGTATATGGGTTCGACGACCCCCCTTGATGGGTGGGTGCTGAGGAGTCCTACTGCCACGAATACCATCATTGCAGAGGATGTTATGCATACTCTGAACTGTGGTAAGGTCTCTGATATGCCTGTGATGCTTGAGAGGAATGATGCATATGCCACTGTGCCTGCAGTGTAGCTGATGATCTGGGCCGCGGAATAGTATCTTAGGGTGAACAGGATTACGGCTATTGCGTAGGCTGTGATTATTGTTGAGGTGATGGTGCAGGTTGCTGGAAGGTGGAGGTTGAGGAGTCCCTGCATGCATTTACAGTTTCCACTCATCTGTAGGAGTATCAGGAGAACTGCGAGGATTAGAGGTGTTATCTTCATTGAGGTCCTCACTGTGATGATTGAGATGGCCAGCAAGATGAAACTCGTGAATATCACAGGATTTGTATCCAGAAAAGGTCTTATTTCAAACAGACTTGATGGTCCTTTTAACCATAAAATCAATGAAAACATTGATAGTATCAGGACAAAAATGCTCAGTGAGAGCGTTAGTTTCCCATCAAGAGCTTTTAAGTTTATATCTTTTAGCGGCATTTTAATCACCATTTCACTTATAAACCCTGATTTCATAAATATTTTTTGAAATAATCTCTAAATGGAAGATTTAAAAGTATTAAAATGGTATTTTCATGTTTTAGATTATAATACCTGAAAATTCTTGATATTAGATTTATTGGAGGCCAATGCTCGATTTTTAATATTCTTATGTAACTTATGAATCTGTTAATCTGCATGGTTACATAAGACACTCGTTTGTACCCAAAGGCATGCTTTAAAGCCTCCTGCAGTTATCTACTGTGAATAAATCTCCAGGAGGTGGAAAATAGCATGCGTAATGGAACACTTCTGCTTGCAGCACTCCTCGCGGTCTTTATACTTGCAGGTTCATCGGCTGCAGCAGATGTGGGTGTTGAACTCGATAAAAACAATACGAAGCCAGTGTATAACTCGACCCTTAGGGTTAAGGTCATAGCGAAGGCAGGCAATCAGAACGTGCAGAATGCCGTTGCAACTGTCAGAGTTCCTGAGGGCCTGGTCCTCCAGGACTACTATACAGGCCAGGGATACTATGACCTCGAGACAGGTACCTGGGAGATCGGGGACATACCTGCCTATGAGGAGAGGTCCCTGACACTTGTGTGCCTCCTCAACACGACAGGAAACGTTACGGTGACTGCCAATGTGACTGCGGACGGTGATGAGAACCCCTCCAACAACGATGCCCAGCTGAAGTTCAGGGTCAGGGGGATCGCGGACCTTGAACTCAATGTGACCAGCAGTAAGCAGAGTGCCAGGCTTGGTGATACGGTCACATTCAATGTGAAACTCAAGAACAGGGGCCCTCATGCCGCGAATAACATCAATGTTGCCAACTTCTTCTCAGGCGGCCTTGTGATTCAGAGTTACAGTTACACTACAGGTTACTTTGATGATGTGGCGAGGGAGTGGATCCTTGAGACCCTTGATGCTGGTGAGGAGGCCACTCTCACAGTTGTGTGCCTGGTTAACAGGACAGGTGATCTCTCTGACTATGTTTCAGTGCGTGAGGTGGATGAGGGTGATGTGAATGTTTACAATAACATGGCCCGTGCCTCAGTCGCTGTTAAGGGAACTGACCTGGACCTTGACCTTTCTGTGAGTAAAGCAAGGGCCTATCAGGGTGACGTGGTCAACGTGGTCTGCCGTGTCAGGAACAATGGTCCTGAGGTCGCCCAGAATTCCAGGGTCAACCTGCAGCTACCTAGTAACCTGCAGGTCCAGAATGTGCAGGTGGACAGGGGCACCTACAGTAACGGTGTATGGGTCATTGGTGACCTTGCAGACAGTGAAACAGCACTCCTCAATATAACAGCCAGGGTGGCCTCAGCGGGTAACTTCACAGTGAACGCCTCTGCGGTCTCACCTGCAATAGACGACAGCAACCCCGTGAACAACGATGATACAGCGCTGATATCTGCAGCGATACCAAAGAAGGCCCTCAAGGTGAGGATAAAGAACAACTCTGCGGTGACCATCAGGGTGCTCTTATATGTGAACATCAATGACCACGGCAAAATCACCAGGAAGACCTATAACTTCTACCTGAAGAAGGGCCTCAGCAGGGACCTCAGCCTTGGATACTTCCAGCTCGGCACCACTGCACTATTCAAGCAGTACACCTACAACACCAATTACAGGTCAAGGACGATATCCTATGAGAACACCTACAACACCACAGATATTAAAACAAGCAGAGTCAGTGTTTCAGGAGTTAAGGGAAGACAGAAATCGCCTGTTGTCAGAATAAGCACTCTTTACTTTGATGAAAACGGATCTACAATCACTTAATTTTCTTCTTTTTTATATTTGAGGGGATTTTGTGGGTTCAATAATGTATGTTGCATTTAATGTTTCTATGATGTGTTTTGCAACGTCTTCAGATCCTTCACCGTATACTAGAAGGAAGACGGTATGTTTTTTGGAAAATGTAGGCTCCTCCATGATCAACTTTATATTTATAGCAGGTTACTCCTCCAATTTTTTCTTCACCAATATACTCTGCGCTCTGTTCATACCCTGATTTGAAAGTTTCTAGATCCTCAAGGGTGGGATTGATGAAGATTCTACATATACCTCTAAATATATTATATGTATATAATTCAAAGTTAGGAAGGGGGTTATGCATATTAATGGAAAAATTGTAGTTGTTGGAGTGTCTCTTATATTGTTATATTTTGCCATTGGAATTATTTTTCCAACAAAAACTTATCATGATTCAAAGTTTGGTGTTTCATTTGATATACCTCGGATTGGGAGATAGAGGATGACTGGGTCCGTACGCCTGATGGTAGGATGGCCTTTTCATATGAATCTGGACTTATTTCCTCTGAACCTGGCACTTTATTCCCTGCGACTTTGGATCAGGAACTGCAAGAGACACAACAGGTTCAGGCTGAGCTTGGAGAACCTGTATTGAATTATGGATATACGAGTATAGATGGTAATCCTGCTGTATACACTGTAACAAGCACGAGTTATCGCTATTATACGATAAAGAACGGTAAAGGTTATTATTTTATTTTGACTTTAATAGGAATGTGAATGATGAGGAGATAAAAAAGGTAGTTGAATCAATAAGGTTATAAAATAACGTTTTTGCGCTGTTCAATTAGTCTTGAGTTCCTTTGCAATGCGTTCGTAAATTTTAGGTAGTATTCTATTTAGTAATTCTCTATTTAAGCCCAATATTCCCAAGAATTCTGTGTCTAGTTTTACCCTCCCTTCGTATTCTTTTTCAAACTGTTCTATTAGTGATGGAAATTCATACTCTTTCAGTTCATTGTATAAGTTAAGTAGGCGTTTTTTTTGGTTTTTGGTTAACAGTGCAGTGTCAATAATATCAAAGAGTATGAGATCTGATTCCATTATATCTGTGTAGGCTTGTGTGGTTTGTTCTCTTAATAGGACTAGATTAATAATCCCAAGAATAGAGTTCAAGCAAAGAGTGTTTATTTTTGCTTCAGTTCCTTCTAATAGTATGTACTTAAATGTATGTGGCGCTACAAACTTTTTATCTGAATAGAATGCAAATAATGATGTGTTTCTTGAGTTTGGCCTGAATCTTCGTGCTGTAACCATGTTCGTACATTTGTTTTTCATTTTATTTCTGATAATTTTGTAGCTAAATCTCTCCTTATTTTCAAACCTAGAAAGTTTTAAAATTATTTTCCACCCTTTAAACTCTTTTGTAATTATGTAATCCATTGTATCTGTAATGTCAAATCGATTCATGTCTGTTAATGTCCTTAATGCAGGTTTTAAATGTTCTTTTTTTATTTTAAATAATTTTTCAGGACAATCTTTTATGTAGAATTCCACCAAGTTTTCTTTTTCTTTTTTTAACACCAAAAATGAACGCCTTAACCTATTTTTTCCAAAACTGTTGGTTATGAATGACATTTCAGATATTCCTCTTGGCGATGCATGGAACCCCTCTTTAATTTCATTACTCTTTAATTTCCTTAGTAATTGCCCCATTTCTCTGGTAATCAAAGACTGGAATTCTCCTAAAATTTTCCCAGATTCTGTGTTTGAAAGCCCAAATAATGGCATGAGATTATTAGAATTCTCATTAATGAGTTTATAGTCATAATCGATCATATCTAAATTTCTTCCTGCTGTAAACGATTCTCCTTTTATATACTTCACAATATTTTTTGCATCTTGAAAAGTTAGATTATGTAAATCTTCATTTAAAATTACAAAGCGGATTTTATCACGTTCGGATGGTTTTTCCTTCTTTGCTATTAATAAAACATCCCTAAATTGGGCCTTTTCTGAAAAAGAAGTATTTATTCCTGCTTTGATTATATATTTGATTTTGTAATTCTTAATGAAATATTTCCTTATTTTCTCTGTTGCTTGGCCTCTAAAAATATTTATGGGTATCACAAATCCAATGTGACCTCCAGGTTTCACGAGGTATTCACAAAGTGCTAAGAAGTAACCCCAGAGGTTGACCTGTGAACCGCAAATTTTCGTTAAATTGGTGTATGATTCTAGGACTTTTAGATAAGACTCTGGCATTTTTTCTCTATCTGAAAATGGAGGATTTGCTATACACACATCAAAAGATTCCTTAACTATTTCAAATTGTGAGTCTTTCCCGTCTGCTGTTATTGCCCCTTTATTATGGGAGGAAGTGTATGAATATAAGCTTTTCTCGTGGGTGAAGGAATGGAAAGTTGTTTGCAGCTCTCTTGTAAAACTTGAAAGACGATAAACCTTACATTTATTGAGTTTTTTTGAGAGACTGAGTGAATCCACAACTCCTACTTTTAATCTTTCCGTTGTAGTCTTAATAGACTGAGAGGACAGGTTAACAGCCGTAAGGTGGGTTGCAAATGGCATTAAGTCTAGACCAGTTATATCTTCTTCAACAAATTTTTTATGAACTTCTTGAGGATCACCAATCCTTTTTTTGCTTTTTTTAACTTGATACGCTGATACTAGTAATGTTCCTGACCCACAAGCAGGGTCTATTACAGTATCATCCCATTTTTGAATTGTTAATCCTGCCAGTATATCTGCTGCAATGGGATTAGTGTAAAATGCTGCTAATATTTTCCTTGTGTCATGTGGTAGCAAGTCATGGAATAATCTTCCCATTAAGTCATGTTTGATTTTTTCGGGCCTTGCTAATCTGAGTATTTGGATGATTTTGTTGAGTGATTCTTTGATCTCATCATTTTCAGGTAGAAGTGATAAAAGATCTATCTGGTAGATGACCTTGAAGTTTATGTCAGTTATAATGTCGAAGTATGCTATTAATTCCGATATTGAATTTATACTCTTAAGTTCTGGAACTCTCTCCGACTTCTTTGAGTATATATGGTAGAAAAGTATTTGGTTAGTTATTATATAACTGATTAAATCAAGAGCCACATCTTTAAGTTCATTCTTTTCTTTCAGTTCTGATAGTGCTAGAAACAAATCAAATTGCCCGGTGATGAGATCTACTAATTTTTCAAGTTCATTTGATGATATGTTCCTTAATGTTTTGTTTATTTCTTCTATGGACTCTGAAATTACTTTGATGACACTATTAAGCGAAATTTCTGAGGACGCTTTGGATTCAATTTTTGAAGCCAATTTATCAAATAGCTGAAAGACAGAAGTTTCGCAAATTTCATTTAGATAATCCGTGAAAACAGCGACCTTTACATTTGTATTTAAAGCTGTTTCGTCGAGTTTTTGAGGGTTGCAAGATCGTATATCTGGAGGATAATTGATAACTATTATGTTATTTGTTTTGTAAATCTGGGAGTATCTCATGGCTTGAGATATTCCCTCCAACAACTTTTTGTAAGGATCCCCAACCTTTACTTCAATTATAAAATCTTCACCATTTTTCTTAGACAGTATGTCAACCTGTTTACGAGAGGATTTTAGCTCTGTTATTGACATGAAGCCTTTTTGTTCAAGATGTTCTTTTAATGTTGGATAAAGACTTCTTTCAGTAATTTTACTCTCAATCAAGAGTTAAACCCCCTCTTTTTCGCAAATGTCTAAGATAATATGTGGCTATGTATGTATTAAATTTCTCTATAATTTTTCAGTTTATATATCTCTTTGATGTGCCAACAAGATATCATTCCTTATAGATTCATTCTGTAAGGTTGATGCTTAAACTTCAGAGGAGCTATATCCTCTTGCAATTAGGATACATATAGATCCATACCCACGGAATTCTCCTGGAAACTCCATGATGAACGCTAAAAATTCTAAATTTTCCTCAATAGTACAATCAAGTGTATTCTGACAATATGGATTGTAGGTAGGATTTGCCCACGAACACATTCTAGCATGTGCCATATCAAACAAAATTAAAAAGCAAAAATGAAAAAAATCGATGTTAGAATTATTGCAATAACGCGGCAAGAGCTGGAACGTCCTCTGCAAGAATCATGATGTCATTTACATCAAGCTCAGAAAATAACATCTCGGTAAATAGCTCCTTAAACTCTTCAATTGCTAAAAAGTCTTCTAATCTATTAGAAGTGAGTTGTCCATAAAGAGTAATCAGTTGATCAACCTGGGCTGTTGCAATAAGTAAATTGCCTTCCTCTAAATTATTTAAGGTATTCTTAAGGTATAACAGATTATGAAGGTCACAAGTAAGACCTGAAGCGACATAACTTTGAGTTAATTCAAGATTTTCATTAACAGAGGATGTCAATTCATCAATAGAGGAAAAAATTAAATCTTTAACCATTAAAAATGCAGGAGTGTATATTAATTTAGGTTCGGGGCGTTTTGAAGGTGGTAAAATTCTTAAAATGTTATCTACGAGTTCATGAAACATGTTGAATTTGTTTTCATTATCTTCTATTAGTAGAGCCTGATAGCCCTGGAATAACAAGTTTATTAGGACGTCCTTGACTTCTTCTGAAGACATTTCTTTGTACTTATTTATTTCATTTTTATCCATTTTATAAACTCCTTGAACTTATTATTATTTGATTTCTAAAACTTTTACTAAAATACTATGTCTACTAAGAAATGGAGGGCCTGTATTAAGTAATTTATCTTTTCTTCTGCTGATGGTTCAATGGGTTCTCAAAAAATCTAACAAGGTGTCTCTATCCTTTCATTGGCTAGACTAATCTTATGTAATTAAATGTGAGATTAGGCCTTAATAGTTACATAGGAAACTGTGAAAGACGTGACGTCTCTCCACATATCAAAAATTTTAAATAAAATTTCCTCAAATAGTACTATTCAAGTGTTTATTCTGACCATGTGGATTCGTAACGTCACTATTACGAAGTTATGATCTGATTAGATACCTTGTCTTAAAGATCCTCCTAAGTTAAGGAATTGCACAAGTATTATATAATAGAACAGATATAGATTTCGAAAAATTGTTGAGGAAGTATGCTGGTGATTTGAATTTAGTAAAACACTGTTTAGTCTTTACCTGACGAGTTGAGGCTTGAAGAGGAAGTTCCTAAGGAGCAATAAAAGACTATTTCAGAGGTGATAGTTGATAATCCTTCTGAGCTGTATAGAAAAATAGTTTGATGACATAAACTTTTATGTAATGAAATTTATAGTACGGTGACAAAATGTTAATAGTGGATGAAGAAAAGATGAAAAGAGTATTAGAAGAACCTGAAGAATTTATTGAAATTGTTGAAGAAGTATATAAACATATTCCTGACTCTGATTCTAGAGGCTATTTTGAGAATTGCTATAAAGAAATAGATCGTGATTATATTCCATACGTAGAGTCATTGAGTACTTGCTTTGATCCGCTCTTTAAACCAGACGACCTTTCATTTGAACCTCCACTCGACATGTACCTTGAAGGACTTTTAAGTGAAGTTACTAGTGACTGTTACGATCATTTAAATCTGTGTGGTGATAAGCCATCAGCAGAAATACATGAATTTTTAAAACTTTATAATTATCTTTTAGCATGGTTAGAAAACAGAGAAAATGAAGATATACCAAAAGAAACTACTTATTACCCCCAACTTAAATTAGCAACATTAAACAAGCATCCATATACAATGGGATATGCTGATTTTGATTATTTATAATCTGCTTGTTCTCACAACTTTCCTTTATTTTATACTATGATGAGTTCAAACTTATTATCTCTCAAAATCTTCATTACAAAATCAATGCAGCTTTTAAGGTCACCATCATCCACAAGCTTCTCAATACATCCATGCGGACAGGTTAATAAAAGCCTCCCCTCATCCTCAAATTCGATGATACATTAGGGGTACTTCACATTCGTCCAGCTCCCATTCCCACTCCACTCTGGGGTTGTGTATATGAGGATCCAGTTCGGATTCAGTTTTTCTTGGCATCTTTAAGATCTGTGGCCACATCCACACTGAAGCCATGGCGCCTCAGTTTTTCCTAAGTCAGTAGCACCATCGCCATCCTTCACGAGAAGAATCCTGAACATTCACCTCAGCCCTTGAGCAGTAATTTATTTTTCATTATCACCCCTGAATAGCTTCTTGGTCCTCATCTCCTCAAGGTTCGAGACGATACGCTGCAGGTCACCTGCGGGGATGCTCACCATGACATCATCATCCCCCAGGCCCATGTACCTCCTTGAGCCCACATCCCCGAATCCATAGGTCACCTTACCTGTGAGGTAGGGGACTGCTGCCATTGAGCTGCATATGGGTCCTGAGTCGGCCCCGAGGCCATGTGAACCTGAGTCATAGGCGTTGGCATGGAGGACCTCCATTGCCTGCCTGGCATTGCAGAGGATGAATATGACGTCTGGCTCGTATTCAGCAAGTTTAAGGGGGGCGAATATAATGGCCCTGAAGATACCCGCTTCAATGTTCATGTTACCCCTCCATGAGCGCTGCACCGCCGGTATGTTCCGGTAGACCCCCATGGGTACAAGGAAGGCGCCGCTTTGCATGTTCGCAGGGAACTCGGATGGATCCCTCAGGCCAGTGTACCTCGCACCCCCCATGCACTCCTCATCATCACTGGTCGCATAGAAGACCTCCCCATTCATTGCCTTCACGAGTTTTTCACAGAACCTTGATTTACCATTCTCCCTTTCAATGTCTGCTGGCTCCCTGACGGACCATTTTATGGCCACAGGTTCATTTTTGAGTTTTAAGAGTTCCTTCAGTTTCCTCCCCAGTTCCTTAGTATCCAATAGAACACCCCATTTATTCACATGTTCTTAATTTTTGTTTGAAACTCTTTTAATCATTACCCAACTCAAACTAATATTTATTCTGAATATTTGTTAATTCCTTTTAAACTACTGAAAGCGTCGAAATCATCACATCAAGATGAGTTCCACGATAAAGTTTATAATTTTAGAAGTCACTATGAATTATAAACTGAATATTGAAGGGGAGGTGTGGATGGTTAATGGAAACTCTGAATCAGGGAATACACTTTATTGCACGAAATGCAGGAAGGAAATCCCAAATGGTTTTAAATTCTGCACCAGCTGTGGAACCCCACTTGTAAAAAATAGGGGGTTACACATTGATGGGGATCAAATTGCATCACATGATGATATTAAGATCTGCCCCAAATGTGGCTATAAGCTAGCCCCTCAATCACGTTTCTGCACAAACTGCGGGAACAGGATCAGTACCCTGAGGGTAGCCTCTAGTTGTCCCCATTGCGGGACAGATGCCAAACCCGGGCAGCGATTCTGCATTGAATGCGGCGAATCATTAGTTAAGGCGGGACCCACATCTGAGGATATAAGCAAAGCCCTGGCAATAAAAAGATCAAAATCAGAAAACGAAGAGGGTTGTGGCGAATCATTAGTTAAGGCAAAACCTACATCTGAGGATATAAGCAAAGCCCTGGCAATAAAAAGATCAAAATCAGAAAACAAAGAAGAATCTAATTATGAGAATAAACTTAAACATGTAGTCTCAGTGAACGATGAATCTAATTATGAGAATAAACTTAAACAGGAAGTCTATAAACTGGAATCCAGATTTTTCAATACCTTTGATGAGATTATTGATTCTGCAGACACTCTCCTTAAGAGAAGAAGTTCTAAAGGGAATTCCATGAGGGAAAATGAATGCGGTTATATTGTGTGTGATACATGTAACAGGTACTACAGGCTCAGACCATGGGATGATCCTCAAGAATTCTTAAAAAAATGTGAATGTGGCGGAACCCTCATTTTCAGGGAAGAAATATGGTGATATAATGGCTGGTGAAATAAAAAAACTTAACCTTCTTCATCCCAGTGAATATGAGCACCCACTGGATCGTCAGGCGCTCCAGGCCCTTGAGGGAACGCCTGGACTTGAAACATTAACGCGTAAGCTATTCAAGCATGGTGTAGAAAGATATACTCGTTTACTGTACACTGGAAGCTACATAAAGGCCAATGAGAACCACTTTTCTGAAGTTCATGATATTCTTATTGATGTGTGTAACACCCTACACCTCAAAAAGATACCTCAGCTTTATATAAAACGGGATTATGGGATTAATGGATTTGCCAGAGGATCAGAAAACCCAATAATCATCTTAACATCACGTGCCATTGATTTACTCACAGAAGATGAACTGCGATATGTAATTGGTCATGAGGTCGGCCATATCAAAAGTGGCCATATGCTGTACCATATCATGGCAGAGATTATACCCATAGCGGGTGACATCATTGGCACGGCTACACTGGGAATAGGTGGACTCATAAGTACCGGCCTTGAACTGGCACTTCTCTACTGGAATAGAATGTCAGAATTCACCGCTGACAGGGCAGGACTCCTGGCATGTCAAAATGAAGATGCTGTTATAAACGCCATGATTAAAATTGCAGGAGCACCTAAGACTTTTTTCGACAGGATCGACAGAGATCAATTCATTGAACAGGCAAGGGAATTTAAGGGGTACGATTATGATGGCCTTGATAAGGTAGGGAAAACCCTCCTCATCATGGGATCCTCACATCCCTGGACTGTTATGAGGGCATCTGAAATCCTTGATTGGGTTGAATCAGGAGCATACAGTGAAATTATAGAAAAACACACTGGTTCACAATTAGAAATCGATTTAAAGTGTCATAAATGCGGAACAGCTCTTACGGGTGATGAGAACTTCTGCGGGATCTGCGGATCAAAGTTGTGGGGTAGGTGAGCCCTCACGTATTCCTCCTTCTAAGGGCCCCGTACACCCCAATTATGAGCACAGATACCAGGAGAGACACCGCAAGCCATGTGTAGTCATATCCTCCCCTCATACCTGTGGGTGTAACGTTAACCATTTCAGCGGGTGGTACCACAGCCCTGGATGGGACCTCACTCACAGCACCTGAAACAGTGTACACCGCATGAGCAATCACAGTCTCCCTTACACCGCCGTGTTCACCCTCCTCGGGTGGCTTCACCGGTGAAGCACCCTGTATCATGAAGATCACTGTACTGTAGACCACGTTCACTCCATCGGTGGCCCTCACAACCAGTGTGTAAACACCCGGTGAACTTACCGGTCCCCCTGTGTAGAGTTTGCCGTTGAGTGTTGCGAACCACCCCTCAAGGTTGTCATCGTCAACTGATATGAGGGGTTTTACTGTACCGGTGTACCTTCCGCCACCTGATACGCCTGTAACCCTGATAACCGGTGCCCTGCCATCGTACTTGTAGGTTGAACCGTACTGGTCTATGAGGATGCTGAAGAATTTATAGACACCCGGGGTGATGTTACCGGTCCACTCTGAACCTGAGATAGGGTTTCCATCCTCATCGAGAACCTCAACGGTTATCCTGTAACTGTCTGTGTCAACCCCGAAGGCCTGTATCCTGAGCTCCCCTATAACTGCCGGTATCACCATGACCTGTGGTTCACTGTAGGGGCTGTTGTAGAATGCACTGGCACCGAAGTCGTTGACTATTCTCTGACCCTCAGGACGTGTGGGGTCATATCCTATCCTGCGACCGTCAGGTGCTGTTACAAGGAGTGCCACAGGTGAATAGGCTGCCAGGTATATCCTTGAGGGTTTACCCTGGGTGCCCCCCTTTATGAGGGGGAGGAGACGCATTATATCGGTGTTTGATGATAGAACCTCGGGTATGAAGCTACCACTCCTTCTAAGGTACTCTGAGGCATATCTCTCATATACGGGTATTGCGGCGTCCCATGAACTCCTATCGGATGTTGGCCAGTTCCTCACTATCCTGGCTATCTTGAGCAGGGTATCATAGAAGTATCCCCCTGCACCGTACCAGAGCCTTCCAGCCGTCGCAGGGTAGGTGACGTCATCAACTGTGATTCTGTCAGGTGATACAAGCCTGAAGGTACTGACCAGTGCCTCCCGGGCATTGTGGAAGCTGTACTCTGCGTCCGAGTATGCTACTGCAACATTCGATGATGCATGGACATCATCCCACCTTGTGAAGCTTGCTATCTTGAAGAAGACCTTCAGTGTCGTCACCACGATCTTACCGTAGGGGTTTTTGCTGACCACATCGAGGACAGCATCCTTGATCAGGCTGACGGTTGTTTTACCTATGTGTTCAGCCACCTTGCGAGCTATATCCCTTTTCACCGTGTCTATACTCGCTGATAGGAATTCACTGATGGCCTCATGTGTACCTCCAGATGTGTATGGGAGGATGGCTGTCAGCTGTGGACGGTAGTTCTCTGCAACCCTCAGCTGCCACATGCACTTGAAGACGTACTCCCAGAGTTCCCTCTGGAAGTCAAGTTCTCCCTTAACAAACTCTGCTATCTCAAGGACATCACCCACGACACTCTCCTCAAACTTGTTACCCGCCTTCTTGGCCTTCATCTCCCTCAGTTTCTCCACGGCATCGTTTATTTTACTTGCACCGGTGAGTCCCGTTGAGAACCAGGATAGTGCCTGTTCAACCCCTGTAAGTGTGGCTGGTGTTGATCCATCACCCAGTATGAGGCCTATCATGTCCTTTATAACCTCATCGTCGTCAGGGATCGGGGCCGGGTCTGAGACCAGCCATGCGATTCCCCAGAGTAACCAGCCGCTCCAGCTTCCTGCGGAGTCCTCAATCCAGTCCCTGGTTGACTGGGGTATGAGTTCAGGGGATGTGACATTGAAGGTGGTGTAGAAGGCCTTTCTCTGGGCCGCCTGGAATATCATGCGTTTGAGGTCCATGTCCCCGATCTCATAGTAGTTGCTTCCAACCTTCTTGAGTACCTGTATCTCCAGGAGTGTTCCATAGGTTGATACAAGTTCATTGCCTGAGTAAAGGTAGCCTGGTTTTCCCCCAGCGTAGTCAGGTCCCCAGACGAGGTATATGCAGTAGTCCTCTCCATTGTACCTGATAGTCTGCCAGAGGGCTGGCTGTCCACGGGCAGTTGTGAAGCTCCATGTGTAGGGCCCCATTTTTGGGAGTACAACCCCATAGATAGTCCTTATGTCCTGGCTGACGTATCCGGTGAAGGTTTTGAGACCCCCAAGTTCACTGAAGGGGGTGAAGTAGGCCCTCTGCAGGGTTTGATCGTAGCTGGCTGTTCCGTTTATGATTCCGCCTGCGGAGTTCCTGAGGTGGAAGACATCTGAACTGAACCTTGCAGCATCCAGGGGAACCTTGAACCGGGCCCATATTGTTGGTTTGAGTTTAACGTCCTCCTCACCGAAGTCCGGGTACACGTAATCCACTATGGACTTAACAAATTCAACGTGGTCTATCTTTGATGATACAGAGACCGTCATACCCGCGCTGTTCTGGAACCAGTTCACGGTCTCCCATACGAATATCACCTTCAGGTTGGCTGTGTTAAGGCCCTCGGGTATCTTCACAATGTAGTTCTTCCATATCCTTCCGTCAGCCCCCCTTCTGGATGCGACACTGTTATCCACAATACCTGCCCGGTTCACCCATGGGGCTTCATGTCTGACGTAGAGTATTGCAGGGGGGTTCAGGGTGCTTAGGAGGTCAAAGCCGCGAATTCCCTTGGTGTTATTCACCAGAAGGTTGTATCCTCGCCCATCGTCGAAGTAGACCAGTATACCTCCACCCCACCCCCAGTAAACGTTGTTGATGACCTCTATATCGGTCATCCACAGTGAGAGGTATTCTGCATCAGCCACATTAATATATGGGGTCTCTGCTATGGTGAAGGCAAGCTGCCCACCCATTGGGAGTATGATGTTATCCGATCTTTCTGAGTATCTCCCGAGGAGATTGTTGCTGGGTCCATCCATTGCACAGTAACCGTGAAGGGCGCTGCTGCCAGGTTTGAAGTAGTATGAACTGTTGGTTTTCAGGTAATGGGTGTGGTTTCCTGAGTACACCCCGATGTCAGGGATGTACATGTACCTCTCATTGAAGTTCTGTAGGCTTACAGGTGTCCTTTCAAGGTGATAGAATCCTGTGTCCAGTGTCCCTGAGAATCCCCTGCCATCGGTAACTGTAAGGCTCACCGTGTGCGGGCCCTCTGTAAAGTTTCCTGTAACCTCATATCTCACAGTACACATGTAGGGAAGAGTGCCAGGGGTTATGATGGGCTGCGATGCTACCGTGGAACCATCCACCTTAAGGATGAATTTATTGAATCCACCATCTGAGTTCTCCTGCACATCAAATACCATAATCAGGGTTTCATTTTCCTCTGAGACCATATCAATACTCTTTTCTATGATTTCAGGGTTTCCGGTGAAGCTTGAGAAGCGCAGTTCAGATGTCTCCTCGTTACCTGCCCTGTCCCTTACTGTAACCTGGAGTGTGTGCTGGCCATCGCTGAGGAAGCCATATAACCTGGGATTGTATTTTACCTCAATGGATTCAAGTGATGCTGTATAGTTATAATTGTAGCCATATATGCCTGAGATTAAAGGATCAGAATATGTTCTCCCTCCATACTGAAGCCTACCTGTTATATCAGTACCGTCAAGTAGTACCCTCAGGTCCTGAGGGACAGGATCAGGCATTCTGTCATACATTCTGTTATAATAAACCATTAGTTTGCCCCTCCAGAGACCTGATGGTCCAGTATCTGATACCCTGAAGCTCAGTAAGGTGCCCGGTCTCACGGTGCTATTCTCCCTTGGAGCTGTGAACTGGACAAGAGGCTTTGATGTGTCAATGAGAATCCTGTAGACCACACTCCGGAAGTTTCCAAGGATGTCGGTGGCGTTCATCACTATCTCATGGTAGCCGTCAGAGGGGGCTGAGATGTTCACCGTGAATGTGGTTGCCGTAAAGCTTGATGTCACATTGCAGGTTTTTGATGTTGCATTGAAACTGAAAATTCCGGTAAGGTCCTTAAGTATGCCTCCGATAGGGGTATTTCTTGATTTGATCACATCAGGATCTGTTAATATGATTTCAGGTCCCGTGGTGTCGACGATTGTTGAACCACCCAGTGTGTTTGAGAATGCCCCATCCATCCCCACAGCCATGATGGTGAAGTGTATCTCCCCATCGGGTGCCATGAACGTCCTCTGCCAGTCCCTCAGCCATCCGCTCCAGTATCCATCTATTCTATCCTCAAATCCTCCAAGTTCAACACTGTTGGATGGTATCTCAAAGAGAAGGGAAACCGACCTTACAGGTTCACTTATATCTGCGGTTATATGCATGCTTTCCCTTCCAGGTACAAATGCGGGCGTCACCCTGAGGTTGCTTATGGTGGGGCCTGAAGCATAGGACACGAAGATCCTCCAGTCCACTGATGTGCCGAGGCCCTGGGGATCAATTGCGATGGCGGTGAGTTTGTGCCATCCAGCTGAGATGCCTGATAGTGTCGCTGTCATTGCCCAGCTTCCTGTGAGGCTGTTACCTGTTATCATGGTTGCAACTGGCAGATTATCAAGGAGGATCTTTGAATCAACAAATGAGAGTCCATTTCCAGGGTCATTCCTCACAGATACCGTTACCGGTATCTCTGTGGGCTTCCTGAAGAATGACCCATCCTGGGGGCTAATAGATGTGATAACTGGCGGGTTACCTGTCGGTGGCAGGTACTGGAATGTCCAGGTCGCTGTTACCTCACCTGGCACCTCAGCCCTGGCTGTGCATGGGCCCCTGGGGGGCATTGAGGAGGGCGTGAATATGAGCCAGTCCCCTGTCCATGAGAGTATCCCGGGTAGCGGTGTCCCTGTGGCGGCTGTTCCAGGGTAGAGGTTCAGTGTGGCCGCAGCACCATCCCTTCCACCGAAGAGCCTCACACCCACACTCTGGAGTTCCCTGAGGACCTCCCCTGGTGAGGGGGACCTGTCCATTACGAAGGTCCTGAAGACAATATCCTGGTGGAGGTGCTCCCCGTTTCCAAGGAGGAAGTAGACGGACTCTGCCCTATCAGTGACATATGCTGTGAGTATGTGGTAGCCTGGTATGATATCAGTGAACTCGAATCTGCCATCGGGGCCTGTAATCATACTGATGGCACCATCCAGGACCACCTCACCCTGGAGGGGCCCGGCCCAGCAGAGTATCTGGCCCTCAATCATAGTTGAGAGGAATGGCTGAAGTGGCTGGTTGTGTTCAAAATCCTCACCAACTTCAGGGAATAACCAGAGGTCCCTTACAGGTACGTAGCCTGGTTTTTCAAAGTCCAGGGTGTAGGGTATCCAGGGTTGGAGTGACTGGAAGCTGTATGATCCATCTGTACCGGTGAGTGCCACAAGTTCAAGGTCAACAAATTCGCCTCTGTATCTTCTGAAGGTCACTGTGACACCACTCAGCGGGAGACCTGTTACAGCGTCTGTTACTGTACCATGGATGCCTGAGTATGGACCAGGATACAGTATGATCTCCCTGAATAGGGCTGATGTTTCCTGGAGATCAACTGCTTCTGATGCAGGCTCATACGGGTGTAATCCTGCTGTAAGGTTATATGATCCTGATATTGGGGCGGCTATCTCATATCTTCCCTCAGAGTCTGTGATGGTGGATGCAACTGATGTACCATCCATTAAAAGTTCCACAAGCGCCCCCTCCAGAGGTGAGGGGTCCCTTTCAAAGTTCGCATGGAGCACCCGACCATAAACGGAGTTTTTAAGGTGCAGTTCAAAGTCCACAGGGATTATTAGGTTGGGCGCAATAGTGGTGGCCTTGCTCACAGGGATGTGGGTGGGGCTGGAGGCTGTGAAGATGTAGTTCCCTGCTGGAAGGTCGAAGCTGTAGAAGCCACTGGAATCTGTAGTGTTTGAGATGCTGGGGTAACCCACCCTTGAGGCTGTGACGGTTATCCCTGAAAGAGGCTCACCAGGGAAGTTCCTTATGTAACCCTGCACCCTGCCTGTTTCCTCCACATCAAGCTGAAGGGTGAAAATTCTGTTCACAGGTAACTCCCAGGGCAGTATATCAACTGTAAGGTTCCTGTAACCATCCTTTGAGAATACGAGCCTCATAAGGTTGGCTGTTGTTCCATGGAGGTTACATATGAATCTACCTGATGAATCTGTTCTTACTGAATTCCATTCAACAGGCTGGTCTGCATTTATGTAGAGGAGGTCCACCTTAACATTGAATACTGGAACCCCCACATCATCAACCACAGTACCTTTTATCTCAAGGGGGACTGTGTTAGGGACCAGTGTAACATTTATGGTCAGGTTCCGGTCCTCTGTGAGGGTGTACCAGTAGCCGTCCCAGTAATAGTAGTTATAAGGGTAGAGGGAGATGTCCCAGTCTGAGGCAGGGCAGTGTTCAAATACAGCAAGACCATCAGCACCTGTGGTGCCACTGAACGTGTCCAGACCATAGAGGTAGACGGTTTCACCCACCACAGGGTTGCCGTTAATGTCAGTAACATTAACAGTTATGTTTGAGGGCCAGAGGTCCAGCTGTATGTCACGGGTTGTGACACCCTCACCCATTAACATGTAGATGTCTGCATCACGGTAGTGTGACAGGTAGGTTTTTAGGTGACCTGAGAGGCCTGATACCAGTTCAGGGAAATTCTGGGTTGTGAAGATGTAGAACCCATCTGAATTCGTCTCGCCCCATATGGATGTGTATCCTGGATGTGTTTCAGGCCAGAAGTACAGCCTGACACCCCGTAGCGGTGCACCCATTGAGTCATAGACATGACCCTGCAGTGTCACAGGAAGCCCCTTCCTTATGAGCCTCACCGTCACTGACTCACTGCCACCATCAGTGATTGTGAAATTACCGGTGACCGGTACATAGCCGTAGGGCCCCACGGTGTAGGTCCAGAGGCCATCGGGGATGTGGTTGAAGAGTGCAACACCATCCGCCCCGGTGACCCTGTAGAGGTGGGCGGGTCCATCAAGCTGGATCCCCACTCCACTCAGTGGCTCCCCATCCCAGTTCACTACCTTGAAGGATGCTGAGCCGTCATAGTAGCCCATAACGATGTTATGAACGTTTTCAGATGACATGTTCAGGGCTATGACTGCATGGTAGGGCCTGTAGAGTGGGTGATAAGCGTGGATGTCATATGTCCCTGTATCTGAGGGTCCAACACCATAGAAGAGGTAATGGCCTCCCTCATCAAGGCCCGCGTTCAGCTCAACAGGTTCACCATTCTGGGTGTAGCTGAGGGTAACATCCGCGTATACGATGTTATCGTCGGGGTCACTCACATAACCTCCCAGTGTGGTTTCATGTTCAAGTTCAATTTCCCTGTAATCTCCTGTTTCAGGGACTGTGAAGGTCTCAGCGTAGGGTTTATACATCCACATCTGCACAGTGAGTGTCACGGGCACACCTGATGTGAGGAGGGGGTGGTCATCTGTGCTGAAGGCGTACTCCCCACTGGAACTGGTGTACCTGCTTAACCGGAATGAGCCTGATTCAAGGACAACCTCGGCGCCCTCAATGGGTGTTCCCCTATCAACCACGGTTCCCCTAACCTCAACCGGAAGCCCGAATCTTATAAGTTCTATGCTGAGGGTGTTTTCACCATCATCAACCTGAATTGTCCTGGTTTCAGGGGCGTATAGTGGATGTGAAACCTGAAGGGTGAGTTCTCCTGTCTCGACGGCCAGTTTAACTGAGCCATCCTCACCGGTGTATCCTTCCATTCCAGCGAATGAGATAACAGCATCTTCAACGGGCTCCCCACTTGAGTTGGTGACGTTAACCGTGAGGAGCGTCCTCTCATCCAGGATTATATCAAGTGTTATGTCGTCACCTGGCTGCAGGGTAAGGTCACTGCTCCAGGGGTGGTAGCCGTATGCGTCCACCGTTACCCCCCTAACGAGGGGGACCTCATCCTCTCTGAATTCAAAGTAGAAGTTCCCATAGAGGTCTGTGTACTCTGTGCGGTTCTCGCCCTCAAGAAGGACGGTTACAGGGATACCTGATGGCAGGGTTTCCTGGCCCCTCACAGTGCCCCTGAGGGTGGTGCGGTACTCCATTTCAAGATCAAAGCGTGATGATTCACCAGGGTCCATGAGGATGTTATACCTCTCTGTGAAGAGGTCGCCGCGGAAGGCCACGAGGGCAAGGTAGGCCTGTATTACGCCGGGGTGTTCATCAAAGTATCTTCCATAATTTACCATATATCTGCCAGCGGAATCGGTGTAGTTCTCTGCAATGGTGACATCCAGCTGGTCACGGACCTCAACGATGACGTTCTCCAGTGGTGTGCCGGTGGTGTCATAGACGGTACCGTAGAAGGAGTTGGGGTATGCAAGTTCAAAGTTAACCTCGAGGGGTTCATTCACGTCAAGAATAAGTGATGATTGGGTGTAATTTTCGGCTGATGCCACAACTTCATAGGTGCCCGGGGGTAGAATAAGGTTGTAGGCCCCTGATGAACTGGTGGTGTTCTCAGCAACCGTCACACCATCCTGCAGGGCCCTTACAGTTGCATTTTCTATCGGATCCCCATTCCAGGACTTCACTGTCCCGTATGGGTCAATGCCAGGTGGTGGTATTGTTGAGTCGTTGAGTTCAGCAGCAGAAACAGGACATGTCATTGCCAGAATACTCAGTAGAAGTATAAAAAGAGCAATTCCAGTGTATGCACCTTTTCTTAAAGAGGAGAATCCATCAGTAATATCATTCAAGATTTACCCCCCAGAACCCCTTTAGTATAATAATATTTTATTCTATCTCGCTGTATTTAAAATTTTTTAATTTAAGATTAAAAAAATAAAATTTCTTAAAACAATGGTTTTTCATATTAAAGTAATGTTATTTGATAAAACGTAGACCTTTTCACCTGAAACCGGCATATGAGAGTATTTCCCCTCTTTTTTCTCCCAGTATCTCTGAGGCCCTCTCCAGGCACTCTTCAATAACTGATTCAAGTTCTTCATCACCAGCCCAGTGCTCCTCCAGAAAGGCGTATCCGTGGCGGGATGCAAGCTCATCCACAACCACAGCGCAGAGGTAAACGTCGTCAATGTATCCATGTGGACCATAGATCTCCTCGGGTATCACATCGTAGGGGGCCACCAGGTAACCCATGGCGGCGGATATCCTCAGCCTCTCCTCACCCAGCAGCTCATCACTCCTAAGCACGTCAGCCAGCAGCCGGAAGAGATCCGGGGCGTAATCCACTATCCTCTCATATTCTCCACGGTAACTGTTAATGTTATCCCGTAAAACATCATAGAAATGTGTGAAATCCATAAGAAACACCCCAATCACCCAAATGCGTAAATTCCATCAGCTATACCCCACAGAAGTTCCTGAACACACACCTTGAGCAGAACTGATTCCTGCGGGGCTCGAAGCACTCACTCCTTATTTTCTCAACTGTCTCTTCTATCCTCTCCTTCACAGTGAAGTCGGGGTCGGAGTCAAATGACATCCTCATGGAGTCCCTGATGGCGTATGCAGAGAGCCTTTCAAAATTGTATCTCTCCCTCAGTGCATACTCGTAGGTTCTGAGCTGGTATTCGAGTCCCATCCTCTCAATCCCCCCGTGTTCCCGGGCCTTGAAGTCCACAAGCTCCAGTTCACCCTCAGAGTTCCTGATGATGAGGTCGGTCCTGCCCTCTATTATTATATCATCGTCGGGTATGGAGAATGGCTCCTCCACCGAGACAACCTCCTCTATATGGTCCCTGCTGTCATGGTAGTAGTTGAGGAGTTCCCTTTCAAGGCGCCTCTTTTTCAACTCATCGTCTCTCCCCATGGGTATCCAGCACCTTTCAACGATTTCCCTTATGAATGCCCCGTTTATATTCTCTGAATTCTTCATTGCAATGTGTAACTCTTCGAGGCACCTGTGTAGTATGATACCGTAGCGCTGCATGAAGGTTTCCGGGTAGACGAAGCCGTAATGGTAGATCATCATGTACCTGAAGGGGCACTCATCGTAGGTGAAGAGGGCCGAGAAGTTGATCCGTAGGGGCTCCTCTGACCACTCCCTCTCAAGGCACCCCTCAATGGATGTGCACTCACACTCGTATATACCGCACTTCTCCCTTAACTCGGTGATGTATGGTGAGATCCCCACCTTCCTCGTGTTGATTCTGGGTGCGGTGGAGATGATAAGTGCATCCTGGGCCCTTGTCATTGCAACGTAGAAGAGCCGCCGGTCCTCATCCTCCTGTTCTCCAGATGATAGGAGCAGTTCATGGGGGATGGGCACCAGTTCCTTCCTCTTCCTTTTTCTGCCCGGGAACCTTCCATTTATTACAGAACAGATGAACACAACAGGAAACTCAAGACCCTTTGCCTGGTGGACTGTCATCACCTTCACTGAGGCCGGGTCCTCCAGGACGGCCTCGTCATGGTGGAGGTGATGGGGGAGGAGGTAGAGGTACCAGAGGATGTCCTGTATCCTGGCACCTGGTTTTATGGTTTCATACTTGTCTATGAGTGAACTGAGTTTTGCAAGGTTGAATATCCTTGCTCTGCTCTTGTCACTACCATCAAGGAGGAGTCTTCTGAGGTAACCTGTCACCTCCAGTATCCTGTAGAAGGTCTGGAGCACCGTAAGTGAGCCCTTTTCAAGTTCCTCCCTGATCCTGTTGAGGCCGAGTATCTTCTCTGCATCCTCACCCCTGATACCAGCATCCTCCAGTTTCTGGAGGGAGTTGAAATCCGAGAGTTTCACATCCCTCTCAAGGGATTCAAGGGCCTCCAGTGTTTCCCTACTTAAATCCAGGAATTCACCGCGGAACATGGATATGTTCCACCAGCCACCCCACCTTCCACTGAATTTACCATCGTAATTGGGGGGGTCCACGTAGGCCAGGAAGTAGAGCATGCTCCTTATCTCGTATCTCTTGAGGAATGATCCGTCACCGCGGACTATGTAGGGGATCCCCTCCCTCCTGAGTTCCCTGAGTACCTTGTCTGCATGGTAGCGCACACTCCTGAATAGAAGTGCAACGTATCCGTAGTCAGGGATTTTGCCTGTGGCTTTGAGTTTCTTTATGAGGGCTACTATGTTCCTGGCCTCGGCGTTAACATCACGGCTCCTGAGTATCACAACGTCTGTTCCGCCATCCCTCACAGGCTTTATGGTTTTCCGGTAGTGTCTCTCCCTCCTCATGAACCTGTCGGCTGTGAGCACTATCCCTGCCCTTGACCTGAAGTTGTCCTCAAGGAAAACCACCTCTGCATTGTATTTGTCCCTGAACCTTATGAAGTTCTCGGGGGTGGCGCCCCTGAATCCGTAGATGCTCTGGTCCTCATCCCCAACGACGCATATGCTTGATTTGGACCCTGCTATTTTCCTGAATATCCTCTCCTGGATTGGGCTCGTGTCCTGGTACTCGTCGATCATTATGTACCTGTATTTATTTCTGACAGATTCAAGGACATCCTCGTTTGATTTAAGGAGGATGTAAACCTCCTTTTCAAGTCCAGGGAAGTCTATCTTCTTTTCCTCCCTCAGGGCATTCAGGTATTGGCTGTAGCAGGCTGCCATGCCATGGTATCTCTTCTTATGAGGGTAATGTTTTTTGAGGGCCTCCATGAGTTCTTCAGGGTCCACACAGTTCTCGGTGCATCTGTTGAAGAATTCTATTGCCTCATGGACCTCACCCATCTTCATGAAACTGTTAAGCCCGATCCTGTAGAAGACTGACCTTAGGAACATGAGCTGTGACTCCTCGTCCAGGATCTCGAATCCTGCTCCAAGGTCATGTTCCTCGGGGTGCTCCCTGAGTATGGTGCTGCAGAATGAGTGTATGGTTGATATCTGCATGAGTTCGGCGTCCAGTCCAACGCAGTTTATGAGTCTTGACTTCAGCTCATCTGCCGCCTTTTCTGTGAAGGTTATAACAAGTATATTCTCCGGGCTAACCCCCTTTCTTTTAACAAGGTAAGCTGTCCTCTCAACAAGAACCCTTGTTTTCCCGGCACCTGGTCCTGCCACAATTACAAGTGGTCCGTCGGTCTTCTTAACGGCTCTCTTCTGGTTCTCTGTACATGCCTCCCCTTTCCTGCAGAGTGATCCTGTCATCGTGACTGTTTCATAGATTGGGTGGTGAATATATTAATGTTTTCCCCGTTTGATGGAATTTTTCTGGTGAAGAATTATTAAGTCACAGCATACATACAATCTACAATGAACCCCGCAGACCCCATCCTCAACGCATTCCTTGCAACCGTCTTCACCTGGCTCATGACACTTGCAGGGGCGGCCCTGGTCTTTCTCCCTGTGAGGGCTGAGAGGAAACTCCTTGACTCCTCACTTGGCTTTGCAGCGGGTATAATGATCGCTGCAAGTTTCTGGTCTCTCCTGGTTCCTGCAATTGAACTTTCAGCCATCAACGGATATGCAGAGTGGTTACCCCCGGCCCTCGGGTTCCTTGCAGGGGGACTCTTCCTTTCAGGTGTGGATAAGATCATACCCCACCTTCACCCTGGATGCGACCCTGAGGATGCAGAGGGGCTCCCCACGACCTGGAGGAGGAACAGGCTCCTTCTCCTTGCCGTTGCCATACACAACATCCCGGAGGGCCTTGCGGTTGGTGTTGCCTTCGGGGCCGCTGCAGCCACAGGTGCACTTGCAGCACCCATCACCCTGGCCCTGGGTATAGGCATACAGAATCTGCCTGAGGGGGCCGCGGTCTCCCTCCCACTGAGGGGTGAGGGCCTGTCCAGGTGGAGGAGTTTCACCTACGGCCAGGTATCGGGCCTGGTTGAAATCCTTGGTGGCCTTGCAGGCGCTATTCTGGTTTACTCATTCTCAGGGGTCATGCCCTACGCCCTGGGCTTTGCTGCTGGTGCCATGATATTTGTGGTGATAGAGGACATCATCCCCGAGTGCCAGAGCGGGGGTAACACGGACATTGCAACTGTATCCGCCCTTTTGGGCTTTGTTCTCATGATGATACTTGACCTGGCACTTTCCTGAAATTTTTTCAGAAATTGGTCTGAAAGAATATTCACTATCATATTTTATTAGGGATGTTATACATAATATTCAGAGGTGATAGTATGGCCAGGGTTACCCGTGAAATGGTTGAAAATTCAGGTATAAATGTGGATGAACTTGTTGAACTCCTTGTGAAGAACGCGGCTGCGGAACTCACAACCTTCTACTACTACACGATACTCAGGGCCAACCTGATAGGCCTTGATGGTGAGGGGATAAAGGAGATAGCGGAATCTGCAAGGATAGAGGACCGGAACCACTTTGAGGCACTTGTCCCAAGGATATACGAGCTTGGAGGTGAACTCCCACAGGATATGAAGGAGTTCCATGATATCTCAGGATGCCCCCCCGCATACCTCCCTGAGAAGACCACTGACACCATGAAGATACTTGAGGTCCTTGTTGCCGCAGAGAGGTGCGCTGTGAGGCAGTACACCCACATATGCAATATAACTGCCGGTAAGGACCACAGGACCTATGACCTTGCACTCTCAATACTCCATGAGGAGATACAGCATGAGTCCTGGTTCTCAGAGTTCCTGGGTGAGGGCCCATCAGGGCACTTCATGAGGCGCGGTGAAACCTCACCCTTTGTGAGGAAATTCCTTGAATAACTTCTCTCCGGGTGCTGGGATACGGGAGTTCAGCTGGATATTAATAAAGAAACTGGGGACCAGAAGTGAAGCGCTTTGGTGGTGGAATGAGGGAGTTCACACCCGAGGATCTCAGAAAATTTGATGGAATTTCAGGTCCCGCATACGTTGCATGCGACGGCAGGGTCTACGATGTATCAGAGAGCTTCCTATGGAGGGATGGGCGCCACCAGGTAATCCACAGTGCAGGAAGGGATCTCACCCATGAACTGGAGAAAGCCCCCCATGGCAGGGAACTCCTTGAAAGGTTCCCAGTGATGGGTACCCTTAAGGTGAAATGAGGGCTTCAAATGGCAGACTTCAGGTGCACGGTATGCAATTACATCTTCCATGAGGAACATGAGGGTGAATTCGACTCACTCCCACTTGAATGGCGCTGCCCGGTCTGCAACGCGCCCAAGGACGCGTTTGTGAGGCTGGGGTCCAGGGCCAGGGAAACAGGGAGAACGGTCTCGGATGTCTTTATAGCACAGCTTGCAGCCTGGGGTGTGAGGTACATCTTCGGGATCCCGGGAACCTCAACACTGGGACTTGTTGATGCCATAAGAAGGAACAGTGACCTGAGGTACATACAGGTACGCCATGAGGCATCGGCGGCATTCATGGCCTCAGCCTATGGCAAACTCACAGGAAACCCTGCGGTTTGCATGGCAGTCGCCGGCCCGGGGGCATCGAACCTCATAACCGGGCTTCTGGACGCGGCCCTTGACAGGGCACCGGTTATAGCTGTGACAGGACAGGTTGAGACCTACAGGATCGGGACAGGTGCAAGTCAGGAGATAGACCAGCACAGCCTCTTCGAGTCCCTGACAGTGTACAACATGACCCTCATAAGCCCCGATGAGACCCCGGAGATTGTAAGGGAGGCCCTGAAACACGCCATCATCGAGAGGGGTGTTTCACATATTGATGTCCCCAGGGACGTCCAGACAATGGAGTGCACTGCCGGTGTAAGACCACTCACCGGTTCGATCGCCCCGGTATCTGTGACCGCACCCAGACGCCATTTACAGAATGCTGCATCCTTAATTGATTCTGCAGAGCGCCCCATCATAATCGCTGGATTCGGGGCGCTTGAAGCGGCGGAGAGTGTTGTTGAACTTGCAGAGAGGATAGGGGCCGGGATTGTGACCACATTCAGGGGCAAGGGGGTTGTTGATAACCACCACCCCCTTTACCTTGGCTGTCACGGGAGCCTGGGGTCCGCTGCGGCGGCCGAGGCCGTAAGGAAATCGGATCTCCTCATTGTTATAGGGTCATCCTTTTCTGACCTCACCCAGCTACCCCCTGGGAGGATCCTGCAGATTGACATAGACCCCCTCATGATCGCAAGGCGCCACCCGGTTGAGATGGGACTTGAGGGTCGATCCTCACTCACAGTACCCGAGCTTCTCTCCATGACCCGCGAGAGGAGGAGGGAGTCCTACAGGGCAGAGCTCAGGGAACTCAGGGAGAGGTGGCTGGCCCTTCTTGAATCTGAAATAGACTCATCCTCAAGGCCCCTGAGGCCACAGTACATAATGGCTGTCCTCAATGACCTCCTTGATGAGGGGGCCATCATATCCCTTGATGTTGGTGAGAACGGCTGGTGGTTTGGAAGGAACTTCCAGATGAAGGGCACCCAGAGGCTCCTCTTCTCAGGGTACCTTGGCTCAATGGGATTCGGGCTTCCGGCTGCAATTGCGGCGCAGCTGGAGTTCCCTGACAGGGAGGTTGCATGTATAACAGGTGATGGAGGGTTTTCCATGGTCATGGCTGAATTTCTAACCGCTGTGAAGTACCATCTCCCTGTGAAGGTCTTCATACTCAACAACAGGAGCCTCGGGATGATAATGCAGGAGCAGCTGGTTGAGGGTTTCCCCACCTGGCAGACCGAACTCCAGAACTGTGACTTCGCAGGGTTCGCTGAGAACTGCGGTGGCCGGGGAATCCGGGTCACCGAACCAGACAAACTGGAGGATGCTGTTTCAGATGCCCTCAGAACAGAGGGACCTGTGGTAGTGGACATCGAAACCGACCCAAGGCGCTTCATCTGATTACATGGACCGCAGATGCCTTGAATTCAAGCCAGACCTCTGAGCCTGTGGTGATCCCCATCTCATGGAGTGACCTCGCTGTCAGGTGTACAGTGAGTGTCTCACCGCCACACCTGACCTCCAGTTCCTGGAGGGAGCCTGAATCACGTATCGCTTTAACTGTGCCGCGGAGCTGGTTCAGTGCACTTGAATTCACCCTCCCCCATGATATGGTTATATCCTCGGGCCTCACGGTGGCTGAAACCATGCCCTCGGCCTCCTCTGACGAGTAGATACTCACACCGTTACATTCTATGATGGTTACACCGTCAGGGGTTACCCTGGCCATCCCCCTGAGTATGTTCTCTGCACCCACGAACTCTGCAACGAACCGGCTCGCCGGCCTCCTGAAGACCTCCCAGGGTTCACCCACCTGGAGGATCCTCCTGTTGAGTATGGCGATCCTGTCAGAGAGCTTCTGGCCCTGGATGAGGTCATGGGTTGTGAGTATCACTGTAACGTCAAGTTCAGCTATGACCTCCTCCATCCTCCTGGTGGATACAGGGTCAAGGCTGGATGTTGCCTCATCCAGGAGCACAAGTTCAGGCCGGTTTATGAGTACCTGGGCAAGTGCCAGGCGCTGCCTCTCACCACCCGATAGTTCAGTGGTCTTCCTTGAGGCGTCCTCAAGGTCCACCAGTTCAAGGACCTCCCGGACCTCCCGGACCTCCGGTTTCATCCCCCTCACATGGGGACCGTAGAGGATGCTCTCCCTTATGGTACCACGAAATACCGGGGTGTTCTGGAATACCATGCCCATCCTCCTTCTGACATCCACCTCCCTCTTCTCAGCCACGTTTTCGCCCTGGAAGATTATCTCGCCACTGTCAGGCTTTTCCAGGAGGTTTATTATACGTAGGAGTGTGGATTTCCCCGCCCCTGTGGGCCCTATGATCCCGAGGGTTTCACCCTCCCTGACCTCAAGGTTCACATCATCCAGGACCCTCACATCCCCATAGGCCTTCCTTATGCTGTGGAGTTCAAGCACGTTCATGATTATTTCTCCTGGAAGTGGTTCAGTACCGTGTTAACGGCCAGTGATATTATCAGGAGTATTATCCCCAGGGCTATTGAGAGCTCAAGGTTCCCCCTTGAGGTTTCCAGTGATATGGCGGTTGTTATGACCCTTGTGAAGCCCCTTATGTTTCCACCGAGCATTATGGCGGCTCCGACCTCTGAGATTGCCCTCCCGAATCCCAGGATGATTGCTGCCATGACAGCGTACCTTGCCTCCTCCAGGACCCTCACCATAACCTGGAACTCGGTGGCGCCCAGGGATCTTGCAAGGTCCCTGAGCTCCGGTTTAACACTTCTGAGGGCTGTGATGCTGAAACCTGTGACCAGCGGGAGGATGAGTATGGTCTGGCCGAGTATCATACCGGCAGGTGTGAAGAGGAGGTTGAGCGGACCCAGGGGTCCTGAGCGTGAGATGAGCAGGAATACAAAGAGGCCCACAAGTACGGTGGGGATGCTGTAGAGGGTCTGTATGATGTTAAGGAGGGCCCTCTTTCCCTTGAACTCCCGCAGGTCAATCATCGCCGCTGCCGGCACCGCAATTAGAGATGCCAGGACCGTGGATGAGACTGAAACCATGAGTGTCCTTGCTGTTATGTCAATGAGTTCAGGGTCAAGTGATGCCATGAGTTCAATGGCCCTTAAGAATCCAGTTACTATCTCGTTCAATGATCAGCATCCCCTGGAAAATTAAAATCAGTTAAATTTGTAAGTAAATCATTAAGTATTCCTATTTAGCTTTTTGGTTCATCCCCTCCAAATAGGGCTGTGAAGAGTGGCTGACCGTATTTATCCTTTCCGTAATCTGCTATGAGTTTCTGGCACTCATCGCTCAGGAGGAAGTCAACAAATTTCTCTGCAGCCTCCCTGTTCACACCACTCACCTTCTCTGGGTTCACGGGTATTGCTGCATAGACATTCAGTAGCGCCTTATCCTGTGTGAGGTATGTCACAAGTGTGATGTTCCCTCTGTAGGCAAGGTATGTGCCTGAATCTGTGAGTGTGTAGGCGCCCTTCTGGTCTGCAACCCTGAGTGTGTCGCCCATTCCGCTCCCGGTTTCAATGTACCATGCTGAGCCATTGACTGTTGCGTTGTAGTCTGTTACGTTTTTCCAGATCTTTATTTCCCTTGAATTGGTGCCGGAGTTGTCCCCCCTTGATACGAATTTCACAGAGGGGTTGCTGGCTGCTGCCTCAAGGATCCTCCTGAATGCGTCCTCTGCAGATTTAGCTTCACTGATATTAGCGGGGTCGCTCCCTGGTCCCACGATATAGAAGTAGTTGTAGGCGAAGGGGTGTCTTTCTGTACCGTAACCCTCCCTTATGAACTCATCCTCTCTCTTTTTATCGTGCACTATGACGAGGTCGGCGTCACCCCTTTTTCCCCTTTCAAGGGCTATACCCGTACCACCTGAAACTATCTGCACATCGATGTCAGGGTATTTTTTCTCGAATGCCGCCTCCACACTCTCAAGGAGCCCTGTATCCTCAAGGCTTGTTGTTGTGGATATTCTGAGTATCTGCCTGTTTCCATTGTCTGATATCCCATAAATGGCTGCCCCTATGATCACTGCAATAAGAGCAGCCATAGCAACGTATCTTTTCTCCATGCCTGGAACCTCCTTTACAACAGACATAATTTATCGACATGCAATATATATGCATATCGGTTCCATGACGGAAGGATGGGCCGTATCAGTTATGTAAACAAAAGAGTTGTGGTCCTCAAAATCTTAAAAAGCCTTTACATTTTTCTCAAATAAATAAACGGAGTTTATTATTACAGGTAATAACCCTTATACTTCTTCTCAAATCTTCAAAAAAAGGAAAAAGCAGACC